>NZ_JBHWGP010000053.1:0-30867 GCF_042733155.1 Streptomyces sp. NPDC059740 | reverse complement strand
AACGCCAACCCCCTACTGCCATGGTCATTCCTCGCCCATACCGGCCTGACCATCCACCCACCACACCCACCGAACTTACGAAAAGATCAGTAAGGCCCGGAGAGACGGTTCTGGTGCGCGGCGCGGCGGGCAGCATCGGGATCACGGCGGTCCAGCTCGCAGCCAGGGCCGGCGCGGGCGCGGTGGCGGTCACCACCTCGTCGGTGGAGCGTGGTGCCCGCCTGCGCGATCTGGGCGCCACCCATGTTCTGGACCGTACGGGTGAGGGCGGCCCGGGCGCGCCGGTCAGGTTCGACGTGGTGGTCGACGTCGTGGGCGGGCCTCATCTCCCCGACTTTCTCGGCAGGTTGGCTACCGGCGGGCGGTACGTGATGGTCGGCGTGGTCGGAGGGCAGCCGCCGGCGGACTTCGGCATGCGGCTGATGGACGCCTTCCGCAAGTCGTGGTCGTTCGCCACTTTCAGCTCCGACGCCGTCCCCGGGCCCGACCGGCAGACCGTGCGGTCGTCCCAGTTCGCCGATGCTGCGGCCGGTGACCTGCGTACGGTGGTGCACGGAGTCCTGCCGCTGGAGCGGGCGGCGTCGGCCCACCGGCTGATGGACGCGGGAGAGGTGTTCGGCAGGGTCGTGCTGGCACCCTGAGCCGGGTACGGACCGCCATCGCGCTCCGGGGCGACGGGGCCCCCGGGCCGTAACCGGCCCCCGGAGCCGGCGGTCGCGTCTGAGGCGCCCGGTGTGGCCCCGTCTGCCGCGCCCGCCTCAGGCCGGCTTGCGCCACACCGAGATGTGCTGCGCGGAGTCCTGGGTGAACGGCGCCCCGGCCCAGTCCGCCACCCGGCGTTCCAGCTCGAGCCCGGCGATCTTCGCCATCAGGTCGAGCTCCGCCGGCCAGGCGTACCGGTGCCTGGAGCTGTCGCGGCGGTAGTGGCCGTCCTCACCCTCGCGCGTGAAGTGGTGCGAGACGAGGACCTGCTCGACCAGGTCGACGGTGTCGAAGCCGAGATGCCGCTCCGAGAGGTCGAACGGCACCGCCAGCTGGCCGGGTGGCAGGAACCGCAGGGGCGGCATGCACAGCTCGATGACGAACCGGCCGCCGGGCCGCAGATGACGGGCGGCGTTGCGGAAGCACTCGACCTGCTCGTCCTGGGTGAGCAGGTTGGAGATGGTGTTGTAGACGAGGTAGACCAGGCTGAACTCGCCGGGCACGACGGTGGTGGCCATGTCCCCGATGGTCACCGGCAGCGACTCCTCGTCGATCCTGCGCCGCAGCACCGCTGCCATGTGCTCGGACAGTTCGACGCCCACCACCGGCACGCCGCGTTCGCGGAGCGGCACCCCCACCCGTCCGGTGCCGATGGCGAACTCCAGCGCCCGGCCGTCTCCGGCGAGCTCCGCCAGGAAGGCGAGAGCCGGTGCGAGAAAGGCGGCGGAAGTCCTCTCGCCCTCTTCCGCGTCGTAACGTTCGGCCACCGCACGGGTCCACAGTTCGCTGCTGGTCACGGGCGGCAACTCTGCCCGTCGGCCGGGGGTGTTGTCGAGACGTTTTCCACCGGCAGGCAGCTCCGGCCGCGCGGCTCGGGACGAGCCGGCGCTGACCTCCCGGGCCGCCCGTCCCCGGACAGCCCTGGCCATCGGGCGGCTGGGAGAGGCGGCGCTTCCGCAGCAGCCCGCAGCTCTTCGGAAAAACCCGCCGTGCCACGACCGTTGACGCCGCCCAAGGGTGTGGTTACGTTCTCATGTGGGATCGATGCCACACCGGGGAACGCGGGTCTCCACACCGCTGAACCGCCCCGTCCAACCGTCGTCCCCCTGTGTAGCCGGGATGCTCAAAGGAGAGACGATGGCGGCAGCACACCAAGGAACAGCGCACCGGACACTCGGACTCCTCACCGCCCTCGCCCTGCTCCCGGCCCTCGCCGGATGCGGGGGCGTGAGCTTCGCGGACAGCAGCTCCACCACCTTCACCACCATGGGGTACGGCATGGGGGACGCGCTGGCCACGGACCGGATCGAGACCGCCCGCGCCGCCCTGCCGGGCCTGAACATCAAGGTCAACGAAGGAGCCTTCGACGAACAGCAGTTCCTCTCCGCGGTGGCCGCAGGCGACCCGCCGGACGTCGTCCACATGGACCGTGCCCTCATCGGCGGTTACGCGGCACGCGGTGCCCTCGTCCCGCTCACCGACTGCCTCAAGCGGGAGCACGTGGACACCGGCCAGTACAACCGGGCCGCGCTGGCCGAGGGTTCGCTGGACGGGACGGTCTACGCGCTGCCCGACTCCTACGACTCGCGGCTGCTCCTGATCGACGACCGGGTGTTCAAGGAGAACGGCACCGACGCGAAGAAGCTGACCACCGCCGACTGGCCGGCGTTGCGGAAACTGACCGGACAGCTGAAGAGGACGGACGGCTCCAAGCTCACCCGCATCGGCTTCGACCCGAAGATCCCGGAGTTCTTCCCGCTGTGGGCCAAGGCCAACGGCGCGGACCTCCTCAGCGCCGACGGGCGCACCGCCCGGCTGAACTCGCCGAAGGTGGTCCAGGCGCTGACCTACGCCGTCGGCCTGGTGGACGCGCAGGGTGGCTGGGGGAGGTTCAAGTCGCTGCGGGACTCCTTCGACCAGTTCGGCGCACGGAACCAGTTCGCCCGCGACCAGGTGGGCGCGATGCCGATGGAGGACTGGTACGTCGACGTGCTCGCCAGTACCTCGCCCCACGTCGACCTGGCCACCGACACCTTCAAGGACCGCACGGGCAAGGACCTCAACTGGACGTCGGGGTACGGCTGGGCCGTCCCCAAGGGCTCCCCGCACCTGGTGCAGGCGTGCACCTTCGTGACCACCATGACGGCCACCAGCACCTGGGTGCACGCGGCGAAGGCGAAGGCCGCACAGGTCCGCGCCGCCGGCCACCCCTACACCGGCGACCTCACCGGCAACCTCGACGCCGACCAGACCATCGAGCGCGAGGTGTGGAAGCCCACCGGGATCGCCGCGTTCGACAAGGCGACCCGCACTCTGTTCACCCTCTCCAAGAAGGGCTTCACCGTGCCCTCCAACGCGGCCGGCAGCGAGTTCAAGAACGCCTGGCAGAACGCGGTCAACCGGGTGCTCTCCGGCGAGCAGACGCCGCGGCAGGCCCTGGACCAGGCACAGAAAGAGGCGCAGAACGCCCTCGACATCGCGAACGAGGGCCGGCGATGAGCGCCCTGACGGGTACGGCGAACAGCCTCCCCACCACGCGGGCGAGCCGCCGGGCGGCCTGGTGGTCGGCCTGGCGCCGCCGTGAGACGTGGGCGGCCTACGGGTTCCTCTCCCCGTGGCTCATCGGGTTCGTGGTCTTCACGGCAGGACCGATGGTCGCCAGCTTCGTGCTGTCCTTCACCGACTACGACGGCATCGGCGCGACCCACGGCGTCGGCATGGAGAACTACCGGCAGCTGTTCGCGGACCCCGCGGTGGCCAAGTCCCTGGCCAACACCCTGGTCTTCGCCGCGCTGCGGGTGCCCCTGTCGATGGCGTTCGCGCTCGTGCTGGCCATGCTGCTGCTGCGGGCCGGGCGGGCCGCCGGCTTCTTCCGCACGGTGTTCTACCTGCCGGTGATGACCCCCTCGGTCGCCGTCGGCATCCTCTTCCTGCTGTTGTTCAACGGCAACGTGGGGCTGGTCAACCACGTCCTGGGCTGGTTCGGCATCACCGGACCGAGCTGGACCACGGACGGGGCGTGGATCAAACCCGGCCTGGTCCTCACCAGCCTGTGGTCCGTGGGCTCCACGGTCATCATCTACTTCGCGGCCCTGCGCAACGTCCCCCGCGACCTGTACGAGGCCGCCGAACTGGACGGCGTGGGCCGGTGGGGGTCCTTCCGCCACGTCACCCTGCCGCAGATCTCCGGCACGCTCTTCTTCACCCTCATCGTCAACACCATCGCCTCCCTCCAGACCTTCACCGAGGCGTACACGGCCTTCTTCGGCAGTTCCAACTCCCAGACCTACAGCAACGACGCCGCGCTGTTCTACGTCGTCTACCTCTTCCAACAGGCCTTCCAGTACATGCACATGGGGTACGCCTCGGCGCTGGCCTGGCTGCTGTTCCTGGTGATCCTCGCGATCACCGTGATCCAGGCCAAGGTCAGCAAACGGTTCGTCTACTACGAGGGGGAGGAGCGATGACACAGCTCACCACGGCACAGGAGACCAGGGCGCCCCGGCGACCCACGGAGGAAGCGAGCGCGCCGGAGCGGGCACCGGGCCGGCGGCCGGGCGGACGGGACCGGGTCGGCCTCCGTGCGCGGCTGGTGCGCGTCCTCGCCCTGACGGCCGCCTCCGTCGTGTTCCTCTACCCGTTCTTCTGGCTGCTGAGCGCGTCCGTCAAGCCGTCCGAGGACGTCTTCGACAACGCCCTGATCCCGCACGTGTGGCAGCTGTCCAACTACACCGCCATCTGGCACGCCGTCCCCCTGCTGACCTGGGTGGGCAACAGCGTGACGGTCACCCTCGCGGCTGCCGTCGCGGTGACGGCCAGCAGTGCGGTGGTGGCCTTCGGGTTCGCCTACTTCCGCTTTCCCGGCAGGAACGTCCTGTTCGCGCTCGTCGTCGGCACGATGATGCTGCCGGCCGTGGTGACGATGGTCCCGCAGTACCTGATCTGGAACCAGCTGCACCTGGCCAGCACCCAGGTGCCGCTGTGGGCGCCCAACCTCTTCGGCAGCGCCTTCTACATCTTCCTGCTCCGCCAGTTCTTCCTCGGGCTGCCCCGCGAGCTGTTCGAGGCCGCACGGGTCGACGGTGCCGGCTACCGGACGCTGTTCTGGCGGATCGCCGTGCCGCTGTGCCGACCCGCGCTGATCGTCACCTTCATCTTCGAGGTGCAGGCGTCCTGGACGGACCTGATACGGCCGCTGATCTACCTGCGCGACCCCTCCCTGTACACCGTGCCGCGCGGACTGAAGGCGGTGCTGGACCAGTTCGGGGCCGGCGGGGAGATGCACTGGGAGGTCGTGTGCGCGGCGAGCGTCATCGTCACCGTCCCGATGATCATCGCTTTCTTCGTCTGCCAGCGGCACTTCACCGAGGGCATCGCCACCACAGGAAGCAAGGGCTGAACCGGATGACAGGCTACGACCAGGGCGACGGCACCCAGGGGCCGGTGCTGGCGCTGGACATCGGAGGCACCAAGCTCGCGGCGGGCGTGGTGCGCCGGGACGGCACCGCGCTGTCCTTCCGCACCTGCCCCACCCGGGTGGACGAGGGCCCCGAGGCCTGCCTGGAACGGCTGTGGCGGCTGGGCGCCGACGCCCTCCGCGCGGCCGGACTCGGCCCCGACCAGGCCGCCGCCAGACTCCTGGGCTGCGGGATCGGCTGCGGCGGGCCGCTGGACCCGGTCCGTGGCCTGCTGCTGTGCCCGCCCCACCTGCCGGGCTGGCGCGACATCCCCGTCACCGACCTGGCGGCGGAGACCTTCGGCGTCCCCGCCGTCCTCGACAACGACGGCACCGCGGGCGCCGCGGGGGAGTGGCGGTTCGGTGCCGGACGCGGCAGCCGCCACCTGGTCTACCTGACCGTCTCCACCGGCATCGGCGGCGGCGTCGTCATCGACGGCCGCACCTACCGGGGGGCCGCCGGCAACGGCGGGGAGCCCGGCCACGTGACGGTGCGCACCGGAGAGGGCCGCCTCTGCCGCAGCTGCGGCCGCGAGGGCTGCCTGGAGGCGTACGCCTCGGGGACCTCCATCGCCGAACGCGCCCGGCAGGCGGTGGCAGCGGCCACCGCGCGGGGCGAGGCCACCCGCCTCGCAGCGGCCGGCCCGCTCACCGCCGCCGAGGTGGCCCGGGCCGCCCGCGAGGGCGACCCGCTGGCCGTCCGCGTGTGGGACGAGACGACCGCACTCCTCGGCCAGGGACTCGCCTCCGTCGTCAACCTCTACGAGCCTGAACTCCTCGTCCTCGGCGGCGGCGTCACCCGCGCCGGGGAGCAGCTCATGGCCCCGGTACGGCAGGCCGTCGCCGGCCTCGCCATGGGGCCCGCAGCCCGCGCCGTGCGGGTCGTGCGGGCCGCGACGGGCGACCGGGCGGGGGTGCTCGGCGCCGCCGCCGTCGCCTTCGAACGGCTCTCCGAGGCCCCCCTCGCCCCGCCCCTCCCACCCGCCGGCACGGCCCGGTGACCCCCGCCCACCGGCGCGCCGCCACGACCCCAGCCCACCGCACCGCCCCCAGGAGCCGTATGTCCGCCCCGACCGCCGACCACCCCGCACACGCCGCCACCGACCAGCTCGAGGAGCACCTCGCCGCCGCCGCAGCCCTGCGGACGGTGCTGCCCGACCTGCGCGCGGTGGGCGAGCGCCTCATCGAGGTCTACGCGCGCGGCGGGCGCCTGTACACCTTCGGCAACGGCGGCAGCGCCGCGGACGCCCAGCACCTCGCCGGCGAACTCATCGGCCGCTACCTGCGCGAACGCCGCCCGCTGCCGGCGGTCTCGCTGGTGACCGACCCCACCGTCGTCTCCTGCATCGGCAACGACTACTCCTACGAGGAGGTCTTCGCCCGCCAGGTCCAGGCGCTGGCGGTGCCGGACGACATGGTCATCGGCTTCACCACCTCGGGGCGCTCCGCCAACGTCGTGCGGGGCCTGGCCCAGGCGCGGGCGGCCGGCGCCGTCACCGTGCTCTTCGCCGGCGGGACGGCGGGCGGCATGCCGGCCGCCCGCCACGCGGACCTCCGCGTCGTGGTGCCGGCCACCGCCACCGCCCGCATCCAGGAGATGCACCTCACCCTGCTGCACCTGCTGAGCGAACAGGTCGACGCCTGGGCCGCGCAGACCCCCTCCCACCCCCTCCGAGCCCGGCAGGAGACCGCCGAATGAGCACCGTCAACCCCGCCTCCCGCGACCGTGTCCTGCACATGGTGGGCAACGCGCACATCGACCCCGTCTGGCTGTGGCGCTGGCCCGAGGGCCTGCAGGAGGTCCGCGCCACCTTCCGGTCCGCCGTCGACCGCCTGGAGGAGTACCCCGACGCCGTGTTCACCTGCGACTCCGTGATGTACCTGGAGTGGATCGAGAAGCACGACCCCGACCTCTTCGCAGCCATCGCCAAGCACGTGGCCGAAGGCAGGTGGCAGGTGGTCGGCGGCTGGTGGATAGAGCCCGACTGCAACGTCCCCGCCGGTGAGTCCTTCGTCCGCCAGGCCCTGTACGGCCAGCGGTACCTCATCGAGAAGTTCGGCGCCGCCGCGACCGTGGGCTGCAACCTCGACCCGTTCGGCCACAACGCCACCATCCCCCAACTGCTGCGCGGCGCCGGCATGGACTCCTACGTCTTCCTGCGCCCCGGACCGCACGAGCAGGTCCTGCCCGGCCAGTTCTTCCACTGGGAGTCCCCCGACGGCTCCCGCGTCACCGCCTACCGCCTTCCCAACGAGTACTGCACGCCGGGTGCGGACATCGGCAACCATCTCGACAAGTCGCTGGCGCAGATGCCGCCGGAGGAACCCGAGCTGATGGTCTTCTACGGCGTCGGCAACCACGGCGGCGGACCGACGAAGGCCAACATCGACTCCATCCACCGCCTCGACGACCTCGGCGGCCTCCCCACCCTCAGGCTCAGCCACCCCCGCGCCTTCTTCGACAGCGTCGCCGACCGCACCGACACCGCCGTGCACGCCGGTGAACTCCAGCACCACGGTCCCGGCTGCTACTCCGCGCACTCCGGGGTGAAGGCCTGGAACCGCCGCGCCGAGAACGACCTGCAACGCGCCGAGAAGTGGGCGTCGGTCGCCGGCGTCCTCACCGGAGAGGAGTACCCCGCCGGCCGGCTCACCGAGGCGTGGAAGCTGGTGCTCTTCAACCAGTTCCACGACATCCTGGCGGGCACCTCCCTGCGCTCGGCCTACGAGGACGCCCGCGACGACTACGGCCGGGCACGGTCGATCGCAGCGGAGGTCTTCAACCGGGCCACCCAGGCCGTCGCCCGCCGCATCGACATCCCCCACCGCGAGGGCACCGTGCCCCTCGTGGTCTTCAACCCCCACCCCTGGCCGCTACGGGCCGACGTGGAGGCGGAGTTCGGACAGGCCGCCGCCGTGCGCCTCACCGACGAGCAGGACCAGCCCGTCCCCGTCCAGCTCACCCGCTCCGAGTCCACCATGGCCGGCAACCGGGGACGGCTGGCCTTCCGCGCCGACGTCCCCGCCCTCGGCCACCGCGTCTACCACCTCCTGCCGGGCACCGACCAGCCGGGCGAGTCGGAGATCCACGCCACCGACACCGTGCTGGAGAACGCCCACCTGCGCGTCGAGGTCGACCCCGCCACCGGCTGGCTGCGCTCCCTCCTGGACAAGGAGACCGGCACCGAGCTGCTCTCCGCCGGGAGCGGGCCGCACGCCGTGGTCGTCGACGACCCCAGCGACACCTGGGGCCACCGCGTCCGCGCCTACGACAGGGCGATCGGCGCCTTCCAGCCCACCCGGGTGCGGCTGGTGGAGTCCGGGCCGGTCCGCGCGGTGCTGCGCGTGGAGAGCGCCTACGGACGCTCGGAGATGGCCGAGGAACTCGTCCTCTCCGCCGGCTCACGCCACCTGGAGGTCCGCACGGTCGTGGACTGGCACGAGCGCCTCAAGCTGCTCAAGCTCCGCTTCCCCACCGCCCTCACCGACGTCACCGCCACCCACGAGATCCCCTACGGCCACCTGGAGCGCACCCCGGACGGCACCGAGGAACCCACCCAGGCCTGGGTCGACGTCACCGGCACGCTGCCCGGCGGCGCCCGCGCCGGGCTCACCGTCGTCAACGACAGCAAGCACGGCCACGACGTCCTCGGCGGGGAGATCGGCATGACCGCCCTCCGCAGCCCCGTCTACGCCTGGCACGAGCCGTGCCGGCTGGCGCAGGACGGCGTCTACGAGTACCTCGACCAGGGCCGCCAGGAGTTCCGCTACCTGCTGGTGCCGCACGGCGCCGACTGGCGGGCCGCCGACCCCGTCCGCCGCGCCGCCGAACTCAACCAGCCGGCCTTCGCACTCCTGGAGACCTTCCACCCGGGCCCCCTGCCGCAGGTCGCCTCCCACCTCGACGACGGTGGCGAGGGGGTCCTGGTCACCGTGGTCAAGGGCGACGAGGACGGCGACGGCGACCTCGTCCTGCGCGCCTACGAGTCCCGCGGCCGGGACACCCGGGCCCGCATCACCGTGCCGATGCTCGGCGACCGCGTCATCGAGGCGGACCTCGGCCGCCACCAGATACGCACCTTCCGCGTCCCGCGCGACCCCGCGGCCCCCGTCCGCGCCGCCGACCTGCTGGAGCGGCCCCAGGAGGAGCCGGCCGGAGCGCCGGCCGAGACGGCACCCGCCGCCCGCACCGGGAGCGGGCGTGCGCGTACTTGATGACGGCTGGGAGCTGCGGGCCTGCCTGGGCGACACCTGGCGCTGGCTGAGCGGCCCGGGCCGGCCGGACGGGGAACCGGGCTGGTTCCCCGCCCGGGTGCCCGGCGCCGTGCTGGACGACCTCCACCGCGCCGGGCAGGTCCCCGACTTCCGCAGCGGCACCGGCAGCCTGCTGTGCGAGTGGGTGCCGCAGCGCACCTGGCTGTACCGGCGCCCCCTCACCCTCCCCGCCCCCGCCCCCGGGCGCCGCACGGTGCTGCGGTTCGAGGGCGTCGACCACACCGCCACCGTCCTCCTCGACGGCCGGGAGATCGCCCACCACGAGGGGATGTACACCGCCTTCGAGGTCGACCTCACCGAGGCGGTGGCAGGCGGACCCGCGAGTGGCGGGTCCCACCTGCTTGCCGTCGCCGTGCACCCGGCCCCGCCGGGCGAACCGCAGGTGGGCAGGACCGACCGGGTCCGCACCCACAAGTCCCGCATGGGATACGGCTGGGACTTCTGCCCCCGCCTGGTGCACCAGGGCATCTGGAAGCCGGTCCTGCTCGATCTCGCGGGCCCGGTACGGCTCGCCGACGTCACCGCAGGCGCCACCCTCGACGCCGGCCTCACCCACGGCCGCGTCCAGGTGCGCGCACGCTGGGAGACCACCGACCCCGCCGGCGTCGAGGTGAGCGTCCTGGACCCCGCCGGCCGCACCGTGGCCCGCACGGAGCAGGCCGTGACCGCCGGGCAGGACGAGAGCCGTACCACGCTGACCGTCACCCGCCCCGAGACCTGGTGGCCGAACGGGCACGGGCCGCAACCGCTGTACACCGTGCTGGTGCGCGCCCTCGACGCCGGCGGCGGGGAAGTGGGCCGGCGCGAGCGGCGGGTCGGGTTCCGGCACGTGCGCCTGGTAACCAACCCCGGCGCCCCCGCCGCCGCGCTGCCCTACACCCTCCAGGTCAACGGCGAGCGCCGGTACGCCCGCGGCTGGAACTGGGTGCCGCACGACGCGCTGCACGGCGCGGCGCCCCGCGACCGCCTCCGCCACCTGCTTCAGCTCGCGGCCGAGGCCCACGTCACCCTGCTCCGCGTCTGGGGCGGAGGGCTGGTGGAGACCGAGGAGTTCTACACCGAGTGCGACCGGCTCGGGCTGCTGGTCTGGCAGGAGTTCAGCCTCTCCAGCTCCGGCATCGACAGCGTCCCCGCCACCGACCCCGCCTACCTGGCCCTCATGGACGCCGAGGCCCGCGCACTGCTGCCCGCCCTCGACCACCACCCCTCCCTCGTCCTGTGGGGGCCCGGCAACGAGCTCCACGACACCGCCGCCGCCCGCCCCCTGGCCGAGGACACCTCCCCGGTCATCGCCACCCTGGCCGGCGTCGTCCGCGAACTGCACCCCGACCGCTGCTGGCTGCCCGGCTCCCCCTCGGGTCAGGCCTTCCTCAACCGGCTGGACCTCGTCCGCGCCGCCCCCGAGGCGCAGCACGACGTCCACGGCCCCTGGGAGCACCAGGGAAACGGCGCCCACCAGGAGCTCTACGACGCGGCCACCTGCCTGCTCCACTCCGAGTTCGGCGTCGAGGGCATGGCCAACCGCCGCGCCTGGGAGGCCGTCGTCCCACCCGGTCAGCGGTGGCCCACCGGGCGCGAGAACCCCGTCATGGAGCATCTGGGCGCCTGGTGGAACAACACCCCGCTGGTCGCGGCGGCCTTCGGCGGCCGGCCCACCGACGCCGACGAGATGCGCCGGGCCAGCCAGCACCTCCAGTACGACGGGCTGCGCTACGCCGTCGAGGCCGGTCTGCGCCGCGCCCCGCGCTCCTCGGGCACCATCCCCTGGCAGTTCAACGAGCCCTTCCCCAACGCCTGGTGCACCGCGGCCGTCGACCACTGGGGCGAACCCAAACCCGCCTACCACGGGGTGCGCCGGGCCTACCGGCCCGCCCACGTCTGCGCCGCCTTCGCCACCCACACCTGGGGCGGCCACGACAGGTTCCGGGCCCGGCCCCGCGCGTGGCGTCCGGGCGACGCACCCGGCGACACCGTCACCGCACGGCTCCTCGCCCTGGACGGCACCGAGATCGCCCGCAGCGACGGCGACCTGGACGTCCCCCTCGGCGACATCCCCGGCGAGGTCTTCCTCCTCGACCTCACGCTGCGCGACGCCGCCGGGGCCGCCCTCGCCGGCAACCGCTACCTGCACACCACCACCGAGCACCTCGGCCCCCTCTTCGACCTGCCCACCGCCCGCGTCGAGGCGGCCACCACCACGGGCCTGGACACCGTGCACCTCACCCACCGCGAGGGGCCCGCGGCCCTCGGCCTCCACCTGAGCGACGCCCGCCCACTGCACGAGGCCGGCTGGGCGGTACCCGCCGACTCCCAGCTCTGCCTCCTGCCGGGCGAGTCCGCGCAGGTACCCGTCACCTGGCGCGACGCCCCCGAAGCGGGCCGGGCCCTACTGCTGGAAGGCTGGAACACCGATGCCCGCGTCCTTGACTGACCGCGCCACCACCCGCCTGCGGGACCCGGCCGAGGGACTGGTGGAACTGCCCTGCCTGGTGGCCCTGATGCTCCCCGACGGCAGCCGGCTTCCCGTCGCAGCGGACCGGACCGGACACCGGCCGGACGGCAGCACGCACGCCGAAGGGGAGGCCCACGGCTTCACCGCCGCCCTCCACCTCGCCCCCGACACCGCGCACGACGCCACGGCGACCACCCACCGGGCCACCCTCACCGTGCGCCGCACCGGGGCCGCACCGGTGAGCGCCGGGCTGCGGGTGGAGGTGCTGCTCGGCGCCACCGCGGACCCGGGCTGGCTGGTCCCCGGCGTCTTCTACGGCCCAGGCCGCCTCCCGGACTGCGCCCGCCCCTACCCCCGCTACGTCCCCGGCGTCACCGATCCCGCGAACCTGACCGCGGACGCCTGGTCCTTCCGCGCCGACCGGTGCGCCACCCCCGCCGTCTTCGCCCACGACGACCACGGCGGCGCGGCACTGGCCACCACCGAGCGCGGCACCCTGGGCCAGCAGGGCGTCGGATTCGCCCGCACCCCGGGCGACCGCCCCGCCCTGCGGCTGCACGCCCCCTACCGCGAAGAGCCCGTCGCCTACTACGGCTCCGGCACCCCCCGCCCCGCCGACACCCCCACCCACCACTGGCAGCCCGGCGAGGAGCACACCCTCCACTTCACCCTCCACCTCCTGGACGCCGACCCGCACGCCTACGCCCCCGTCCTGCGCGCCCTGCACACCGCGGCCCCCGCCCCCGCCACACCCGCCGCCTGGGTCGGGGTCGAGGAGGCGGCGGCGCTCAGCGCCGAGGGGCTCCACCGCTGGCACTACCGCCCCGACCCGCCCGTGCTCCTGGAGACGGCCGCCTTCGACCGGGAAGCGCTGGGGGAGGCCGGGGACCGTCAGGCCATGCACGTCTCCTGGGTCAGCGGCGCCCCCTACGCCCATGCGCTGCTGCTCCACGCCCGCCGCGTCGGCGACACCGCGCAGGCCGAGGCCGCGATGGCCGTCCTGGACCACATCTGCGCCCACCTGACCCCCGGCGGCACCTTCTGGGGGCAGTGGAGCGCACGCGGCGGCTGGTCCGCCGGATGGACCGGCGACGCCGGACGGCTGCACGCCCGCACCCTCGGCGACGCCACCCTCTTCACCCTGCGGGCGCTGTGCGCCGAGCGGCGCCGCGGCCACGACCACCCGACATGGGAGGCCGCCGTCCGCGCCAACCTCGCCGCCGCCCTGCGCGGGCAGGACCCCGCGACCGGACGCCTGGCCGCCGCCCACCGCGTCAGCGACGGAACGGCGCTCGACCACACCGGCGCCGCCGGCCTCCCCTTCGTCGCCGCCTTCGTGGAGGCGGCCGAGGCGTTCGGCGAACCGTCCTACCGCCGTGCCGCACTGCGCGCCGGCGCGGCCTTCGCAGCCGACGTCCACTCCGAGTTCCTGTGCGGCGCCCCTGAGGACGTCTCCCTCGCCCCCACCTCGGAGGACGGCTACAACGCGATCATCGCCTACACACTGCTCCACGAGGCCGCGCCGGGGGACGGCCGCTGGCTCGACCTGGCCCGCCGCGCCGCCGACTGGACCCTGACGTTCCGCTACACCTACGACGTCCACTTCGGGCCCCGCACCCTCCTCGGCCACTACGGCTTCCGCACCCGCGGCGCCGACCAGGCCTCGCCCTCCAACCAGCACCTGCACGCCTTCGGCCTGGTCTGCCTGCCGGAGACGGTCCGGCTCGCCCGGCACCTCGCCGACCCCTACTACCTGCGCTCGGCGCGCGAGAACCTCGACTGCTTCCGCCAGTTCGTGGCCCGCGCCGACGGCGACTTCAACGCCTACCGCGGCATGGTCAGCGAACGCTTCTACCAGACCGACTGCTTCCAGGCCAAGGGGATGCTGCTCACCCTCTCGCACGCCTGGTCGGCCGGCGTCCTGCTCTACGCCTGCGAACACGCCCGCGAACTCCCCGAGTTCCAGGAGGACCTGTGACCACCGAACCGCCCGCCGACGCGCTCCGCTTCACCCCTGACTTCCGCTGGGGCACCTCCACCTCCTCCTTCCAGGTCGAGGGCTCCCTCGACACCGACGGCCGCGGCGAGTCCGTCTGGGACCGCTTCTGCCAGGTCCCCGGCGCCATCGAGAACGGCGACGACGGCCGAGTCGCCTGCGACCAGTACCGGCGCGGCGCGGAGGACGTCGCCCTGATGGCGGCGCTCGGCACCACCGCCCACCGCTTCTCCCTGGCCTGGCCCCGCATCCAGCCCGAGGGTTGCGGACGGGTGGAGACGCGGGGGCTGGACCACTACGACCGGTTCCTGGACAACCTCCTCGACCACGGCATCCACCCGCTGGTGACCCTCTACCACTGGGACCTGCCCCAGGCACTCCAGGACAAGGGCGGCTGGCGCAACCGCGACACCGCGTCCCGCTTCGCCGAGTACGCGGCCCTGTGCCACGACGCCTTCGGCGACCGCGTGACCGACTGGGTCACCGTCAACGAGCCGTGGATCGTGGGCCTGCTCGGCCACCAACTCGGGCTGCACGCACCGGGTGAGAAGGACCTCAGGGCCTCCGTCACCGTCATGCACCACCTGCTGCTCGCCCACGGCCTGGCTGCCGGCGCACTGCGCTCGGGCCGCCACCGCGGCGCCAGGACGGGCATCGCCCACAGCCTCTTCCCGCACACCCCCGCCGACCCGGCCGACCCCGCCGACCGGCGGGCCGCGGTGGACTCCGACGGGTACGTCAACCGCTGGTCCCTCGACCCCGTACACGGCCGCGGCTACCCCGAGGACATGCGCGCCCACTGGGAGGCGGCGGTCGGTCCGCTGGACTTCGTGCACGAGGGGGACCTGGACACCATCGCCGCCGGCAGCGACTTCATCGGCGTCAACTACTACACCCGGCGCATCGTCAGCGCCGGCACCGGCGACGGGCCCTGGCCGTGGAAGGTCGAGCCCGGCCGCGCGGAGGTGCCGCGCACCGACCTCGGCTGGGAGATCGTGCCGGAGGACCTCACCGCCCTCCTGCTCCGCCTCCACCACGACTACCCCGGCGTACCGCTCGTGGTCACCGAGAACGGCGCCGTGTACGGCGACGGCCCCGGCGAGGACGGCGCCGTCCGCGACCACCGGCGCACCGCCTTCCTCCACCACCACCTCGCCGCGGTCCACCGGGCCCTGGCCGCCGGGGCTCCCGTCACGGGCTACTACCACTGGTCGCTGGTGGACAACTTCGAGTGGGCGATGGGCTACCGGCCCCGCTTCGGACTGGTCCACGTCGACCGCGCGACCCAGCGCCGCACCGTCAAGGACAGCGGCCACTGGTACGCCCGGGCCGCCCGCGCGGGCGCTGTTCCCGCGGCCCTGCCGCCGCTGGGGGAGCACCGCAGGTGAGCACCGTACGGCTGCCCGGCCGGGCCCTGGACGTACTCCACGACGTGGACGCCACCGTGGCCGGAGCGGGCACGGCCGGCGTCGAGACCGCACTCCACCTGGCCCGCGGCGGCCGGCGCGTCCTGCTCCTGGAGGAGGGCTTCGCGCCCTGCCCGGAGCTGGCCGGCGCCGGCCGCCCCTGGGCCGACGTCCCCGCCCAGGGCGCCGCGGCGGCCGGTGTCCTCGCGCCGCTGCTGGCCGGCCACCCGCCCGGCACTCGGGTCGCGCTGCGGCCCGCCGCCCTGAAGCTGTGCGTGGAGGACGCCCTGCGGGCCGCCGGCGTGGAACTGCTGTACGGCACCCGCGTCCTGGCCCCGCACCGCGGCGACGGGCCCACCCGCCCGCTCGCCGGCCTCGTCGTGACCCATGCCGGCGGACGCGACCTCGTCCTGTGCCGTGCCCTGGTGGATGCCGTACCGGGCCCGGGAAAAAGCGACCGGGCCGTCTGGAGCGTGGAGTTCACCCGCGTCCGCAGCCAGCTGCAGTCGTCCGCGGACCACCCCGCCGCCCACGGCCTCCGCCTGGTGCCCGGCCACCTCGGCACCGGCCACCGCTACGTGCTGCCGGCCACCACCGGCGGACGCCACGAGGCACTGCGCGCCGCCGCACGCCTGTTGCGGGAGCACCCGGACTTCACCGGGGCCCGCCTCGGCGCGGTGGGCCACCACCCCCTCCTCGGCCCCCACCGCCACACCCGGCCCCGCCCCGGAACCGTGCCGGGCATCTGGCACCTGCCCCCCGCCGAGCCCGTCACCTCCCCCCACGCGCCGCTGCTGGACCCCACCGCGGTACGGGCACCGGGGCGCGCGGCGGCGGCCCTCGTCCACGAGCACCTGAACACCGGACAGTCCGGCCCACCGCCGGCCCCGGCTCCGCCGCCGCCCCTCCCCGGTGCGCCCGGCCCGGGGCCCACGGTGCGCGAACGCCGCGCTCCCCGTCCCGGCGCCGCGCCGGCCCGCCAGGACGTCGCCGCGCTGGACGTCCCGCTCCACGGCCACCACGACGTCCTGGTCGTCGGCGGCGGCACCAGCGGGGCCTCCGCCGCCCTGGCCGCCGCGGCGGAGGGCGCCCGCACCCTGCTCCTCGAACACGGGCCGGGCCCGGGCGGCACCGGCACCCACGGCGGCGTACCCAGCTACTGGTTCGGCCGCCGGACCGGCCAGGCCGCCCGGGTGCAGAACCTCACCCGCGCCGCCCACCGCGCACTGGGACTGCGCCACGGCGGAGCCGGCGCCTGGAGCATCGAGGCCAAGTCCCTCGCCCTGCACGAGGCGTTGACCGCGGGCGGGGTGGAGGCGCGCTACGGGGCCCGGGCCTTCGCAGCCCTCGCCGAGGGCGACCGGGTGTGCGGTGTCCTGTTCACCGGACCCGACGGCGTCGCCCGCGCGGCCACCGCGGAGGTCGTCGTCGACGCCACGGGGGAGGCCCACCTGGCGGCGTGGGCGGGGGCGCCCGTCGTGCGCGGGGCGGCCACCACCCACAGCGTGATGTGGTCCTCACTCGCCCAGTTCGCCACCCCGGACACCACCCGCAACAACTTCGGCGGCCTCGCGGACCTCACCGACCCCCGGGACGCCACCCGCGCCGTCCTCGCCGCCCGCCGCCGCACCCCCCACCGCCACGACCACGGCTCCCAGCCCGTCACCCGGGAGGGCCGCCACCTGGTGGGCCGCGCCGTCCTCACCCTCACCGACCAACTCACCGACCGCCGCTGGCCGGACGTGGTCAACGTGCACTTCGCCAACCACGACCTCAAGGGCAAGGGCGAGGCGCTCTGGCCCCAGCTCGGACTCATCCCGCCCAACCTGGAGACGGAGGTGCCCTACCGGGCCCTGCTGCCGACCGGGCTGGAGGGACTGCTCGTCACCGGCAAGGCGCTCTCCGCGACACACGACGCCCTCCCCGCCCTGCGGATGCAGGCCGACCTGGAGAACCTGGGCGCCGCCACCGGTGTGGCCGCCGCTCTCTGCGCCCGCACCGGCACCGCGCCCGGCGCCCTGCCGGTGGACCGCCTCCAACAGCGCCTGACGGCACTGGGGTTGCTGCCCCCGGAGCGGGTCCCCGCGGCCCGTGTCGGCACCGCAGCCGGCCCGGAGGAGGCGGGCAGCACCGGACCGGACCCGGCTCGGGCCCTGACCGAACTGGCCCGCCGCCTCCCGCTGCACGGCTACTCCGACATGGGGCGGCGCGAGGTCTTCCGCGGCCGCATCCCCTTCGTCGACCTGGTCCTCGATCCCCGGCCCACCACCACCGCCCAGCTCACCGAGGCGATGGCCACCGCCGAAGGACCGGCCCGGCTCGCCCTCGCGCAGATCCTGGTGTGCCGGGGCGCCCGGGCCGGCACCGACGTCCTCCTCGCCGCACTGGACCGGGCCCTGGCCCCGGGCCGGCTGCCGCAGCGCGACGGCCGGATCCGCGAGGCCCAACTGCCGCCCGACCAGTCGGCCATGCCCGAAGCCGTCTACCTGCTCCACACCCTCTCCCTTGCCCGCGACCCCCGGACCGTCCGCCACTGGCAACGCGTCGCCGACCTGCTGACCGTCGACGACAGGACGCTGCGCGACTCCCTCGCCGGCGTCTTCTACTGGGTCGAGGCGGTCGCCAACGGCGCCGAACGCCTCGGCGACCCCCGCGCCCTGCCCGTCCTGCGCGACCTCCACGCCCGCCCCGCCCTGCACGGCCAGTGGCGTCGCACGGGAACCGAGCCCGACGACTTCCAGGAGCGCCGCGCCATGCTCGAACTGGCCCTGGCGCGGGCCCGCGCCCAGTGCGGCGACGAGGCCGGGGTGCACACCCTGCTGGCCTACCTCGACGACAACCGCGCCCCACTCGCCGCCCAGGCCCACACCCGGCTGCGGCTGCTGTGGGACCTGCCCGCCGATGCCGCCCCCGGCCCCGACACGGCCTCCTGGCGGCGCCACCTCGCCCGGGCCGGTGTGCCCCGGCCCCGGCCGCTGCCCTGGGCACACGACCCCTACCGGGCCGACCTCCCCGCGGGAACCGTCCCGGGGGTCCGGCCCGCCGCACGGGAGGAACGGTGAACGCCCCCAGCCACAGCACGAGTGCACCGCTGTTCGCCGGCGTGGACGTCGGCAGCACCCACTGCAAGGCGCTGCTCTGCGACGCGACCGGCACCGTCCTGGCCCGCCACCAACGCCGCACCCCCCGCGGCGCCGACGGGCACACCCACCCCGCCGCTCCACTGGTCGCCGCCGCCCTGGACGCGCTGCGCGCCTGCGTCCGGACCGCCGGGCGCCCACCCGAGGCCGTCGGCGTGACCGGCATGGCCGAGGCCGGCACCTGGCTCGACGCCCGGGGCCGCCCGCTCCACCCCGTCCTCGCCTGGTCCGACCCCGCCCCCGCACCCCACGCCGAACGGCTGGCCCGCCGGCACGGCCGGACCGCACTGCACCGGGCCACCGGGGTGCTGCCCAGCGCCAAGGTGCCGCTGGCCAAGTGGTGCGCGCTGGCCGCCGACCACCCGCAGACCCTCCGCCGCGGCCGGACCTGGGCCGGGGCGGCCGACCTCGTCGCCCACGCACTGACCGGACAGGCGGGCACCGACGCCACCTTCGCCCAGCGCACCATGGCCTGGGACCCGCGGGCCGGCCGCTGGCTCCCCGAACTCCTGGCGATCGCCGGCCTGGACGAGCAGCGCATGCCGACCGTGCACCGGCCGGGGACCGCCGTCGGCCACGCCCTCGCCGACGCCGCAACCGCCACCGGCCTGCGCCCCGGCACGCCCGTCGTCGTCGCCGGCCACGACCACCTCGTCGGCGCCTGGGCGGCCGGCGTCCGGGAGCCGGGCGCGGTCGCCGACTCCATGGGCACGGCCGAAGCGGTGCTCACGCTGGGCGCAGCCGCCCCCGACCCGGCCCGGGCCGCGCGGGAGGGCATGTCCTGGGGACGCGCCGTGGACGGCCGGCACTGGGTCGTGCTCGCCGGCGCACGCAGCTCCGGAGCGCTCGTGGAGTGGTTCTGCGACCGGTTCCTCGGCCTCGCGGGTGCGCCCGGGGAGGAACGCTACGCGGCCTTCGCCCGGCTGCTGGCCACCGCACCCGACTCCGTCACCGGCCTCCTCCTCGCCCCCTACCCGGACGGACGCGCCTGCCCGCTGCCCGACCCCGAAGCCACCCTCGACCTGCGCGGGCTGCGGGCCCACCACGGCCCCGCCGACCTCGCACGGGCCCTCCTGGAGGGCGCCTCCCACCACGCGCGCTGGATGACCGAGACCCAGGCAGCGGTGCTGGGAGCGCAACCGCTCGCGGTCACCCTTCTCGGCGGCTCCACCCGCCAGACCACCTGGACCGCCCTCAAGGCCGCCGTCAGCCCGTGGCCCACCCGCGTCTGCCGGGAGCCCGAGGCACCCGCCGCCGGCGCCGCCGCCTGGGCGTCCGCAGCCACCGGCCGCGACCCGGCCGCCCTGCGTCCCGACACCACCGCCCTGACGCCCGATCCGGCCACCGCCGCCGCCTACCAGGACGACCACCACCGCTTCCTGCGCTTCGTCACCTCCGGCCGCACGGCCTGAGGGGTCCTTGCCATATGCCCGGGCGGGCATATGGCAAGGACCCCTGAGAGCGCGCAGGGGCGCCCACCACCCCGATCCGAGGAGATTCCATGACCACGGCCCACCGGCCCGCCACCCTGACCGGCGGGTCCGTCGCCCCCGGCGCCCTGTCCCGCCCCTCAGGGACCTTCGCCATGGTCGCGGCCGACCAACGCGACTCGCTGCGCACCATGATGGCCGAACGCGCCGGGACGGGCGGCGAGGCCGTACCCGACCGCCGGCTCACCGACTTCAAACTCGCCGTCGCCTGGGAACTGGGCCCGCACGCCTCGGCGCTCCTCATCGACCGGGACTACGGGTACGACCGGGTGACGGCAGCGGGAGTGCTCCCCGCGAGCTGTGCCCCGCTGCTGGCCGTCGACCTCCTCGACCAGCGCCCCGGCGGCCCCGTCGAGGACACCGCCCTGGACACCTCCGTCGACCTCGCCGCGGTCGCCGCCGACGGCACCCGGGGCCTGAAACTCCTCGTCATCTGGCGCCGGGACGAGCATCGGGAGCGGCGGGTGGCCCTCGCCCGGCGCTTCACCGACCTGTGCCGCACGGCCGGCCTGGCCTCCGTGCTCGAACCCGTCGCCAGGCCCACCCGCGAGGAGGAGGCCGCCGGGACCTTCCGCCTCAACGACGCCGTCGTCGAGGCCGCCCGCGAACTGGGCCCCACCCGCCCCTCGCTGTACAAGTGCCAGGTGCCCAGCGGCGGCCGGGGAAGCGTCGGCGAGCTCGCCGCCGAGGCCGCCCGCATCGACGCGGCCCTGGACGTGCCGTGGGTGGTGCTCTCCCAGGGCGTGGCCGCCGCCGACTTCCCCCGGGCAGTCGAGGCCGCGTGCCGCGCCGGCGCCTCCGGGTTCCTCGCCGGGCGGGCCCTGTGGACCGCAGCCCTGGACGCCGAGGACCCCGTGGCGGCCCTGCGCGGCCCGTGCGCGGAGCGGCTGCGGCAGCTGGGCGACCTCGTCGACCGCCACGGCCGCCCCTGGTGGGAGAGTTCCGCGGCCCGGACGGGAGACGCCTCCTGATGCCCGCCACCCATCGCCCCCGGGTGTGCGTACTGCACACCGTCGCCGCCCTGCCGGCCGTCTTCGACCCGCTGCTGGCCGAGTTGGCGCCCGGCGTGCGCCCCTACCACGTCGTGGACGAGAGCCTGCTCGCCGACACCGTCGCCCACGGCCCGCTGCCCCGCACCGCGGCACGGCTCGCCGCATATGTCACCCAGGCGGAGGCCGCCGGCGCCGAAGCGGTCCTCGTCACCTGCTCCTCGGTCGGCCCGTTCGCCGAGGCGGCCCGCCCGCTGGCCGCCATCCCCGTGCTGCGCGTCGACGAGCCGATGGCACGCGAGGCGGTGACCCTGGGGACGCGCATCGCCGTGCTCGCGACCCTCGACTCCACCCTCCGTCCCACCGCCGACCTCGTGCGCCGCCAGGCGGCAGCCGCCGGAACCGAGGTCCGGTTGACCACCTCCACCTGCCCGGGTGCCCACCGCGCCAAGGCCACCGGGGACGCCGCACGCCACGACGCGTTGGTGGCCGAGGAGGCCCGCCGCCTGGCCGCCGGCCACGACGTGCTGGTCCTCGCCCAGGCCTCGATGGCCGCCGCGCTGCGTCTGCTGCCCGAAGGGACCCTCGGCGTGCCGGTGCTCTCCTCGCCCCGCGGAGGCACCGCCCAACTCGCCGCGCTCACCGCGGAAAGGCCCCCGCGGTGACCCGGCTCGGCTGCATCGCCGACGACTTCACCGGCGCCACCGACCTCGCCGGCAACCTCACCGCGACCGGCCACCGCGTCGCCGTCACCGTCGGGGTGCCCGCGCAGGTACCGCGCGAGACGGACGCCGTCGTGGTGGCGCTCAAGAGCCGCAACCTCCCCGCCGGGCAGGCCGCGGAGGCGGCCCTCGCCGCCCACGCGGCCCTGCACGGCGCGGGTTTCGGCCGCATCTGGTTCAAGTACTGCTCGACGTTCGACTCCACCCCGCGCGGCAACATCGGCCCCGTTACCGACGCCCTGCTGGCAGCCACCGGCGCACCCTGGACGGTCGCCTGCCCCGCGTTCCCGGCCGGCGGGCGCACCGTGTACCAGGGCCACCTCTTCGTCGGCGACCGGCTGCTGAGCGAGAGCGGTATGCGCCACCACCCGCTCACCCCCATGACCGACCCGGACCTGGTGCGGGTCCTGTCCGCCCAGACCCGGCACCGGGTCGGGCTGCTGCCCCACGCCGTCCTGCGTGCGGGCGACGAGGCCGTGCGCCGCCGGCTGGACGCCCTGGCGGCTGAGGGCGTGCGCATCGTCGTCACCGACAGCGTCGACCACGAGGACCTCCTCGCCGTCGAACGGGCCACCCGTCACCTGCCGTTGGTCACCGGCGGGTCGGGACTGGCCCTCGCCCTGCCCCGCCCGCCGGGCGGCGCGGCGCCCGGCATCCAGGTGGCGCCCGGCCCCATGGCGGTCCTCGCGGGCAGCGTCTCCGACACCACCCTCGCCCAGATCGCGCACGCCGGCGACCGGATGCCGCACCGCCGGCTGGACGTGGCCGACCTGCTGGCCGCACCCGAGCCGACCGTCACGGCGGCCCTGCGCTGGGCCGGCGGACACCTGGCCGCCGGACGCGGGGTGCTGCTGCACAGCGCCGACGACCGGGCCCAGGTCCGGGCCGCGCAGCGCAGGCACGGGACCGCGGCCGCCGCGCACGCCGTCGAGCAGGCGATGGCCCGGTGCGCACGGGGCCTCGCCGAGGCCGGCGTGCGACGCTTCCTGGTGGCCGGCGGCGAGACCTCCGGCGCCGTCGTCGACGCCCTGGGGGTGCGGACGCTGCACATCGGCCCGCCCCTCGCCCCGGGGGTGTCCTGGGCTGCCGCCGACTACCGGGGCGGCGCCCTCAACCTCGCACTGAAGTCGGGGAACTTCGGCGGCGAGGACCTGTTCAGCACCGCGGAGGAGGCTCTGTGAGCACCGGTGCCGCCACTGCCCTGGCCGCCGCGGGCCGGCGCCTGGCCGCCGCGGGCCTGAGCCCCGGCAGCTCCGGCAACCTCAGCGTCCGCACCCCGGACGGCTACCTCGCCACCCCCACCGGCCACTCGCTCCACGACCTCACCCCGGCCGGCCTCAGCGTCCTGGACCTGGACGGCGAACACCGGGCAGGACCGGCGCCGACCAAAGAACTCCCGCTCCACCTGGGCCTGTACGCCCGCAGCCCGCAGGTCGCAGCCGTCGTGCACCTGCACTCCGTCCACGCCGTCGCGGTGGCCTGCCGGGTCCCACCGGACCCCGCCGACGTCCTGCCGCCCTACACCCCGTACGGCGTGATGCTCCTGGGCCGGGTGCCGCTCCTGCCGTACGCCCCGCCCGGCAGCCGGACCCTGGCCGGCCTCGCCGGCCGGCTGCCGCCGGGCACCCGGGCCGCGCTGCTCGCCAACCACGGTGCGCTGGCCACCGGTGGCAGCCTGGAGAGGGCGGTGGAGGCCGCCGTCGAACTGGAGGAGACCGCGCGCCTGCACCTGCTGCTCGGCCCCGCCGCCCCCGTCCGCCCGCTGACCCCCGCACAGTGCGCCGAACTGCCCGCCCGCACCTGACCACCGGCAGGGGCGGCCCCGCGCCCCTGCCCGCCGACCGAGGAGCCCGCGTGCCTGACACCCGCGCCTGGTGGCGCAACGCCGTCGTCTACCAGATCTACGTCCGCAGCTTCGCCGACGCCGACGGGGACGGTCTGGGCGACCTCCCCGGCATCACCGCCCGGCTCGACCACGTAGCCTCGCTCGGCGCCGACGCCGTGTGGCTCACGCCGTTCTACCCCTCGCCCATGGCGGACGGCGGCTACGACGTCGCCGACTACCGCGACGTCGACCCGGGGTTCGGAACCCTCGCCGACGCCGAGGCGCTGGTGGCCCGCGCCCACGACCTCGGGCTGCGGGTCATCGTCGACATCGTCCCCAACCACACCTCCGACCGGCACGCCTGGTTCCGGGAAGCCCTGGCCGCCCCACCGGGGAGCCCCGCGAGGGCCCGCTACGTCTTCCGCGACGGCCGCCGCGGCGGCGCCGCCCCGCCCACCGACTGGCAGTCCGTGTTCGGCGGCCCGGCCTGGCAGCAGGTCCCCGACGGCCAGTGGTACCTCCACCTGTTCGCCCCCGAGCAGCCTGACCTGGACTGGTCCCACCCCGAGGTCGTCGCCGAGTTCGACGACGTCCTGCGCTTCTGGCTGGACCGCGGGGTCGACGGGTTCCGGTTCGACGTCGCCCACGGCATGGCCAAGGACCTCGCCGAACCCCTGCGCGACCTCGGACCCGGTCAGGTCCACCACTCGATCGTGGGCGAGGGCTGGGAGGGCGACCACCCCTTCTGGGATCGCGAGGAGGTGCACGAGGTGCTGCGGGGCTTCCGGCGCACCACGGACTCCTACACCCCGCCCCGGGTCACGGTCGCCGAGTCCTGGGCCGCGCTGGAGCGCAGGGCGCTGTACACCCGCGGCGACGAACTCCACCAGGCGTTCAACTTCGACTTCCTGACCACGCGTTGGGAGGCGGCGGCGCTGCGCGAGGTCATCGCACGCTCCCTCCGCCTCGCCGACTCCACCGGGGCCGCGCCCACCTGGGTGCTCTCCAACCACGACGTGGTGCGGCACGCCTCCCGGCTCGCGCTGCCGGCGGACGTGGACCAGGAGACCTGGTTGCTGGGCGGGGGAGTGGCGCCCGCGCCGGACCCGGTGGCGGTGGAACGGCGGGCCAGGGCGGCGGCGCTCCTGCTGCTGGCCCTTCCCGGTGCGGCCTACCTCTACCAGGGCGAGGAACTCGGCCTGCCCGAAGTGGCCGACCTCCCCCGCGAGGTGCTGCGCGACCCGGTGCACCGGCGCTCCGGGGGCGCCCGCAAGGGGCGTGACGGCTGCCGGGTACCGCTGCCCTGGACGGCGGACGGACCGTCGCTGGGGTTCGGCCCCGGCCCCGCCTGGCTGCCGCAACCCCCGGCCTTCGCCGGCATGTCCGTGCAGGTCCAGGACGCCGACCCGGACAGCGTCCTGAACCTCTACCGGGCCGCGCTGCGGCTGCGGCGGCGGGTCCCCGCCGACGCCGGGCTGGAGTGGACCACGCAGGCCGCCCCCGGCACGGTGGACTTCACGGTCGGGCCGCTGCGCTGCGTGGTGAACACCGATCCCGTGGCGGTGCCGTTGCACCACGAGGGGGCACCGGTGCTGTGCTCCGCGCCCGGCGGCGCACCCGGCGACCTCCTGCCGCCGGACACCGCGGTGTGGTACGCGGTGCCCGGCCCGGGGTGAGTCCACTGCCTCGGCGGGCGACGAACGGCCCCCATGCCCCTTCCGGCCCTCCGGGTGCGCGGTCGCCGCACTCGACCCGGGAGTCGGCCAAAGCGTCGTCCTCCCGTGACCGTCAATCCCCTACCCGCGCACCCGTCGTAGCTCTAAGCTGTCAGATGACGACTGCCGGTGCGTGGTGTCAGGCCCGCCGGTCAGACGGGGGAGATGGTGATCCATGCGCACACCTGCTCAGAGGGCGGCGCCACGCCCCTGCTTACCACCCGGTCAGGATGAGTCCGGCCAGCGGGACCAGGGCGGGGGTGGGACGGCATGACGCTCCTCCCCCTGCTCCTCATCGGCGTCGTGGTGTGGGCCGTGCTCTTCACCTACGGCCGGCGCAAGCGGGAGGCGTCCCCCGGCTCCTCCGCCAAGGACCTCAGGCCCGGTGCGCTCGGCCGGGAGCCCGGTGACGCCACCCGTTACCTGTGCGCCGCCACCTACACCGACCCGTCGTTCGCCCGCACCGTGGTGACCGACCTGCTGGGCGATCCGTACGGCGCCGTCGCCGCCTCGCCCGGAGTGGACCTCGAACCGGTGGTCCTGCACGCGCTGGCCGCCCGGCAGGTGCACCGGCGACGGGACCTGCGGCTGACCGCCGTCTTCGCGGTGATCCTCGTCCTGGCCCCGCTCGCCCTCGTCCTGAACGCGGTGATCCTCGCCATGGCCGCCGGAACGGCCGCGGGGAAGCGGGCCGTCGCCGGCGACCGCGGGGGAGCGGGGTCGGCGGGCCGCCCCGGACTGTGGCGTGCGGGCGCCGTGCTGCTCGTGCTGGCCGTCGTGGTGCTGACGATGGTGCTCAGCCCGCCCGGGGAGGGCCAGTGGCTGCTGGGCACCTACCTGGGCGGCCTGCCCCTGGTCCTGTGCGTGGTGGCAGGGGTGCCGGTGGTCCTCCTGCTGGTGGTGCGCCACGTGCTCGAGGTGGACACCGTGCTCCGCGGCAAGCTGCGCCGCCAGGTCTTCCTGCCGCAGAACGCCCCGAAGGCCCCGCCCCGGACCGCCTGGCTGGCCAAGCGGCTGGACGTCATCCACCAGGCCCAGCACGGCAACGCGACGGTCTACTCGGGCTGGAACCCGGCCCGCGGGTTCGCGGCCGAGCGCAGCAACTGGTCGCTCGCCGTGCCGACCCTGCCCGCCACCCCGCAGAACGGCGAACCGCCCACGCCCGTCGTGCCGTTCGACGCCTGGGAACTGCTGACCCATCTGCGGGAGCGGCTGAGCGCACTGCCCGCCCTGGACGGGGACCCGCAGTCGCCGGCCACGCTCGGCGGCCTGGTCGTCGAGGACCGCGTCTTCGTGCACGGGGCGACGATCGGGGAGGACCGCCGCTTCCTCCCGAGCCCGGTGGCCCCGCCGCTGGCCGCCCTTCCCCCGGCGGACGTCCGGCGCATCGCCCTGCGCCCCACCACCGCGGCCCGCCACTGCCTGGTCGCCTACCTCCCGCTCTGGGGCGGCGACGTGGTGCCGGGCGTCCTGCTGCACGTGACCACCACCGAGCGGACGGTGCAGGTGCGCTGCGACACGCACGTCCTGCCGCCGGTCCGCGGCCGCTACCACGACGTCGACCACACGCCGGCGACGATGACCGAGGACCACCGGGACCATCTGCTGCTCCGGGCACTCGCAGACGCGGCCGGAACGCTGTGGGCGGCGCCGCTGCGCGCCCTGGAGCACGCACTGTTCGACAAGCGCCGCGAGGACCGTGAGCGCCGTGAGCGCCGGGCCATCGCCCGCAACCCCGAGTTCGACTACGGCGCCCGCACCAGCGTCCGCGAGGCCGCCGTCAACTCGCACTACCTCAACTACTTCCAGGTGCTCGACGCGGAGCGGGTGCTGCGGGCCCTGAACCGCCACACCCTCTCGGCCATCCAGGACTTCCTGGAGGCGCACGGTGTGGACACCACCGAGTTCCAGGGCCAGCAGCTCAGCATCCTCAACTACGGCATCATCCAGCAGGGAGGCACGAGCATCGTGGGCAACCAGGCCGTCGGGGAGGGCGCGAGCGCCACCACCTTCGCCGGCGGAGGCAAGCCGCCGACCGGCCCGGGAGGCGCGATGCCCACCGCTCCCGGCCCCGCGAAGAAGGCCCCGTGAGCGAGGATTGCGCCTCCGGCGGGGAAGTGGCCCGGGGCGAGGACGGACCCCGGCCCGGCGGCCCGGCGCGCAACTACGGTGCCCAGTTCTTCGGAGGCGAGGCCAGGGTCGCGAACATGGCCGTCGGTCCCCACGCCAGGGCGGACGCCGGCTCCGTGAGCTTCGGCCAGGAGACGGCGGAGGCGCCGGACCGGGCGCTGGAACTCCTGTCCCGCATCGAGCAGTTGCTGACGGAACACCAGGGCGAACTCCCCGAGCAGAGCGGCCCGCGGCGCGAGGTGGCCCGGCTGCGGGAGGAGCTGGTGGAGGAGGAGCCGCAGAGCGGTGTCGTGAACCGGGCCCTGGCACGGCTCAGCGCGTTCGCCACCCCGGTCGCCCCGCTGGTCACCGCGGTCGCCCAACTCGGGGACGCGATCGGCCGGATGCTCCACTGACCGGTCGGCCCCGGCGCGGCCTCGTCCCCGTCGGCCACCGTGCGCACGCCCGGGTCCAACGCCCCGGCCCGCGAGCGCTCGGTGGCCGTGCCCGGTGCGGACCCGGCCACCACCGCCGGCGTCGGCCAGGGGCTCAGTCCAGGGCGGTGCCGGCCGTCTCCGGGGCCCAGGCGGCCGAGACGATCGCGCCGAGGACGAGGAAGGCGGTGAGGATCGTCATCGACGTGGCGAAGCCGAGGTGGTCGATGGAGAGGGGCAGCAGGAAGGTGCCCACGGCCGAGCCCACCCGGCTGAGGCCGTTGAGCAGACCGACGCCCGAACCGCGCAGCGCGGTCGGGAACAACTCGGGCGGGTAGACCTGGTCCAGGTTGGACGAGGCCGACATGACCAGGGTGAAGACCAGGAAGAGGACGAAGAGCACTACCTTCGGCCCGCCCGGCCACAGCCCCATCGGGCCGAGCGCCACCGCCATGACGACGAACGAGCCGGTGACGAAGGCCCGCCGGGAGAACCGGGCCACGCACCACAGGCCGACGACGGAACCGAGCAGCAGGAACCCGTTGAGCAGGCCGTCCACCGTGACCGTCTCGTCCATCGCGAACTTCGCGAGCACCACCGGCAGGAAGGTGTAGATGGCGAAGTACGGGATGACCTGGCAGTTGTAGTAGAGGATGCCGAACATGGTGGCGCGCCACTGGCCGGGGCGGAACAGCTCCCGGTAGGAGGCCGACGGGGCGCTCTCGGCCGGGGCCGTGGAGCGGACCGAGTCGAAGTCCACGTCCGGACCGATGTAGCGCGCCACGACGGCGCGTGCCTCCTCGTCGCGGCCCTTGCTCACCAGCCACCGCGGGGACTCGGGAGTGCCGATCCGCAGGGCGAGGACGATCGCGGCGGGCAGGGCGCCGGAGGCCAGCAGCCAGCGCCAGCTCTCGCCGCCGAACCCGGTCAGGTAGTGGCCGAAGAAGAACGAGCAGATGTAGCCGACGGTCCACATCGCGGTCAGCGAGGCGAGCAGGAAGCCGCGCTGGCGCCGGGGACAGAACTCGGCGACGAGGGTCGGCCCGATGGCGTAGTCGGCGCCGATGCCCAGGCCGATCAGGACGCGCAGCACGAAGAGGAGTCCGGGGCCGTTCGCCCAGAGCTGGGCCACCGAGGCAACCGTGATCAGGGCGAAGTTCAGCATGTAGAGCTTCTGCCGGCCGATGCGGTCGGCGAGCCAGCCGAGGGTGATGCTGCCGACGAAGATGCCGATGAGGGCGGAGGCCCCGAGCATGCCCTGCCAGACGGCACCGAGGTGCATCTGCGGGGCGATGAGGGTGAGGGCGATACCGATGACGCCCAGCTGGTAGCCGTCGGAGAAGTTGGCGCCGAAGGTCAGCGCGGTGATCTTGAGGTGGAAGCGGTTGAGCGGTGCGTCGTCAAAGGAGTGCGAGGCGGCCTCGGTCGGCGCGATCGCGGGGGCGGAGGTCGATGAGGAGGTGCTGGCGTCTGCCATCGGGTCAGGTTGTCCCCTCGGTCACGGCTGCTCGGGGCCGGCTGCCTGTGGCTGCGGCGGTGCGGGGCCGCGCGGCGCGTCCCGCCGACGGCTCGCGGGTGATCCACGAGGTCGGCTTCTCGGCGCCTCTTGCCAGCAGGCGTGTATGGGCAGTTTCATGAAGCCTCAGTTCTGAATGGATGTATGTCAAGGGGTGAGTGTCGTGGACATGAACGCGGTGGCGTTGGACGGTAGCCGACTCAGCTGCGGCGACGTCGTCCGAGTGGCGCGCGGGTCCGTCCCGGTGGCACTCGACGCCAAGGCCGAGGAGCGTGCCCTGCGCGCCTACGAGGTGGCACGGGACAGCGGGGCCAAGCGAGCCGTCTACGGCCGCACCACGGGGGTGGGCGCCAACCGCCACCAGGTGGTGGCCTCGGACGCCGTCGACCAGCACGGCCTGCGCCTGCTGCGCAGCCACGCCGCCACCTCGGGGGAGCGGTGCGCCGACGACGTGGTGCGGGCGGGCCTGGTCATCCGGCTCAACCAGCTCGCCGCGGCGGGCAGCGGCGTCCACCCGCGGTTGCTGCGGGCGCTGCGCGAGGCGCTCACCGAGGGCGCGGTGCCCGCCGTCCACGCCCGGGGCTCCATCGGCACCGGCGACCTCGGGGCGCTGGCGGAGATCGCCCTCACCCTCGCCGGTGAGCGCGCCTGGGGCCGCGGCGGGCTCGACCCGGTCCCGGTCAGCCCCGGCGACGCCCTCGCCTTCATCTCCAGCAACGCCATGACGCTGGCCACCTCCGTCCTCGCCTGGCACGACCTGAGCCGCCTGCTGCAGGCCAGCCACGTGGTGGCGGCGCTCTCCTACTGCGCGCTCGGCGGGTCCCCCGAGGCGTTCGCCGAACGGGTGCACGCCAGGCGTCCGCACCCGGGCTCGGTCCGGGCCGCCGCGGACATGCGGCGGCTGCTGTGGGGAGACTCCACGCAGGAGCCGCCCGCTGGCCGCCGCCTCCAGGACCCGTTCGGCCTGCGGGCCTTCCCGCAGGTGCAGGGCCCGGCGCTGGAGGCCTGCGACGCCCTGGAGGCGGTACTCACCGTCGACGTCAACGCCGCGGCCGAGAACCCCTTCATCGACGTCGACGACGGCGGCGTCTACCACCACGGCCACTTCGCGACCGCGCACCTGGCACTCGCCCTCGACCACCTGCGGGCCGCCCTGCACCATGTCGCGGAGCTGTCCGCGGCGCGCCTGAGTGACCTGGTGGAGCCCGAGCTGACGGGACTCTCCCCCTTCCTTGCCGACGGACCGGCGGGCAGTTCGGGGGTGATGATCCTGGAGTACGTCTCGCACGACGCGCTCAGCCAGCTGCGCCACGCCGCCTCACCGGTGACGCTCGGGACCGCCGTCATCTCCCGCGGCCTGGAGGACCACGCCAGCTTCGCCACGCAGGCGGCGGCGAGCACCGCCGCCGCGGTGGGTGCCTACCGGACGGTGCTCGCCTGCGAGCTGCTCGGCGCGGTGCGGGCCGTGGAGATGTCCGGCGCGGACCTGCCCGCGGGGCCGGTGGCTGAGGTGCTCCGGCAGCTCCGGCCGGTCCTGCCGGTGGTCGCCGAGGACCATCCGCTGACCGAGGAGATCCACCGCGCGGAGCGGGCGCTGGACGGGCTCGACGGCTGGTGAGGCGCGGGGCGCGGCCCGGGGC
>NZ_JBHWGP010000052.1:0-31324 GCF_042733155.1 Streptomyces sp. NPDC059740 | reverse complement strand
TCCGGCCTTCGTTCGAGAAGCGTGCGAATCAGCGAGCAAATTTCTGCATGCCGAAAGACGTCCCAGAAGGGGTCGTGCTGTGGTGGGTGCCGCCGGTGCGGCGAGAGGTGCCGTGGAGACGTGTCGTCTCCGTGGCAACTCGAAGGACATTACATGGAACGCAGGGACGCGTCAACCAGCCCCGGCATGTACCCAGTGGGCCGCCTCGGCGAACCGTCCCTGAAGCGGAGAGTAGGCGACTGCCGGCTCCTGGGGGCGCATGTCGCGGCCGCCGGCCCGTGCCCGGGGGGACGGGGTCAGTCGAGGTCGCTCAGGCGTCCGTCTGCGTCCGGCTGGGTGTCCTCCACCCTCCGTAGGAGGCGGGTGAGCATCTCCCCCAGCACTCCCCGCTCGTCGGAGGACAGGTCCTGGAGGAGCTCCTCCTCGAAGACGGAGGCGCGGCGCATGGCCTCCAGCCACTTGGCCCGGCCCTCGTCGGTGAGCTCGACGATGACCCTGACCCGGTTCGTCTCGTCGCGCTCCCGGGTCACCAGCCCCTCGGTCGCCATCCGGTCTATGCGGTGGGTCATGGCCGCAGGGGTCAGGCCCAGGCGCTTGGCCAGCTCTCCCGGGCCGAGACGGTAGGGGGCACCGGAGACGACCAGCGCCTTGAGGACCTCCCACTCCGCGTTGTTGATGCCCAGGGTCGCGGTCTGCCGGCCGTAGGCGACGTTCATGCGGCGGTTCAGGCGCTGGAGGGCTGAGACGACCTGCTCCACCTGCGGGTCGAGCCCTTCGAACTCTCGCTGGTAGGCCGCGATCTGTTCCTCGAGGCTCGGCTCGTCGGGACTCGTCTCGGGGGTCTCGGACATGCCGCGCAGTATGACACGGAACTCATTGGCGTCGAAGTCCTTCGAGCTGTACAGTTTAGAGTCGAAGTTTAGGTTCGAATTCTTCAGGGTGAGACCGTCCGGTCTCGCCCTTTCCCTGTGACACAGGAGAGGTGAGGGTGACCAGGGCGATGGGCGCAGCACTGCGCCGAATCCAGCTCGGCAACGCGTTGAGTGCGTTCGGCAACGGCTTCACGGTCCCGTATCTGTACGTCTACGTGGCGAAGGTGCGGGATCTGGGCGCGAGCACGGCGGGCACCGTGCTCGCGATGCTGGCCGTCGCCGCTCTCTTCGTGCTGCCTTTCACCGGCCGGGCGATCGACCGACGCGGGCCGCTGCCGGTGGCCGTCGTCGGGACGGTGTGCGCGGCCGTGGGTTCCCTCGGCATCGGTCTGTCCGGCTCCGCCCCGCTGGTGATCGCTGCGGCGGTGGCGCTGGGGGCCGGTATCGCGGTCATCCAGCCCGCGCTGGCCACGATGATCGTCTGGTCCTCCACACCCGCCACCCGGTCACGGGCGTTCGCCACCCAGTTCTTCCTGAACAACCTCGGCCTGGGGGTGGGTGGCCTGCTGGGTGGTCTGCTGGTCGACGCTTCTCATCCGGCGAGCTTCGTGCGTCTCTTCGGCATCGAGGCGGCGATGTTCCTCGTCCTGGGCGCGGCGATCGCCAGCGTCCGGCTGCCCAGCTCGCCCCGGGTGGCGGACGAGGTCCCGGGAGCGGAGCCGGCCCGCGGGGCCTGGCGTGCGCTCCTGGCCGACCGCCGGATGGTGTGGCTGTGCCTGCTGGGCTTCGTGATGTTCTTCGCCTGCTACGGGCAGTTCGAGTCGGGGCTGGCGGCCTACGCGACCGAGGTCACCCGGGTGGCGCCGTCGACCATGGGCGTGGCACTCGCCGCGAACACCGCCGCCATCGTCGCCGCGCAGTTCGTGGTGTTGCGGCTGGTGGAGCACCGGCGGCGCAGCCGGGTCGTCGCGACGGTGGGGCTGCTGTGGGCCGTGGCCTGGATGGCCGCGGGCCTCTCCGGCCTGGTGCACGGGGCCGCTGTGGCGACGGTGCTGCTGGTCTCCACGTACGCGCTGTTCGGGCTCGGGGAGTCACTGCTCTCGCCCACGGTGAACCCGCTCGTGGCCGACCTCGCGCCGAGCCCGCTGATCGGTCAGTACAACTCGGCCTTCGCACTGGTCAAGCAGATGGCGCTGGCGGTCGGTCCTGCCGCGGGGTCGCTGATGGTGGGACACGGGCTCTACACGGCGTACATCGGTCTGCTGCTGGCGTGTGCGCTGGGGGTCACGGTGCTGTCGCTGCGGCTGGGTCGCCTGCTGGCGCCGGCGCAGGACCGTCCGCACCCACGGGAGGCGTCCCCGTCGGAGCCGGGTGGTCTGCCGGGTCCGGCAGAGGATGCGGCGGCGTCCGCCCCGGTGGTCGCCACCGGTGAGGCGGAGCGGGCCGACTCCGTGACCTGCGGCTCCGCCGGCTGACCCCCGCGCGGTCGTGGGGTCGCGGAGCCCGTCCGTCAGTCCGCCGGCAGGGCGAACTCGCACCAGACCGCCTTGCCGCCACCCGGTGTCCGACGGGAGCCCCAGGACGAGGCGATGGTCGCGATGATGGAGATGCCGCGGCCCGCCTCGTCCACCGGGTCGGCGCGGCGGCGGCGCGGCAGGTGGTCGTCGCCGTCGGTCACCTCCACGATGAGCCGGCGGTCGGTGCGGCGCAGCCGCAGCCGCATGGGGGGCGTGCCGTGCTGCAGGGAGTTGGCGACGAGTTCGCTGACCGCCAGCACGCCCAGGTCGTGCAGTTCCATGGGGAAGCGCCAGGAGGTCAGGACGCCGGAGGCGAAGGCGCGTGCGCGGGGGGCGGCCTCCGTACCGCCGTGGAGTTCCAGCGCGGCGTTGTGGAACAGCTCGGCGTCCGTACCGTCGCGCTCGGGGTGCTGGAGGACGAGGACGGCCACGTCGTCGTCGTGGTCCTCGGTGATCCCCAGCGAGCGCAGCAGGCGGGCACAGACGATCTCGGGGGCGCCCTCCGCGCCGGAGAACGCGTCCGCGAGCGCGGCGACACCGTCGTCGATGTCCTTGTCCCGGCGTTCGACCAGTCCGTCGGTGTAGAGCGCGGCCGAGGCGCCGGGGCCGAAGGCGATGGTCCCCGAGGTGTGCAGCCAGCCACCGGTGCCTAGAGGCGGGCCGGTCGGTTCCTCGGCGCGTCGGACCGTGCCGTCGGCGTCTCTGACGAGGAGCGGCAGATGGCCTGCGGAGGCGTAGACCAGGCGTTCCTCGTTGGGGTCGTGGACGGCGTAGACGCAGGTGGCGATCTGGCTCGCGTCGATCTCCGCGGCGAGGCCGTCGAGGAGCTGGAGCACCTCGTGAGGCGGCAGGTCCAGGCGGGCGTAGGCGCGGACCGCTGTCCGCAGCTGGCCCATGACGGCCGCCGCGCGCACCCCCCGGCCCATGACGTCGCCGATGACGAGTGCCGTCCTGCCCGCCCCGAGGGTGATGACGTCGTACCAGTCACCGCCGACCGCGGCCTCCGTGCCGCCCGGCTGGTAGGTCGCCGCCACCCGGAGGTCGTCGGGCTGCTCGAGTTCCTGGGGCAGCAGGGAGCGTTGGAGGGTGACGGCTGCCTCGCGTTGCCGGCGTTCGGCGGCGCGCAGCCGTTCCGCGGCCTCGACCTGGTCGGTCACCTCGGCGCCGAAGACGAGTACGCCGCGGTGGGTGGTCACGCAGGCGACCTCGGGGTCGGGGGCCGGGCCGCTCGCGCTGACCTCGATGGGCGTGCACGTGAAGGTGTAGTAGCCGTCGCGGGAGCCGCCCTGCCCGGCGCCGCCCGGCACCCGGCGCGACTTGACGGTACGGGGGCGCCCGCTGCGCAACACCTGGTCCAGCAGGGTCAGCAGGCCGAGTTCGTCGAGCTCGGGCAGGGCGTCGGCGGCCGTGGCACCGGCCGGTCGCTCGCCGAACACCACCGCGTAGGCGTGGTTGACGTAGGCGATGCGGTGCTCGGGGCCGTAGACGACGGCGACCAGGGCGGGCACCTTGCCGAGGATGTCGTGGACGGAGAGACCGTCCACGGTGGGCACCGCCGAGTCGGTGGCGGGGGCGGTGCCGGAGGGCCGGCCGCCCCGCGCTGCGGGGACCCCGGAGGTGGCGGCACGTCCGGTGACCGTGGCTGCGTTCAGGCGTCCCCGGGCACGGCCGGCCGGCCCGCCGCGGGCGTGCCCGGCCGGGTCGTCGGGTGGCGCCGCCGAGGCCGTCCCCTGGCCGCCGGTGGCGCCGGCGGGCGGGGTGGGCGTGGACGCCGCCCGGTCGGTGCGCGTGGCTGTGCGCCGTTGCGTACCGGGGAGACGGGGGCTCCAGCGCGTGAAGTTCACGGAGGGGTACCTCATGCTTCTTGCTTCGCGTCACGTCGGGCGGCGGGGCGCGGTCGAGGCCGTGGGGCCGGCGTGCGGGCCGGTGGCCGGGTGGATCGTCGGGTGGTCGTCGGCGTGGGGCTCACCTCTTCGGGTCGGGAAACACTGCTCAGCTGACGGACGGCGGACGGCGGCGGGCCATGGCGCCCCGCCGCCGTTCGCGGTCACGCTTCGCAGGCGCCGGAGCACCCATGGTCACACGAAGAGTGTGACGGACCGGACTGACAACCGTCAGACGCCGGACGGGCCGCCGGAGTTCCGCACTCCGCTCACCCGGTCGCGGCGGGGGGCGGCGCCTGCCGTCGTCCCGCCGCCGCGCCGTCGTCCGGTACGGTCTCACGCCGATCTCATGTCGTCTCGTCGTGGCGGTCCGGGCCGGCGGCGAGTCGGAACTCCGCCCGCGGGTTCTCCAGGGAGCCGAGCGAGACGATCTCCCTCTTGAACAGGCCCGCCAGCGCCCATTCGGCGAGGATGCGGGCCTTCCGGTTGAAGGTCGGCACCCGGCTGAGGTGGTAACCGCGGTGCATCAGCCAGGCGGGGTACCCCTTGAGTTTGCGGCCGTAGACGTGGGCGACGCCCTTGTGCAGCCCGAGGGAGGCCACCGAGCCGACGTGGCGGTGGCGGTAGTCGGTCAGCCGGTCACCGCGGAGTTGCGCGGCGAGGTTCTCGGCCAGTACCCGCGACTGGCGCACCGCGTGCTGGGCGTTGGGGGCGCACTCGGCCCCCGGCTCCTCGGCGGTGAGGTCCGGCACGGCCGCGGCGTCGCCGGCGCTCCAGGCGTGGGGAGCACCCTCGACCTGGAGGGTGGCTGCGCACCTGAGCCGCCCTCGGGAGGTGAGCGGGAGGCCGGTCGCGGCCAGGAGCGGACTGGGCTTGACCCCGGCGGTCCACACCAGGGTGCGGGCGGGGAACCGCGAGCCGTCGCTGAGGACGGCGGTCCGGCCCTCGCAGCTCTCCAGGCGGGTCTCCAGGCGCACGTCGATGTTGCGGTCGCGCAGCTCCCGCAGTGCGTAGGCGCCCATCTCCTCGCCGACCTCGGGCAGGATCCGTCCGGAGGCCTCCACCAGGAGCCATTTCATGTCCTCGGGGCGGATGTTGTGGTAGTAGCGGACGGCGTACCGCGCCATGTCCTCGAGTTCGGCGAGCGCTTCCACCCCCGCGTAGCCGCCTCCGACGAAGACGAAGGTGAGGGCCGCGTCCCGGACCTCGGGGTCCCGGGTGGAGGAGGCGATGTCGAGCTGTTCCAGTACGTGGTTGCGCAGGCCGATGGCCTCCTCGACGGTCTTGAAGCCGATGCCGAACTCGGCGAGCCCCGGGACCGGGAGGGTGCGGGAGACCGAACCGGGCGCGAGCACCACCTCGTCGTAACCGCGCTCCAGCTCACCGAGGCCGCTGTCGGCCATTGCCAGGGTGCGGACGCCGGCGGTCCGCTTCTCGTGGTCGAGGCGCGTGACCTCCCCGGCCACCACCTCGCAGTGCGGCAGGACCCGTCGCAGGGGGACGACGACGTGGCGTGGCGAGATGGACCCGGCAGCGGCCTCGGGCAGGAACGGCTGGTAGGTCATGTACGGCTCCGGCTCGATCACCGTGATCTGCACCGCACCGCCGCGCAACTCCGCTCTGCACTTCTGCTGGAGCCGCAGAGCCGTGTACATGCCTACGTAGCCGCCGCCGACCACGAGAACGCGCGCTGGTTCCGTCACAGGGTTCTCCTCGCGACATCGTCCGTTCCGGGGGGCTGCACCGACCGGGCCCCTGGGCACCCGGACCGGCCTCCTCCGCGCGGGCTCACCGGCCCGGCAGAGGGTGCCGCACCCCCGGACGGGCACGGCACCCGTCCATGAGGCACCTGCGGGACGGCTTTGTCCACAGGGCCAGCGGTTTGTATGACCGGCTTCGGGCACTCTCTCCACGTCTCCCCCTCGCCGCCTCCACCCGCGACGCCGCAGCCCAGCAGGGGTTTCGGCCCTCACCCGCGCTCCCGCCACCGCCCGCGCCCGCTGAGCGGAAAGCCTCCTTCCTCCTGAGCGGAACGTGCCCCTTCACGCATGACGGGCGCTCAACTATGTTCTTTGTACGGCGAGATGCACGGTCACGTGTCGATGCGTCCACGTCAGGAAGAGTGAGGGTCTCCGGGGGGAGACGCCACATAACCGGGGGGAATGACTTATGAGTGTGCGTGGTTCACGGTTTTCTTCCGAAGCACTCACAGCGAACACGCGGGAGCCGTACGGTCCGCACGCCGATGCTCCGGCGCGCCGCAGACCCGCAGGTGAGCCCGCGCTGCACGCCGCCACCGCCCCGTCGCAGGGCCTTGCGCCCGCGGCCGGTCCGGGCCGCTCGGCGACGGTGGGCGCCGTCACAGCCGCGGCCGACAGGAACGCCTCGGCGTCGGCTGCCGGCCTCACTGCCGAGGCAGGCGACCGGGAGCGGGCGCAGGCCCGTCGCGTCACCCCCCTCCGGGTGGATGCCCAGCGCAACCTCGAGCACGTCCTGCGAGCCGCTCGGGAGGTCTTCGGCGAGGTGGGGTACGGCGCTCCCATGGAGGACGTCGCCCGCCGTGCGCGGGTCGGTGTCGGCACGGTCTACCGCCGGTTCCCGAGCAAGGACGTCCTCGTGCAGCGCATAGCCAGCGAGGAGACCGAACGGTTGACGGAGCAGGCCCGCACCGCGCTCGGCCAGGAGGACGACGCGTGGGCGGCGCTGGCACGGTTCCTGCGGACAGCGGCCTCGTCCGGGGCCGGCCGGCTGCTGCCGCCCGACGTCCTCCGGGAGTGCGCCGACTCCCTGCCGTCCGTGGCCGAGTCCGGCGTGGAGGGCGCCGGTGCGGAGGTCGCCGGTGCGGAGGTCGCCGGCGTGGTCGGTGGGGTGGTCAGTGGGGTGGCGGCGCACGTACCCGCAGCCGGTCAGACCGTACGGGTCCCCGGTCCCCGGCCGGCAGTCGAGGCGTCCGAGTCCATGGCACCCGTGGGGAGCGTCTCAGCCGGTTCCTTGCCGCCCCTTGCCGGCCCCGTGGCCGAGACCGGAGCCGACGCCGGGACCGACACCGGAATCAGTGCCGGCAGCGACGCCGCCGTCGGCGCCGGGCCGGGTGCGGAACTGCTGCACGTGGTCGGTCAGCTGGTCGACCGGGCCAGGGAGGCGGGCCAGCTCCGGCCTCAGGTAACTGTCGCCGACGTCCTCCTCGTCATAGCCTCCGGTGCGCCGGCCCTTGACGACCGGATACGCCAGGAGGCGGCTTCGGCCCGGCTGCTGGACATCCTCCTTCAGGGCTTGCGCGCGCACCCGACTGCCTGACCGCCGGTGGGTGCCAGGGGAAGCTGCACCGACCTTCCGGGCGCCGGCCTTTTCCGCCTCCGGCCCTGGTCTGAGGCGTCCCTGGCGCCGTGCCCGCCCGTTCCACGGGGGCGGACGGGCACGGCAACCGGCTGGGACGAGCCTGTTCGACGAATCTTGGCGCCGTCTGACGCCGTGGTCCCTGCCGGCCTGTCGGTGCCGTGTCCGGGCGCCCGAGGTGAGGCCGGAGAAGCCCGGTTCGCAGCCGCCAACTGACGGGCTGAGGGCCGAAGCCACCACTCGGGTCGCCCAGGTGGCCGGTAGGGGCGGTGACGGGATCGCGCAACGAGGAAGGTAGGGACAGGCCAACCGCAACTCCGGCTGACACCGCAGCGGAACAAGTGCACTCGGACGAGTGATAGCCACAGCCGCCCCCGGGGCGTGCAGCTTTCCTGTGGCAACCTGGCGCGGTGTTCGAGTCCGTTGAGGTGTACAGGGGCGTCCGCCATGCCAGTTGACGGGGAAGGTGAGCCGGGGGGGACCACGCCGGGCTCAGGCGAGCTGCCTCTTCCGCAGGGACGGCGTACGGCCGCCTCGGGGCCTGCATCGGAAGGGGTCGTGCCCGGTCAGACCCGCCCTGACCGGCAGGGTGAGCAGCGGTCGGCAGCCCAGGGCTTCCGGACGGCGTCGGAGGGTGGCCACCACCCGACGGCCGAACTCGAACAGTCGCCGGACGGAGCAGCCGGAGCAGTCGATGCCTCGCAGTCGCCACGGGCGGACGAGGAGGACGCGTCCGACATCTCCGGTGCGCCCTTTCACCAGGTACGTCGGGAGGGGCGGAACGGTCCTCGTCATGCCCGCCGCTCGCCCTGGCGTCTGAAGGGACGCTTCCGCGTACCGGCACAGTCGGGGCCACGCGGGGAGGAACCGAGGTCTCCCGCCGCGACCGCCAGGAACGACGCTGCGGACGGGGTGCGTGCGGCGGATACGACGGGCGTCGGTCACCTCACTCCCGGTGATCGTCAGCAACCGGCGGAGCTCCCGTCCGGTGCGGCTGGGCAGGAGGACGTGGCCCCTGCGGACGCCGCACAGAGCGCCGAGAGCGTCACGACCGTAGGGGGCCCGGAGGTCACCCCGGCTGCGGCGGAGGCGACGGGTGCCTCGCAGGGGGACAGGTCAGAAAAGGAGCCGGAGGCCGGCGAGAGGGACGAGCAGCCGTGGGACGAGGAGAGGGACGAAAGGGGGGTGACACAGGAAGACCAGGGGGCTGAGGCGGAGGCGCCCTGGACGGAGGAGTCGGCGCTTCACGCGACTCCTGAGGACGCTCCCGAGGACGACGGTTCCGTGGGCCCCGCAGCGACACTCCCTGCCGGTGCCGCGTCTTCCGAGGAGGCCGCGTCCCACCCGGGGGCGACACCTCACGGGGCGGCACGCCCTCACGGGGCATCCCATCCCGGGCCAGCTCCTCACGGGCCAGCTCCTCATGGGGCAGCTCCTCATGGGGCAGCGGCTCCTCGCCCTGGTGTCACACCTGGTGCAGCGGCGGCGCCCGGTGCTGGTGCGGCGCCTCGTGCGGGGGTGGTGCCCGGTGCGAGTGCCGGATCCGACACACTCCGGGCCGCCGGGACGGGAGAACTGCCCGGTGCGGATGCGGGGCCCGAGGGAGCACCGGTCTCCGGTGTGTCCGCGAGCGGGGAGGAAGCCCGTCCGGGGACTTCCGACAGGGCAGGGGCTACTGGTGGAGCCCAGGCGCAAGACACGGCGGCGGTTTCTGGTGGGGCGGAGGCCTCCGGGGCGGAAGTGCCCGGCGGGGCCGAGTCGTTCGACGCGGCAGAGGCTCATGCCGAGGCGGCCGGGGCGGAGGCAGGGACTGTTCATGCCTCCGAGGCAGGCCCCGGCTCGGTTGCCCCAGGTGAGGCGGAGCACCTGCCTGGAGTGCGAGGCCCGGGTGGGGCCGAAAGCCCGCGTGAGGCCGAGAACTCGCGTGGGGCGGAGAGCCCGCATGAGGCCGAGAGGCCGCGTGAGGCCGAAAGCCCGCGTGGGGCGGAGAGCCCGCGGGGCGAGGTGGCCTCGCCCGGGGCGTCGGCTCCGCACGAGGCTCCGCGTGGGACGGCGGTTGGGCATGAGGCTCGGCGTGGGACGGCGGGCGCGCCTGAGGCTGGGGCCTCGTCGCAGCCGGAGTCAGGGCGCGTGCCCTCGCAGGGCGGCCCACGGGGGCCCGAGGCACCTGTCGGTGCTGGGGCCGCGGCGGTGGGGGCGGGCGGGGTGGGGCGGGGGGAGGGGGGAGGGCCCCCCGAACAACTGCCCCCCTCCGACGAAACCCTCCTCGCCGGCGTCCGAGCCGGTGAGGAGGGCGCTTTCGAGGAGTTGTACCTGCGGCACGCGGGTGCGGTGCGCCGCTATGCGCGGACCTGCTGCCGGGACGCCCACACGGCCGAGGACCTGACCGGTGAGGTCTTCGCCAGCACGCTGCAGGCGGTGCGCGGCGGAGCCGGTCCGGACACGGCTGTCCGGCCCTACCTCCTGACGGCGGTGCGCCGGGTGGCCGCGAACTGGGCACGGACGGTGCGGCGGGAGGAACTGGTCGAGGACTTCGCCGTGTTCGCGGTGTCCGCGGCAGGTGCACACGCCGAGGACGACACCGTCGAGCTGGGCGCGGACGTCCGGGCCATGCACCAGGCCGAGCAGTCCCTGGCGGTGCGCGCCTTCCAGAGCCTGCCGGAGCGCTACCGGACGGTGCTGTGGCACACCACCGTCGAGAAGGAGACGCCCAGGGAGGTGGCGCCGATCCTGGGGCTGACGCCGAACGCCACGGCAGTACTGGCCCACCGTGCCCGAGAGGGGTTGCGGCAGGCCTATCTGCAGGCCCACGTCAACGCCTCGGCTGCGGAGGGCCCCTGCGCCCGGTACGCGGACCGGCTGGGGGCCTACGCCCGGGGTGGTCTGCGCACCCGTGCCGAGCGGGGGTTGCGCAAGCACCTTGAGGAGTGTGCGCGGTGTCGCTCGGCGGCGCTGGAGGTGGCCGACATCAACGAGCGGATCGGCGCGGTCCTGCCGGTCGCCGTGCTGGGCTGGCTGGCCGCCGGTTACGCCGGGAAGGTCGCCGTGGGGGCGGTCGCCGGCGCCGGAGCGGCCGGAGCCGGGGCAGCCACCGGCGCTGCCTCGGGGCACGGCGCAGCTGCCGCAGGTGGAGGCGCGTCGACCGCCCTCGCTGGGTCCGGGTCCGGGGGTTCCGCTGGTGGCGGATCTGCCGGGGTGGCGTCGGAAGGCCTGGGCGCGCCCGTCAAGGCCGGGATCGCGAGTGCTGTGGTGCTCGCTGTCGCCGGTGCGGCGCTCGCTCTCACGCTCACTGGCCAGGAGACGCGGAGACCGACTGCGGGCCACCGGCCTGGGCCGGTCGTCACCTCTTCACGGCCCCCGTCCACCGCCCGGCCGAGCGCCAGTCCCTCGTCGGATCCGACAACCGGTACTGCTCCGGGGCCAAGCCGCTCCTCCGGGCCCGTCGCGAGGCGGACCTCGCCCCCGGCTTCCTCCGCCGCACCTGCTCCGCACCGGCCGGGCAGCAGTTCGCCCCGTCCGACGGAGCCCCCCGCCGGCAGCTCGTCTCCCTCGGCACCTCCGGGTGCCACCACGCGGCCGACGCCGTCCGGCAAGCCGCCGGTCACCTATGCGCTCGACGCACTGGGGTGGGACCTCACCGGCGACGGTTCCGGCCCGGAGATCCGCACGTTGGGCGGTACCGGCCTCTGGCAGCGAGGCACCGTCCACATCGGCGGACGGAGTTACCCCCGGGGAGCCAGCGTCCACCCGCCTTCCTCCGTCACCGTGGACCTCCACCGTCCCTGCACCCGCTTTCGGGCGGTGGCGGGGGTGGACGACCTGGGGATGGTGAAGGGTCCACTCCGCTTCTCCGTCTACGCGGACGGGGCGTTGGTGTGGAGTTCCCCGGTGGTGCGTCAAGGGGACCCGGCCACTCCGGTGAGTGTGCCGCTGGCGGGACGCCGGTCGCTACGGCTCGTGGTCCGGCCCGCCTCTCTCACAGGCATCGCCGCCGTGGGCTCCTGGGCACAGACCTCGATCAGCTGCTCGGGTTAGCGTCCGCCACCGCGCCTTACGGCTTCAAGGAGAGACACGGGGCCCGTGGCAGGTCCCCGGGGCGCCCCGAGCCGACGGGCCCCGACCGAGCCCGACGGCCCCGACCGAGCCCGACGGCCCCGACCGAGCCCGACGGCCCCGTCCGAGCCCGGCGGCCCCGTCCGAGCCCGGCGGCCCCGTCCGGTCCGAGGACCTTCAGCGGGCCCGGACGGACGGCCTGAGGCGACCGTCCCCACGCCGGCCACCCCCCAGGGCACGACTCGGGGCAGGGCACAACTCGGGGCAGGGGCACGACGCCGCACAGGGCAGAGCACGGAGCGGGGCGGGGTGGGACGGGACGGGGCCCGACACGGGCAGGGTGCATGACGCAGGCACAGTGCATGACGCAGGCACAGTGCATGACGCAGGCACGGTGCATCGAACGCGCAGCCGGAAGCATGACGCGGCAGCACCCGACGCCGTCCCACGGTGACGTTGCGTGGCCGGAACCTTTCACCCGCCGCCCACGGGCCCTGCCAGAGCGGGGATGCCGCCGGCGAGGGCTCGGCGCCGTGGTGTGTCGGTGCCGCTCTCCGTCCAGCACGTTCCGCGGCGGGCCAGCAGGCGGCGCAACCAGACCTCGACGGCGACCACTTCGGCCAGGCCTTCGGGGGGCACCCGCTCGCCCTGCGCCGCGGCGGTCAGCGCCCTGCGCACGGCACGGGCGTCCACCAAGCCCGCGTCGGCGAGGAGGGGCGCGTCGAAGAGGGCGGCGAGTACGGGTGCCGCCAGGCGGAGGCCGGCCCGTTCCGCGAGGGTGCGCGGCACGTGGGAGGGGGCGCCCCAGCCGTCCGGGAGGTGGCGCACCCCGGCACCGGCCAGCACGGTGCGCAGGGTGGAGGCCCGGGCGCCCGGCCTGACGCGGACGGTGTCGGGCAGCGCACGACAGGCCTGCACGACCTGGTTGTCCAGGAACGGGGTGTGCAGCCGTTGGTCGCGGAGTTCGGCGGCCTGGGTGAGGACCCGGACGTCGGCGGCGTGCCTGGCCAGCGCGGCCCGGGCCAGCTGTTCACCCGGGCGGGCGGCGGTGAGACCCTGGGCACCGGCCGTTCCCCGGACCACCGCGTCCCCCAGACGGAACGCCACGACGGCCAATGCCTCTCCCGTCAGCCAGCGCGCGGCGGGCCCGGGGCGGCACCAGGAGAGCGCGGCCAGGGAGGCGTCGACGGCGCTGTCACCGTCCACGGGCGGCACGGGGAGGCTCCCGGAGCGCAGGAGTTCGGCCGCCGCGGCGACGCCCGACCGGTGCGAGGTCCTGGCCAGCTTCCGGGCGGCGCGGTAGACGGTGAAGGGGACGAGCACCGACTGGGGGCCGGAGCCCTCGGAGCGTGCCAGGGCCGTCACCGGGTGCAGGAGGTGCCGTCGTCGGCGGTCCAGCAGCAGGTCGGCCAGGCGCGCCGGATGGGCGTCCATGACCTGTCGGGCGCCGAGGCCGACGAGGTGGTCGGCGCTGCCCGCCAGGAGCCGCGTGCGGTGTCGGGCCGCCGTGACGAGTGAGGGGCCGGGCTCGTCGGTGAGCGGTCCCTCGCCGAGGTCGGCGAAGGGCAGGGCCTCTTCCCCTGCGGTGACCACCACGTGACGCATCCGGGGATCCGACGCCAGTACCCGGGCGCGCTCCAGTTCCGCCTCGCGGTGACCGCGCCCCGCCGGGGTGGCGAGGTCGTTGAAGGTGACGGCGAGGAGCCGGCGGCCGTCGCCGTCCAGCGAGCCGGGGGCACCGGGCAGGCCGGCGGCGAGGAGGGCGAGGGTGCCGGAGGCGCTGCCACCGGAGAGGTCCGCTCCGATGCCGGCGGCGGGTGCCCCTCGGGCGGCGCGCCGGTCGGCGGGTCCCATTCCCGGCACCGGGCCGGGGTCACGGCCGGGCGCACCGGGGTGGGGGCCGTAGGCGGAGCCGTCGTAGAGGTCCGCCGGATCGTGGCCGTTCGGCGGGGGCGCATGGCGGGGCTCGGCGAACCGGACGCGCACCGACTCCAGCAGGGCGTCGCGCACTCCTGCCACGGCCTGTTCGGGCGAGGTCTGCGGTGCGGCGACGGCCAGGGAGGCGGTGGGCTCGTAGGAGGTGACGTCGCGCGTGCCGCCGCGCAGCACCAGTGCGTGGCCGGGTGGGACCCGGTGCACCCCGGCGTAGGGGGTGCCGTCCCCCACGGCCTCGGGTGACGCCGGGCAGGCCAGGACGGCGGCGAGGTGATCGACGTCGAGGGTGGCCTCGACGAGGTCGGCCAGCGGGAGGGCCGCGGTCGCGAACGCGGTCCCGCCGGCCCAGGGCGTGTGGAAGACGGGGCGCAGACCTGCCAGGTCACCGGTGACCGTGATGCGGCGGCCGATCACGGCCACCGCGGTGTAGCTGCCCGGCCAGGCCGTCAGGTGGCGGAACGCACCGCCTCGGGCGGCGAGCAGGCCCACGCGCAGCTGGTCGTCGCTCGCACCGCACAGTCCGAAGACGGCCAGCCGGACGTCGGGCGCGACCTGTACCTGCCGGACCTCGTCCGGCCGCCAGTCCCCCACGGCCCACAACGGGTCGGGGTGCTCCCACAGAGGGTACGCACCGACCGGCTGGACAGCGGGGTGCGGTGACCCGTCGGCCGTCCCGGAGCCACCAGGGGCGCTGCTCCACCCCACCAACCACCGCATGGTTCCTCCGCCCGTCCCCCGCCGACTCCCCGCGTGCGTCCGGCGCCCTTCGCGGCCATGCTGCCATGACGCTCGGCCACACCGGTCGGAAGCCCGGCCCACCGGTCTACCAACTGGTGGGGACAAGGTGAAGAGTCGCGACGTGGCCGGTCGTCCGGCTCCCCGGGTTCTCCCGGTCCACCCGGCTCCCCGGGTTCTCCCGGTCCACCCGGTTCTCCGGGCCTTCCCGGTGCACCCGGTTCTCCCCGCCCCCACGGCTCCGCCCCTCTCCGGGCGCCCCTCTCCGGGCGTCACTCTCCGGGCGTCACTCTCCGGGCGTCACTCCCCGGGCGTCACTCCCCGGGCGTCACTCCCCGGGCGTCACTCCCCGGGCCTCACTCCCCGGGCGTCACTCTCCGGGCCTCACTCCCCGGGCGTCACTCTCCGGGCGTCACTCCCCGGAGGCGCTCCCCGGAGGCGCTCCCCGAACGGCGCTCCCCCGGACCGGCGCTCCCCGCACGCTCTCCGGTCAGCGGTCGCCCGCCACCGCTCACCGATACCGACGCGCCGCGTTCCAGCCGCTTGGCTTTCGGCCAACTTTCGCTCTGGACGCGGTCGGTGTCCCGGGCTACCGCGGCGTCCGGGGCTCCCCCTGTCCGGTTCAGGACGGGTGGGGGGTGTTGCCCCTGCCGGAGGTCCTGCCGGAGCCGTGCGGGGTGAGGGGGTGGCACGCGGTCGGCGCTTCCGGTGGCCGGAGCCGGCACGGCCGGTCGGGGCCGGGTGGCGGGCGTGCGACGGTCCGGGAGGCGGGCCGCGCCTCCCGGACCGGACCACCACCTGCGGGGATTCGAGGTGGCGGTATCCCCCAGCCCGCTGGTCGCAGCGCAGCGGGCCGACCCACGCAGCACTCATGGAACAGGTCACGGCCGGGGTGACGGCAGCGCGCACGCACGGCGCACGACGACACGGTGCCGGTGCACACGTCCACCACGTACCCCCGGCACATGCCGCGTGCGACTCCCGTGCCGGAGAACCGAAACCCGCCATCCACCCCACCGGGCCTTAACGGTGAGGATTCGGCGAACTACTCTGGGTGGACGCATGCTCCGGGGGGATAACCGGGGTGCGGCTGTCGCTGGTCGAGGGGTGCGCATGTCCAGGGATACTCGTGGGCCGAACGAGAAGCTCGGAACCGTTCTCGCGCTTGCCGGCATCAGTAACGCCGGGCTCGCCCGGCGCGTCAACGATCTCGGTGCGCAGCGGGGGCTGACGCTCCGGTACGACAAGACCTCGGTCGCCCGCTGGGTCTCCAAGGGCATGATCCCGCAGGGGGCGGCGCCGCACCTGATCGCCGCGGCGATCGGCAGCAAGTTGGGGCGTCCCGTGCAGCTGCACGAGATCGGCCTGTCCGACGCGGACCCGGCGCCCGAGGTGGGCCTGGCCTTCCCGCGCGACGTCGCCACGGCGGTCCGGTCCGCCACCGAGCTGTACCGCCTGGATCTGGCGGGCCGGCGGGCCGGCGCGGGTGGTATCTGGCAGAGCCTGGCCGGTTCCTTCTCCGTGAGCGCCTACGCGACCCCCGCCTCGCGCTGGCTGATCTCCCCCGCCGACGGATCGGTGGCGCGCGACGCGACCGCGGCTGCGGCGGACACGGCCCCGGCGCCCGGTACGGCCCCCCGGACAGGTAGTGCGACGAGACCGGGGGCGGGCGCCGGCCTTCCGGGGCGCTCCGCCGCCACCGCGCTGCCGGGCTCCGCGTCCGTCCCGGTGCGCCCCGGCGTCCCCCCGGCGGGCGGACCGGACGCGGAGGCGGCCCCCCTCCATGTGGGCCACAGCGATGTGGCGAAGCTGCGGGAGGCCGCTGAGGACGCACGCCGCTGGGACTCCAAGTACGGGGGTGGGGACTGGCGTTCGTCCATGGTCCCGGAGTGCCTCCGGGTCGACGCGACGCCGCTGCTGCTCGCCTCGTACAGCGACGAGGTGGGTCGGGCCCTCTTCGGTGCCACCGCCGAACTCACGCGCCTGGCCGGGTGGATGGCCTTCGACACCGGGCAGCAGGAGGCCGCCCAGCGTTACTACATACAGGCCCTGCGCCTGGCTCGGGCGGCGGCGGACGTGCCGTTGGGCGGGTACGTCCTGGCGTCGATGTCGCTCCAGGCGACCTACCGGGGCTTTGCCGACGAGGGCGTGGACCTCGCACAGGCTGCGCTGGAGCGCAACCGGGGTCTGGCCACGGCCCGCACGATGAGCTTCTTCAGTCTGGTGGAGGCGCGGGCGCAGGCGAAGGCGGGTGAGACCCGGGCGTGCGAGGCGGCACTGCGTGCCTCGGAGGGCTGGCTGGAGCGGTCCCGGCCGGGCGACTCCGACCCGTCGTGGTTGGACTTCTACTCCTCGGAACGGTTCGCCGCGGACGCTGCCGAGTGCTACCTGGACCTGCGCCTGCCGCACAAGATGCGGCAGTTCAACGAGCAGGCGCTGTCCCAGCCGACGGAGGAGTTCGTCCGCTCGCACGGGCTGCGCCTGGTGGTCTCGGCCGTCGCCGAGCTGGAGTCGGGGAACCTGGACGCGGCGTGCGCGGCCGGGGTGCGGGCGGTCGAGGTCGCCGGGCGCATCTCCTCGGCACGGACCACCGCGTACCTCCGTGACCTGCTGCACCGCCTGGAGCCCTACGGGGACGAGCCGCGCGTGGCCGAGCTCCGTGAGCGGGCCCGTCCGATCCTGGCCGCCGCCCCGTCCTGACCGCCGGGCCGGCCCCGGGCCTCCGCTCCCCGGTCTCGCTTCCTGACGCTCGGCGCCGGCCCGCTGCCCCTGCGTGGCGGTTCCGGCCCCTCAGGTCGTGAGCCGCGGTTCCTGAGGCTCGGGTGCCGGGTCCGGGCGGCCGGGCCCGGCTCCCGGGAGGGCAGGTGGTGGCGACTGCGCCCGTAGAATCGGCACCACTGTGTCCGAGATGCCAGACCGTTCCGCTGCCCAGCCGCCGTCTTCCGACCGCCCGGCTGCCGAGCCGCCCACGTCCGAACGCCCCGCTGCCCAGCTGCCGTCTTCCGACCGTGACGGGGCCGGAAGCGGCGCCTCCGCGCAGCGGCCGGCGGCCCGGCGCTCCTCGCCGATGTTCCCCGACGGGACCGGTCCCGCCGCCGACCCCGCGGGCGCCCACCACGAGCGGCGCATCCGTTCCTTCCAGCCCCGCCGCAGCCGCGTCACCGCGGGCCAGGCCGACGCGCTGCGGCGCCTGTGGCCGGTGTGGGGCTTCGACGTGGACGGGCTGTCCCGGCTCGACCTCGACGCGCTGTTCGGCGGGCGTCCCGTCGTCCTGGAGATCGGCTTCGGGATGGGGGAGGCGACGGCGCAGATGGCCGCGGCCGACCCCGGCACCGGCATCCTCGCCTGTGACGTGCACACCCCGGGCCAGGGAAACCTGCTGGCCCTCGCCGAGCGCCGGGGCCTGGACAACGTCCGGGTCGCCAACGGGGACGCGATCATCCTGTTGCGGGAGATGCTGCCGCCGGCCTCCCTGGCGGGGCTGCGCGTCTTCTTCCCGGACCCGTGGCCGAAGAAGCGCCACCACAAGCGCCGGCTGATCCAGCCGGAGTTCGTCTCCCTCGCCGTCACCCGACTGGCCCCCGGCGCCTTCGTGCACTGTGCGACGGACTGGCAGGAGTACGCGGCCCAGATGCTGGAGGTGCTGGCGGCCGAGCCCGCCCTGGAGAACCTCCACGAGGGCTACGCGCCCCGGCCCGACACCCGGCCGCTCACCCGGTTCGAGGGGCAGGGCCTGGACAAGGGGCACGCCGTGCACGACCTGGTGTTCCGCCGCCGGGACTGACCGGTTCGGGCCCCTTGACGCCGAGCGGCAGGGGCGGGGGGTCGTTAGGGTCGAGGAGGTGTACTCCTCGCCTCCGCCCACGCCACCTCCGATACCGGCGCACGTGCCCGATGAGGGCGCGCCGGGCAGGTCGTGGTGGGCGCAGGGCAGCGTCCGTCCCTCGCGTCTGCGGCACCGGTTGCGCCACAGTCGTCTCCTGCACAACCGGGTGTGCGACAGCAGGGTCGTCCGCCGGACCGTGCTGGTGCTGGGGTTGCTGCTGTGTGCGGCGGCGTTGGTGATGCGGGTGCGTCAGCAGACGGGGACGACGGGCTTCTTCGTGGGCCTGGGCCTGGCGTTGCTGCCGGTGCCCGTGCTGGTGGGCGTCTTCCGCTGGTTGGACCGGGCGGAACCGGAGCCCTGGCGCAACCTGCTGTTCGTCTTCGCCTGGGGGGCGTGCGCCGCGGCACTGGCGGCCCTGTTCGTCAACAGCCTGGCGACGAGCTGGCTGGTGGCCTCCTTCGCCGCCAGCAGGCCGACGGACGCCTACACCTGGGGTTCGACGATGGTGGCACCGGTGGTGGAGGAGTCGGTAAAGGGCACGGCCGTGCTCCTGCTGTTCCTCTTCCGGCGCCGCACCTTCGACGGCGTCACCGACGGCATGGTGCTGGCGGGGATCACGGCGACCGGTTTCGCGTTCACCGAGAACGTCCTCTACCTGGGCGAGGCCTTCGGACAGGACCGGGACCTGGGGCAGACGGGGGTGCACTCGCTGACCTTCGCCACGTTCTTCATACGGGTGGTCATGACGCCCTTCGCCCACCCGCTCTTCACCATCCTCAGCGGCCTGGCCTTCGGCATAGCCGCCGCCCACTTCCCGCACCGCCGTCCGCTGCGGATCGCGTTGCCCCTGCTCGGGCTGGCCACGGCCGCTCTGCTGCACTCCATCTGGAACACCGCCTCCAACATGGGGGACATGGGGTTCCTGACCGTCTACGGCCTCTTCATGGTCCCGGTCTTCGGGGCGCTGACCTGGCTGGCGCTGTGGTCACGCCGGCAGGACCTGCTGGCGTTGCGGACCTTCCTGCCGCCCTACGCGGACGCCGGGTGGCTCGCGCCGCACGAGCCGCTGGCGCTCTCCAGTCTCCGCACCCGTGCCGCCGCCCGCGACGCGGCCCGCCGGGTACAGGGCCGGGCCGGCGCCCGCTCGGTCGCCGCCTACGCCGCGACCGCGACCACGCTGGCGGCCCTGCGGCGGCATGCCCACCGCGTCGGCCCGGGCACCGACTTCCGGGCCCGCGAGCATGTCCTGCTGGAGCGGCTGTGGCAGCACAAGGCCGCCGCAGGCCCCGCCCTGGCCCACGCCCTGCACACCACCCGCCCGCTCCTTCCCGGCCTCCCGCCGCGTCCCACCGCCGCGCCCGCGTCCGGCGGCGGGTTCGAGGCGGGCGGCAGGGGGGAGGCGGGCGCCCCCTCGGGAGGCGAGGAGGGGGAGTAGCCGGGGAGTAGCCGGGGAGTGGCTGCCACCGCACCACCCGGCGGCGGCAGCCCCGCCCCGAAGTCCCGTGTCCTGGGCTGCCCGGACCGCCTACCGTGCGTCCATGCCTCCCTCCTGCGGTGACACCTCTTCCTGCGGTGACACCTCCTCCTGCGCTGACACCTCCTCCTGCGCTGACACCTCCTCCCTCGGTGGCACGTCCTCCTCCGGTGACGCGCTCTCCCCCGATGGCGGCACCCTCTCCCCCGATGGCGGCACCCTCTCCGCCGGCGAGGCGCGCTCCCCCCGTGACGCGCGCTCCCCCCGCGACGCCTTCTCCTCCGGTGGTACGGCCGACGGCGTACCCGACGGTGTACCCGACGGCGTGCTTCCGGCTGTCGTGGCCTTCCGGCTGGAGTTCGCGCGCCGCCAGGCCAGGATCGCGCGTCCCGTACCGGGCGGGCTGGTGGTCCTCGACCCCCGGCTGCCGGACTCCCACGAGCACAACCAGTTGCTGTGGGCGGACGGCGAACCCAGGCCGCCGCAGGGCCTTACCGCGGCAGACCCCACCACTCCTGCCGCCACGGACCCCGTGACCTCCCCCGGCCCCGCCAGCCCCGTCGACCTCGCCGGCCTCGCCGAGACCCACCTGGCCGCCCTCTCGCACCGGCACCTGACGGTCCTCGACGACGAGGTGGGGCGTGCCGGCGCCCCGGCACTCGGGGCGGCAGGCTACGAGCACCGAGAGGAGCTGGTGATGGTCCGCGTCCTGCGGTCGGCTCCGGCCCCGGACCCGTCGGCACCCGGGGGCGAGCAGCCGCCTGCCGCCGAGCAGCCCCTCGCAGGCGGACGGCGTCATCTCACCGAGGAGGTGTCCGCGGCGGAGTTGCGGACGGCCGTCCTCGCGTGGCAGCGCCACTGGCTGCCGGACCTGCCCCAGGAGGTCCTCGAACAGCTCGCGGACCGCCGGGGGGTGCGGGTGCGCGGTGCCGACCAGGTCCGCTACCTGGTCTCCCGTGAGGCGGACGGCACGATCGCCGCGTGGTGCGACCTGTACGTCGACGCCGGTCGACACATCGCCCAGGTCGAGGAGGTGGTGACGGCGGTGGGCCGCACCCGGCGCGGGCACGGCGACGCGGTGGTGGGGGCGGCCGTGGCGCTCGCGGCCCGTGCCGGCGTCGACTTCGTCTTCCTCCTCGCCGACGCCGGGGACTGGCCGCGCACCTGGTACGCACGCCGCGGCTTCACCACGGTGGGCCGCTCCCACGCCTTCACGCGCGCCTGAGGGCGCCCCGCAGGCACAGAAGACCCGCCGCGCCTGAGAGCCGCCCCGCAGGCACAGAAGGCCCGCCGTTCCTCGGGACGGCTCCACGCGTCCCGAGGCGGGGCGGCCCGTCGCGGAGGCGGCAGCGCTCAGGCCGAGGCGGCCGTCAGGGCGGCCAGGTCGTCCTCGCTCAGCTCCAGGTCGGTGTGGGCCAGGAGCGGCGCGAGCTGTTCGACGGTGCGGGCGCTGGCGAGCGGGGCGACGACGGTGGGCTGGGCGGCGAGCCAGGCCAGGGCGACGGTCGACGCCTCGACGCCCTGCGCGCCGGCGACGGTGTCCAGGGCCGCGAGCACCTTCTGGCCCCGCTCGGTCGCCAGGTACTGCCCGGCCTTCTCCGAGCGGGCGCTGGCCACGCTCGCCCCCGGCCGGTACTTGCCGGTGAGGAAGCCGGAGGCCAGGGCGTAGTAGGGGACGGCGCCGAGCCCGTGGCGCTCCGCGACCGCGGCGAGGTCGCCCTCGTAGGTGTCGCGGGAGACGAGGTTGTAGTGCGGCTGCACGGCGACGTAGCGGGCCAGACCCTCCCGCTCGGAGAACGCCAGCGCCTCCTCCAGCCGGGCGGCCGAGATGTTCGAGGCGGCGATCTCCCGGATCTTGCCTGCCTTGACGAGTTCGTCGAGCACGCCGAGGAACTCCCCGACCTCCACGGTCTCGTCGTCGTAGTGGGTGTAGTACAGGTCGATGTGGTCGGTGCCGAGCCGGCTGAGGGAGGCGTCGACGGCCCGCCGGAGGGTCGGGGCGGAGAGGCCCTTGTAGTCCGGGTGCGCGCCGCCCTTGGTGGCGATGACGACGTCGGAGCGGTTGCCGCGGGCGGCCATCCACTCGCCGAGGAGGGCCTCCGACTCGCCTCCGGAGTTGCCCTCCACCCAGGCGGAGTAGACGTCGGCGGTGTCGACGAAGTTGCCCCCGGCCTCGGTGTAGGCGTCGAGGACGGCGAAGCTCGTCGCCTTGTCGGCGGTCCAGCCGAAGACGTTGCCGCCCAGGGCGAGCGGGGTGACGGAGAGCGAGCCCAGGTTCCGGGTGTCAGTGGCGTTCATGATCCTTGCAGCACGGGCTGCCGGCGGTTTGTTCCGCCGCCCGGCCACGGCATCCGCCACCTTCCGTCGCCACCTGGCGCGGGCCCTCGCCGGCCCGCGGCGCCCGCACGCCCCACGGGCGGGAAGGTCACGGCCTGGCGCCCGCCGCCGGCGGGGCAGGGGGCTTCGGGGCCTTGGGGTCGGCGGAGGTGAGAGGTGCGGCGATGGACTCCAGCGAGCGGCGCTCGGCGTTGACGGCGAACACGGAGGCGACGAGTCCGGCCAGGCACATCAGCGAGGCGCCGATGACGAAGGCGAGGGCGGTGTCGGAGACCTTGCCCGTGGAGGTGAGGTCGGCGAAGAGCAGCGGGCCGCTGATGCCGCCGGCGGCGGTGCCCACGGCGTAGAAGAAGGCGATGGCCAGGGCCCTGGTCTCCATCGGGAAGACCTCGGAGACCGTGAGGTAGGCGCTGCTCGCACCGGCGGAGGCGAAGAAGAGGACGACGCACCAGCAGGCCGTCAGCGTCGTCGCGTTCAGGTGCCCGGCGTCGAACAGCCAGGCGGTGAGGAACAGCAGGAGGCCGGAGGCCAGGTAGGTGCCGCTGATCATGATGCGCCGCCCCACGGTGTCGAAGAGCTTGCCCAGGACCAGGGTGCCGAGGAAGTTGCCGGCGGCGATCACGGCGAAGTAGTAGCCGGTGTGGTCGCTGGGGACGTCGTAGAAGGCGGTGAGGATCGCCCCGAAGCCGAAGGTGATGGCGTTGTAGAGGAAGGCCTGGCCGATGAAGAGGGCGAGGCCGAGGTAGGAGCGGCGGCGGTAGCGGGAGAAGACGGTGCGGGCGATCTCCAGGAACCCGATGGTCTTGCGGGGGTGGATGGTGATGGTGCCCTGGGGCTGCGGCAACCGGTACGGCTCGCCGTCGGCGCCGCTGCGGTGTTCGGAGGTGACCTCCTTCTCGATGCCGGTGACCAGGGCTTCCGCCTCGTGCCCGCGGCCGTGGATGAACAGCCACCGCGGGCTCTCGGGGACGTTGCGGCGCACCAGCAGGATGACGAGGCCGAGGACGACGCCGAGTGCGAACGTCAGCCGCCATCCGACGTCGGCCGGGAGGAGGTCGGTGTTGAGCATGACGATGGACAGCAGGGCCCCGCCGATCGCGCCGAGCCAGAAGCTGCCGTTGATGATCAGGTCGACGCGGCCCCGGTAGCGGGAGGGGATCAGCTCGTCGATGGCGGAGTTGATGGCTGCGTACTCACCACCGATGCCCAGGCCGGTCAGGAAGCGGAAGAGGAAGAACCACCAGGAGGAGAAGGAGACCGCGGTGAGCGCGGTGGCGGCGAGGTAGACGGCGAGGGTCACCATGAAGAGCTTGCGGCGGCCGTGCCGGTCGGTGAGGTGGCCGAAGAAGAGGGCGCCGACGCATGCCCCGGCGACGTAGAGGGCGGCGGCGACGCCGGTGACCTCGCCGGAGGTGATCGGCAGCCCGCTGCCGTGCTCGGAGAGGCGGCTGGCGATGTTGCCGACGACCGTCACCTCCAGGCCGTCCAGGATCCACACCGTGCCGAGACCGACCACGATCATCCAGTGCCAGCGGGACCACGGCAGACGGTCCAGACGTGCCGGCACGTCGGTGGTGACGGGTTCGTCCGGAACCCTTTCCGTCGTCGCCATCGGGACGCTCCTCGGCTGTGGGCAGGGGATGCGGGAACCCTGCGTTGCCCGAGCGGGTGCCCAGGAACGGCACCTGGCTAACGGCGTGTTATCAGCCTCCACCAACCGGTCGCCCCCCGGCCGGGACGCGGGAGGGCTGCCCGGGCGCGGGAGGACTGCGGAGCGCTGGGCGGGAACAGGCCGTCCCCGGCGCGCGGCCCACCACGAGCGCCCCACCGACTCCTGCTCGGAGCGTGCCAAGTCACCGTGTGCCCCCACACGTCACTCCGGGCCTCCGGACGCCACCACGCGCACCCGGACCGTCACCCCCGGCCCCCGGACGCCACCACGCACCGGGTTCGTCGCCCCTGGCCCGCGGACGTCACCACCTGCCCGGGTTCGCCGCCCCTGGGCCCGGACGCCGTCGCCGGCCACCGGACGTCACCGTGAGCCACCGGACGTCACCGTGAGCCTCCGGACGGCGCCCGCAGGCCCTCCCGGTGCCGTCAGACCTCGAGTCCGTGGGCGCGCAGCCACGGCATGGGGTCGATCGGGTCGCCGCCGCCCGGCCGGACCTCAAGGTGCAGGTGGGGGCCGGTGACGTTGCCGGTCGCACCCACCCGGCCGATGACGTCGCCGGTGTTGACGTGGCCCGAGGTGCGCACCATGGAGGACATGTGGCAGAACCACAGCTCGGTGCCGTCGTCGAGGGTCAGCACGATGCGGTAGCCGTAGGAGCCGGCCCAGCCCGCGGAGGTGATGGTGCCGGAGTGGACGGCCTTGATGGGCGTACCGGTGGGGACGGCGAAGTCCTGGCCGGTGTGGTCGGCCGACCACATGTCACCCGCCTGGCCGAATCCGGCGGTGAGGGTGTAACCGGTGACGGGCAGCCGGTAGCTGCGGGCGAGGGCGGCGAGGCGCTTCTTCTCGGCCTCGTGGCGGGCCTTCTCCTCGGCTGCCTTCTGCTCCTTCTCGGCCTTGGCCCGGTCGGCCTCGGCGTCGGCCGCCGCCTGCTTGAGCGCGGTCTGCCGGAGGGACTCCTGGTCCTCCTGCTCGCCCTCGTCGCGCTGCTGCTCCGCCTGCTGGAGGATGCGGGCGCGCAGGGCCTCCCCCGCGTGCGCGGTGTCCGAGCCCTGTGTGGCGTCGTGCCCGAGCGGGGCGGCGGAGTGGGCGGTGTCGGCCTGGACGGCGGTGGTGCCCGGGCCGCCGGTGACGTGGTCGGTGGCGTGGTCGTCGCCGGAGAGCATGCCGCCGACGACCGGAAGCGCGGAGGCGTCGGGCAGGTGGGCGGCCACGTCGTGGGCGAGGGAGCCGACGTCGGCCAGGGCTATGGAGACCGGCGGCTTCTCGTCGGCGCTCGCCATGCCCCCGGCACCGACAGCGGCGATGACGCCGACGCCCAGCACGGTGCTGCTGCGGGCGAGGCCCCCGCCGCGCTGTCTGACGACGCGGTGGCGGCCGCGGAGCGGAGCGCCCGCCTCCTCCTCGCCCGGGTTCCAGGCGCCCTCGCCGGGGTTCCAGGCGTTGTCGCCAGGGTTCCAGGCGCCCTCGCCGGCGTTCCACGCGCTCTCGTCCGGGTTCCAGGTCCCCGCGCCGGTGTCCCGGGCGTTCCCGCCCGGATGCGCAGCGCCCTGCCCCGCGGTCCAGGCAGCCTCGCCGGCGTTCCAGGCGCCCGTGCCCGCCTCCCAGGTGTCCGCTCCGGTCGTCGGTGCGGCCGGCACCGCGGTGTCGTCGAGGGGGTGGCGGCCGGTGGCCGGTGCCTCGGGGGAGCCGGTGGCCGGGGCGACGAGGGGGATGCCTGCGCCGAGGGTGACGCCTGCCGCGTCGACGCTCGCTGCCGTGCCGACGACCACGGGCGGGAGGTTTCCGGTGCCACCCGGCACGGCGGTCTGGGGGTGGGGGGCGAGGCCGGAGGTGGACCTGTTGAACGCCACGGAGGCGCACTCCTTTCCTTCCTTCGCGCCTACCGGGTTAGCTGACGGGTTCGGAGCAGGAAGGTCTCCTACGGATGCCCGGGGAGGGCGCCCGATTCACCCCACGGTGGTGGTTCCCCGGTTCCTGGCGCGGTGGCGACCGGCCGCGGGCGGGAGGGCTCGCGGCTGCCGCTCCGCCCGTCAGGCCACCGCGGGTGGGACGGGGAACCAGGCGCACGGAATGCGCGGTTCCGCGTCGGTGGCGGGGCCTGACGGGCGGTGCGACGTGCGTCGGTGCACTGCGCCGGTGGATTCGGCGGTGCCGCGCGGAGCCGCCTCGGTAGGCGGCGGGGACGACCGCGCTGCGTTATCGGACAGTAATCTAATCAGCCCTGAGATTCCAAGCCTTGGGCACACCTGTTCCACAACTCCCCTACACCCGGACCCCCCGCAAATGCCCCATGTGGCGATGAACCAGGGCGTAAGTCCGGGCTTTCAGTAAACCCCTGCCGCAGTGATCGTGTAAGAGTCGTTATCCGGCCGGCGACGGCACGGTGACGCTTGGTCAGCCCTTGAAGGCGGGCCCCTCCGTAGGCGTCGCCCCCTCAGGAAGCCCCCCGGACGGGACGTCACTCCGGCGCCGTCCCGCCCCGCTCCTCCAGCCCGTCACCCGCGGAGTCGTCCCCGGCACCGGCGGACCCGCCGACCAACCGGCCGCCCGGCCCGCTGCCGGGCCCGTCTCCTGACCGGCGGTCGACCCGGCCCCCGGGCCCGCCGTCCGCCCGCCCCTCCACCCCTTCCTCAACCCCGCCGTCCGCCCCGCCCCCCGCCGCGGAGCCCGCCACGCCGTTCTCCCGCCGCGCCCTCTCCCCCTCGGCCTCGCCCGGGCCGCGTCGTCGCACTGCCAGCAGGGCCATGTCGTCGGCCGTCTCCCCGCGGGTGTGCTCGGCGACGTCCGCGACGAGGGCAGCCAGCAGCTCCTCGGGGGAGTCGAAGACCCGGCCGCCCAGTCGCCGCACCGGGTCGTAGAACTCGCCGGCCGCGTTCCTGGCCTCGGTGACGCCGTCGGTGAACAGCAGCAGGGTGGCGCCCGGGGGGAAGTCGGTCTCGTCGGCCCGGTCGGGCCAGCCGGCCACCTCGCTCATCCCCAGCGGCAACGCGGGAGAGGCGGGGGTGACCTCACGCAGCGCCCCGTGCGCCTCGATGACCAGGGGCGGCGGGTGCCCCCGGTTGACCACGCGCAACCCGACCCGGGCGTCCGCGGGGTACTCGGCCAGTACCGCGGTGGTGAACCCCTCGAACTGGTCCAGCCCCTCCCGGCGGCTGCCCTCCCGCTGCAGGGCGCGTTCCAGGCGTCCCGCCACCGCCTCCAGCGAGGCCTCCTGCTCCGCGGCCTCCCGGAACGCACCGATGACGATGACGGCGGCCTCCACCGCCTCCATGCCCTTGCCCCGGACGTCACCCATGATCAGCCGCACGCCGTGCGGGGTGTCCTGGACGGCGTAGAGGTCACCGCCGATCCGCGCGTCGGCCTGGGCCGCCACATAGCGCGCCGCCACCGCCAGGGCGCCGATCCGCTCAGGAGGCGTGGGCAGCAGCGCCCGCTGCGCGGCTTCGGCGATGTCCCGTACCGAGGCCAGGCGCGCGTCGCCCAACCGGACGATGCGGTTGATGCCCAGCGCCAGCACGCTGACCAGGAGCACGGTGAGGATCTCGGCGACCAGTTCTTCCACCTGCCGCCGCCCCTGCAGGCCGAGGCGGAGCGAGACGGCCGTGATGGACGCCACCGCCGCCGCCGCGATCGCGCCGGTCGCCCGCAGGCGGTAGAAGGCCGCGGCGACCAGCGGCGCGCCGGCGAAGAGCGGGGCGGCCGTCCAGCTCCGGGGCGTGACCAGGTCGAAGGCGACGCCGCCGACCACCATCGCCACGGGGAGCCAGAGCGCCACCCACCGCCACAAGGGCGAGAGCCGCTCATGGCGCCCCTGGTTCTCCAGGTCGGTGCGGCGCCGTCGGCGCCTGGCCCGGCCCGCACCGCGGCCGCCGCTCCGCCCACCGCCTCGACGCACCACACCGGTCCCTTTCCGTGTCCCCGCCGGACGGCCGGCCCGCCGGGCCCGCTCCTCGCGGCCTCGGCGCCTGCCGCGTCCGGCGGTGGGGGCACCGGACGCGCTGACCGCGCACGCATCGACCTTTCGGACATACGTTACATACATGGCCAGGGCGGGGCGGGTGTCGCGCGGCGGGACCGGGCACGGCGTCCCCCGCCCCCCGCCCCGGCACCGCCGGCGGCAACCCACCCCACCGAGCGCGGCGCAGGCGGCGGATGAGGGGGCCCGCGGGTGAGGGCGGCCGGCAGTGGACGGTCAGCCAGCGGCCGGCGGCTGCGGACCTGCGCGGCGGTCGGGGGTGCGGAGGTAGGCGAGGGCCATGTCGCTGAGCTGGTCGGCGTACCAGTCCCACCCCGCCTCGTCCGCGGGGCGGTCGGAGCGTGCGGCGGTGTGGACGCAGGCGCCGATGAGGGTGCGGGCCATGGCATCCAGTGCCGACCGCGGGTCCGTGCGGCGGATCTCGCCGAGGTGGGGTTCCGCCGCCTCACGCAGCAGCCGGTGGAGGACGGCGACGACGCGGAAGCCGCGGTCCATCACGTCGGTCCCCCGGGCGGGCAGCAGGGCGGCGAAGACCCGGCTCTTGGCGGCGAAGGACTGGGCCAGAGCGTGGGTGTAGGCCTCCACGACGCCTTCCAGCGAGGGCTGTGCCGTGCGCAGCCGCCCGGCCAGGTTCTCCTCCAGCCGTTCCCGGATGCGTTCCTGGAGGGCGACGACCAGTTGGTCCTTGCCCTCGAAGCGGCGGTAGATCGAGCCGACGGAGACGCCGGCGCGTTCGGCGACCCCGGTCATCGTCAGTTCCTCGATGCCCTCCGAGACGAGGAGATCCTCCGCCGCCTGCAGAACGCGCATCAGGGTGGCGCGACTCCGCGCCTGCTGCGGCTCCCGGAAGGGTGCTGGGCGGCTCGGCTCGTCGGTCACGCTCGGCATCGTACCGATGCGCCCCTTCCCCACGCCTTTGACAAGGGATCCTCCCTCCATAGAAAGCGAACGCGAATTTCGGTTCACTTTCTACGAGGCGGGGAGACGCCATGCCAAGGCACCTGCACGACACCGAGGAAGTCCAAGCCCTGCTCGCGGCGGTCCGCGAGCAGCGTCAGACGCTGGCCGAGGGCGGACTGGCCGGCGACCGCGACAACGCCGACCCCGCCGGCAACATGGCGCTCCTGCACGAGTTGGGCCTGGCGCGACTGGCCGTGCCCACCGCGCACGGGGGCCTGTGGGACGGGGCGGAGCGCGGCGGTCTGGGCGCGGCCCTGCGGATGGTGCGGGAGATCAGCGCCGGCGACGGCCCCACCGGCCAGAACTGGCTGACCACCCTGCTGGTCGCCCGCATACTGCTGCACCCGGAGAGCGGCTTCCCCGAGTCGACCCGCGCCGAGCTGGCCCGCCGCATCCTCGACGAGGGACTGCGGTGCGTCTCCTCCGCCGCCGAGACGGGGGTGAGCGGCAAGGTCACCGCCCGGCCGGTCGAGGGCGGCGTGGTGCTCAGCGGCACGAAGTCCTTCAACAGCAACAGCGGCGGCCTGGGCATGGCGCTGGTGCAGTGCCTCCTGGAGGGGGAAGCGGCCACCCGCCACCACGTGCTGGTGGACCTGCGCCACCCGCAGGTCGAACTGCACGACGACTGGGACACCATGGGCCAGCGCGGGACCCGCAGCCAGACCGTCACCTACCACGACGTCCTCGTCGCCGACGGCTGGCACCAGCCGGCCCCCGGCGCGCCCTCCCCCGTGTTCCTGGGGGCGGCGATGCTGATGCACGCCGCGCTGCTCCAGGGCATCGGCGAGGGCGGCCTGGACGCCCTCGTCCGCCACGCCCGCACCATGAAGCGCGGCTCCCTGCCGCAGTTCGCCACCCCGGCCGAGGACCCGCTGATCCTGCGCCGCGTCGGCCTGCACTCCAGCCGCCTGGCCGCCTCCCGGGCGCTCCTGCACACCGCCGCCGACCGGCTGGAGGCCTCCCGCGACGGTGCGGACGTCGACGCCCTCACCATCGACTGCTTCCGCTCCAAGGTCGCCTCCGTCGAGGCCGCCCTGGCGGCGACCGCGGACATCCACGAGGTCACCGGCGCCCGCAGCACCTCCAACCTCTACCGGCTCGACCGCTACTGGCGCAACGCCCGCACCTTCGCCTCCCACGACCCCACCGACGCCAAGAGCGTCTACGTCGGCGGCTACGAGTTCGGCGGCCACCTCCCGCCGCTCTCGACGATCATCCGCCTCTGACCACCGGCGGGGCCCGGCACCCACCGGGCCCCGGCCGGGACGGCCGTCAGCCCGCAACGCCCCTACGACGCGCCCCCGAGGGGAGCCGCCTCATGTCCCGCCCGCACACCGCGCCGCCCCACCACGTATCCCCGGATCTCTTCCGGCAGGCCATGGCCTCGGTGGCCACCCCCGTCTCCGTGGTCACCACCCTCGAACGGGGCAGGCCCCACGGCACCACGGTGAGCGCCTTCGCCTCCCTGTCCATGGACCCGCCCATGGTCCTGATCGCGCTCGACGAGCACTCCCACCTCCTGGCGGTCACCCGCCGCACCGGCCGGCTCGCCCTCAACGTCCTCAGCGCCGGACAGGACGCCCTTGCGACCGCCTTCGCCCGCAAGGGCACCGACAAGTTCGCCGGTGTCGACTGGCGCGAGGAAGCCGGCCTGCCGCGGCTGAGCGGCGCCGGCATCTGGCTGGCCTGCGGTGTCGAGGCGTTCCTGCCCGGCGGCGACCACTTCGTCGTCGCCGCCACCGTCACCGACGGCCACGTGGACGAGGCAGCCGCGCCGCTCACCTACCACCGCCGCCGGTTCGGCACCCACACCCCGGGCGACGCCTCGCCGGAGCACGTCCGCCCCGCCGTGTCCTGACGGTGGCGCGACCCGCGGCCCGGCGGGAGGCACCGACGCACAAGCGCCCCGGCGGGTGGGACCGTCCGGGGCGCTCGGGGTGCTGGTGGGCGGCGCGCGGTGGCGCCGGTCGAGTGGGCCATCAGGGGCTCGAACCCTGAACCAATGGATTAAAAGTCCACTGCTCTGCCAATTGAGCTAATGGCCCGCACGAGCAGCATAGCCCGCGTCCGCCCCGCTTCTCGAAGGCATAGGGGCACCGACACCGGAACGGAAGGCTCCGGCTGCGGGGCACCGGCAGGCTCCGGGCTGCCGTCAACACGGCGGCGGGCCCGTCGTACCGGCCCGGCAGGCCCCACCGGACGCCTACGGGAACGGGCCCGCCCCCACGTCGTGTGGGGTGCGGGCCCGTCACCGAGCGGTCGGCGCGCGAGGGGGCTCTCGCCTCCCTCACCCGGCGTCAGCTGCTGCGCTTCCAGCGGGGCTTGTCCGCGCGGCGGTCGAAGGAGCGGCCGCCGGGGGTGTTGCCGCCCCGGTGGTCGTCACGACGGCCGTGCGGACGGCGGTCGTTGTCCCGGTCGCGGCCGAAGGAGGACGGGCGGTCGTCGCGCCGGTCGCGGTGCAGCGGACGGTCGCCGGAGCGGTGCTCGTGCCGGTCGAAGGAACGGCCACCGCGGTCGTCCCGGCGGTCACGGTTGAACCCGCCCCGGTCGTCGCGACGCTCGAAGGAACGGCCACCGCGGTCGTCCCGGCGGTCACGGTTGAACCCACCGCGGTCGTCGCGACGCTCGAAGGAACGGCCACCGCGGTCACCACCGCGGTCGTCACGACGGTCACGGTTGAAGCCGCCCCGGTCGTCACGGCGCTCGAAGGAACGGCCACCGCGGACGTCGCGGCGAGCAGGGTTG
>NZ_JBHWGP010000051.1:0-31624 GCF_042733155.1 Streptomyces sp. NPDC059740 | reverse complement strand
ATCAACGCCAACCCCCTACTGCCATGGTCATTCCTCGCCCATACCGGCCTGACCATCCACCCACCACACCCACCGAACTTACGAAAAGATCAGTAAGGAATCGGTCACAGCGCGGCCGTCTTCAGTACGCAGTTGACCTTCGAGTTGGTTGAAGCTCGACGATGGCGGGGTGCCAAACTTTGAGCTGATGCCGATCGGGGTCTTTGCCCAGCGCACTGGTCTGACGTCCAGTGCGCTGCGGTTCTACGCCGACTCCGGGCTGCTGCCCCCTGCGGAGATCGACCCGGTCTCGGGCTACCGGTACTACAGCGCCGACCAGGTGGCACGGGCAATCGAGCTTCGTCAGCTTCGTCAGATTGCCATGCCCCTCGGTGCTGTCGAGGCGGTTCTCGACGCCGAGCCTGATGAAGCCTCCCGGCTGATCGACGAGCACGTCGCGAAGGTTGTGGAGGACGCGGAAGCGGTGCAGCAGAAGGCCGCTCTGATCAAGTCGTCGCTGGCCAACGTGCCGAGAATGCCGATTGCCACACTGAAGGGGCCCGTGCTGGCTGACGCGATCGAGCAGGTCTTGACCGCGACCGCACGCGATCCGGGGATGCCGGTGCTTGAGGGAGTGCGCGTCGAGGCGACCCAGGAAGCGGTCACGCTGACGGCGACAGACCGCTACCGGCTCGCGACACGAACCCTGGTTCCTGCTGAAGCAGCGCCCTCGGCATGGGCGGCCACGGTAAGCGGTGACGAGCTGCGGGCCGCAGTCGGCGAAATTCGCCGCAGCATGCTGGTGCGAGTCGAAGCTACGTCGAACGGTATCTGGCTCCGCACTTCGGACCGGAAAAACCAGCATTGCCGGCTGCTGTCGGAGGAGTTCCCCGACTACCGGCTAATGCTCGCGTCACTGCCCGAGGTCACGACCCGGTTGACCGTCCCAAAGGGCCTGCTCTTGAGAGCCCTGGAAGAACATCCAGGCGAGTGGCTCTCGCTCTGCGTCACCCGCCACGGCCTGAAGGCTCTGGCGGCTGATGACGAGCACCCCGGCTTCTCGCTCCCGGCCGCTGTGACGGGACAAGCCCTCCAGATCTCTTTCGAGCTGACCACGCTCTATCCAGCCATCAGCACCGCAATCGGCCCCGACGTGATGTTCGACCTGCGAGGACCCAACCAACCCGTCACGGTCCGCTCCGCCGACCGCGGCGATCTCACCACCTTGGCCATGCCCATCAAACCTGACCACTCCGCCTGAGTAGAGATGACGAGGACCACTCTGATGACCACTACGCCCGCCAGCCCGGACTCGACAATGGAAGCCATCGGCCAGGCCGTCATCGAAGGACGAGCCGGCGACATCGCCACCGCCCGCCAGAAGCTCCTGGACATCTGGTCCACGATCGGCGCCACCGGCGACCCGCTGCACCGCTGCTCCCTCGCGCATTACATGGCAGACCTCTACGAAGACCCCGCCCAAGCCCTGGCTTGGGACATCCGGGCCTTGGATGCTGCCGACTCCCTGACCGATCAGCGCGTTCAGGAGCATCACACCGCTCTTCAGGTCGCCGGCTTCTATCCGTCCCTTCATCTCAACCTCGCTGACAACTACCGGCGGCTCGGGTCCTTCGAGGCTGCCACCGAGCACATCAACGCGGCACACGAGCATGCTCCGAACCTGCCCCAGGACGCTTACGGTGCCCTGCTGCGTACTGCCATCGAGCAGGTGGGTGAGGCCATCACCCAGCGGAATACCGCCAAGCGAGCCTCGGCCCCGGGGCACCCTGCATGACGTAGGAGCGCGCCCTTCACCACCGACGGCGGTGGCATATCAATGTTCCGATTGAGGTGGTGGAGCGGAGTCAGTGAAGACCGGCATGCCAAGGTCTACCAGCTGCGGCCGACCATCAGTCGGGGCCCGCTTGAGGCTGTTGAGCTTGGCCATCGCGGCGTCGAAACTGACCTGGAGTCCTTCGACCTCGCCGAGCCAGCCGTTCCCGCGGGCTTCGGTGATGCGCTCGCGAAGGTTCTGGATGATCTCGATGAGGCGGGGCCGCTGGCGGGGGTCCATCTGGAGAACAGGGCGGCGAATACAGGCGTGTTCGTGCTTGCAGGGGGTGCCATAGGGGCGCCCGCAGGTGCCGAGGGAGACCTTGCGGAGCTCGAAGTGCTGCTGGAAGTCGTGCCACTCCGCTGCGGTCGGCTCGCGATACTCCTCTTGGGGGCGCTCGGCCCGGCGCCGGTCGAGGAAGCCTCGGTAGGTGCGTACCAGGTCGTCCTGGAAGACGGCGAGGTATGCCTGGGTGGTGGTCAGTGTTTTGTGACCGAGGATGCGGGCTGCGATGTGAACAGGCAGTCTGCCGGTGACGGCCTCGGTCGCGAACATCCTTCGGAAGTCGTGCGGTGTGTAGCGCAGTGGCTCGCCGGCCTGGTCGCGTAGTCCGGTGGCCTCCAGGGTCCGGTCCAGAGCGCGCTCGATACCGGCCTCGCTCATGACCTGCGGCTGCCAGTAAGGGCGGCGCTGGAACAGGTGCGGCAGCTGGGGGCCCGTGACGCGCTCGTGTGAGTCGTAGCGGGAGATCAGCGGGACCATTCCGCCGTTGGCGTCGCGCAGGCGCTTGATGATCGTGGCCAGGACGCTGGCCAGTTCGGGGCTGACTAGCCTCGCGCTTTCATGAAGCGGGCTGTCCGGCAGGCGGTCAGGAAAGCAGAAAGTGCCTCTGACCAGCAAGAATGAGGATTGTCGAGGTCCTTGTTCCTGCCACCGTCGGAGGCACTTCCCAGGTGAAGCACTCTATCGGGTCCTACCCCCGGGTACGTGTCCAGGACGACGGCCGCCAGGTCGTCTCCCAGGCCGGGTCTGTCCTGCTGGTCGAAACGGTCCGCAAGACCGGCCTTGACCAGGCGATATCGACAGCTCTGGCGCCGTGGCGCAAGCCGCGGGCCGTCCACGATCCCGGCAAGATCCACCGGGATCTCGCTCTGGCGGTCGCACTGGGCGGCGACTGCCTCGCGGACGTCGCGATGCTGCGGGCCGAGCCGGCCGTCTTCGGTCCGGTCGCCTCCGACCCGACCGTCTCCCGCCTGACCGACGCCCTCGCCGCCTCCGGCGAGAAAGCTCTGCAGACGATCCGGTCCGCACGCTCCGAAGTCCGTGACCCCGTCTGGTCGTTGGCCGGTGAGAACGCCCCGGACGCCGACGGGCAGGTCACCGTCGACCTCGACGGCATCCTCGTGATCGCGCACTCCGACAAGGAGGACGCAGCAGCGACCTGGAAGAAGACCTACGGCCACCACCCGCTGACAGCCTTCGTCGACCACGGCCCTGGCGGAACCGGCGAGCCCATCGCGGCCCTCCTCAGACCGGGAAACGCGGGATCCAACACGGCCGCCGACCACATCACCACCGCCCAGCTCGCCCTGGCCCAGATGCCCAAGCGCTACCGGCGAGGACGGCAGACGCTGATCCGCACGGACTCCGCCGGCGGCACCCACGATTTCGTGTCCTGGCTCGCCAAGCAAGGACGCTGGCTGTCCTACTCGGTCGGCATGACGGTCACCGAGGCGATCCACGAACACGTGCTGAAGATCCCCGCCCCGGCCTGGACCGCGGCCGTCGAGACCGATGGTGAGGTTCGTGACGGGGCTTGGGTCTCCGAGCTCACCGGCAAGCTGCTGGACGGCTGGCCGAAGGGCATGCGGCTGATCGTCAGGAAGGAACGGCCTCACCCCGGCGCCCAGTTGAGGATCACGGACGCGGACGGCAAGCGGATCACCTGTTTTGCCACCAACACCCCTGACCGGCCGATCGCCGAACTCGAACTCCGTCACCGGCTACGGGCCCGGGCCGAGGACCGCATCCGGGCCGCCCGGGCCACCGCACTGCGCAACCTGCCCCTGCACACCACAGCCCAGAACAAGGTCTGGCTCCAGATCGTTCAGATCGCCCTCGACCTACTGGCCTGGATGCCTATGCTCGCGCTCACCGGCACCGCCAGGCTCTGGGAGCCCCGCCGCCTGCGGCTCCGCCTGTTCACCGCGGCCGGACAACTCGTCACCACCGGCCGCCGCCGAATCCTCCGCCTGGCCCGACACTGGCCCTGGACCCGCCACATCACTGCCGCACTCGACCGGCTCGTACTCCTACCGAAACCCGGCTGACCAGTGGGTCCCCCCGTCCCTACGACAGCCCCTCACCACCCGGAGCAGTGGAACCCGGCGCCACCCCGAGACGACACTCGGGCCCTCGGCCTGCCCACCCTCAGGTTCACGGCACGGGAACAGGCCACCGACTACGTCGGCGGCCGTCACGAAACTTCGAGGTGAGTGCGGTCGGGTCCAGCGCGGACAACGCACTCGCCGAGTCCTTCAACGCGACCTTCAAACGCGAAACCCTGCAAGGACGAAAGACCTGGCCAGACGAGCGTGAGGCGCGACTCGACGCCTTCCGATGGTTCCACCGCTACAACACCCGACGCCGACACTCCCGCCCCGGACAACGAGCACCGATCGCCTTCGAGAACGCCCTCCACCACACACCAACTACGCTGCCACAAGCCGCATAACCCGTGTCCAGGATTCGGGTCAAGGCCCCTGGTCCGGCACGGCCTGAACCGATTGGCCTGGCTGGACCGGCCCACCGGCGAACCGATCCGCCGCTATGAGCGCACCAAACCCGGCGAGCTGGTCCACGTCGACATCAAGCAGCTGGGCAACATCGACGACGGCGGCGGCTGGGGGACCGTCGGCAGGGCGCCGGCGACCGCAATCGGCAAGCCACCACCACCCAGCGCAAGAGCTGCAGTCCGGTGATCGGCTACAGCTACATCCACTCGGCCGTCGACGACCACTCCCGTCTGGCCTACAGCGAGGTCCTGCCCGACGAGCGTCAGCACCGCGATCGCCTTCTGGCAAAGAGCGAACGCGTTCTTCACCAAACACGGCGTTGTCGTCGAGCGTGTTCTGACCGACACCGGCGCCTGCTACAAGTCGAAGCTCTTCACCCAAGCCCTTGCCGCGGCTGGCATCGCACACAAGAAGACCCGGCCCTACCGGCCCCAGACAAACGGCAAGGTCGAACGCTTCAACCGCACCCTCCTGGACGAGTGGGCCTACCTGAAGCCCTACACCTCCAACGCCGAGCGGACCGACGCCCTGGCAGACTACCTCCACACCTACAACCACCACCGCTGCCACACCGCACTCGGCGGCCACCCGCCCATCACCCGCGTCAACAACCCTGCGGTCAATACAGCTAGCCTGTCTCACCACGCCTTCTAGGTGGCACCACGCACGAAAAACTGAGGAGAGACGCAGATGGGGAACGGTTTTCACGCGAATCCGGATGTGCTCCTCAACTACGCCAATGATGTGGGCCGTCACCAGGAAGAGGTTCCGCGCATCGGGCGGGCCCTTGACCAGGTCGACGTCCCAGCAGGCGCCTTCGGCAAGCTGCCCGAGTCCGACGAACTGCACACCGCCTACACCGAGCACGCCCAAGCCGCGCAGCAGGACGTGCGCGATCTGACGGATCTGTTGCTCCACGCCTCCGAGACCCTTCGGGCCATGGCGGGCAACTACATCCAGAACGAAATGGCCACGGAACACGACTTCGGGGGCGACGGGGCATGACGGTGCAGAGTGCAGCCTCGGACGCCTACGCCTGGGTGAACAAGCAGATCGAGACCCTACCCAGCATCCAGGACGTCCACGACAGTGCTGAGCACGGGATCGACGCAGGGCTGGACGACGCGATCCGCTGGTTCCTGGACAAGGTCGGGCTGATGGACCAGCTCGAGAAGGTCACCGGCATGCCCAGTCAGCTGACCGCTGCCGCGCACCAGTGGCGCTCGCAGGGTCAGGAACTGCAGCGTCTGGCCCAGGCCCTGCGGGCGGGCGCCCGCCGGCTACCCGACCACTGGGGCGGTGACGCCTCGGACCGTTTCGGCGAGGGCATGGGCAAGATCGTGTCAGCTGTCGACGGCACGGCCAAGGAGATGGGCGAGGTCGCCCACATCCTCAGCAAGGCCGCCGAAGAGTGCAAGATGGCCGAGGACGCCATCGTCGAGATCATCCGTGAAGCCATCGAATGGGCCGCGATGACGCTGGCGGCCATGGTCGTCACCGACATCCTCACCCTTGGCCTGGCCACCGTGGTGGACGGCCTGGTCGCCGAGGCCGAGGTCGCCGTCTTTCTCGCCAGGGTGGAGCGTGTCTCCACGAAGCTGGCCGAGACACTTCGCACCCTGATGAAGGCCGTCAAGGAGATGAAGGCCGGCCTGGGTTCCGCAGGTGAGGCTCTCAAGGCCGCCAAGGCCCTGCGCAAAGCGGGCGGCGCCTTCGGCGAGGGCGCTTTCCGGTCCAAGGACTGGTGGGCGCACCACATGCTGAGCGGTCAGATCGCCAAGCACGGCTCCCTACCCGTCATCGGGGGGCTCACCGGTCTCACCGGTGACTACAAGGACCCCGCTGTCCAAGCCGCCGAGCACTTCGGTAGGGAGGCCCTGGGTAAAGATCAGGCTGATCCGGAACCTGCCCCGTACCGCGTGCCGAAGGGTGACATCAAGGACGTGTTCGGATGACGACTCCGCCACCCGGGCCCCGAGCCCGTGCAAGAGCCGACCAGTCTTTGCCGCCTGGCCCGCCCGGGCCCGACGCCGCGTGGATGGCCGAACACGCCACAGCGCTGCTGTCCTCCGGAGAGGTACTACAGGGGGTAGTGCCCGTCTGCCTCGACCCCATCCTTCCGCCGCGCTTGCCCAAGCGCTACCGCGTCGCCAAACCCCAGGCGCGCAGGGGCCCGATTTTCAGCGGCTGGCGTCGGTTGTTGCTCCCCATCGCCTTCCTCGGGTGGCTGGGCTCAGTCCCCGGGGACCTGTTGGAGCGCGCGGCCGAGAACATCGCACGAGGCGTTCGACGTCCTTTTCGGGGCCGGGTGTGGCAAGGCGGCTGGGACAGTGATGCCGGACGTCTGGCCATTGCTGTGCGCAACGGGCCCACTGACCGTACGAGCCACGACCATGACGACGCCGTGCTCGCTTTCACCCGACACCGCCTGCTGGTCCTCTCGCGCCCGGCCTCTCCCGAACGGGAGAGAGCACACTTGCTGGTCGAGTTTCCAAGGACCGCCTTCGCCAGACACCGCGCGCCGCACCCGGCCCGACACCGGAAACGAGCAGACATCGCCTTCGCGGACGGCTCATGGCTCGCGCTCAAGGCCAAGCGCTCCGACCATGCCGGACCGCTCGCCGACCTGTTGGGCTGAAGCGCGCTTACACTCCCCAGAAGCACCCTCGCAGCGCCCGCACACCGCTCATCGGGCTCACTTCCCGCGGCGTGAGCAATAGCGGTGGTAGCAGAGGGCCAGAGGGGAAGCGCAGGTAAGGGCCGCACAGCGTTCTTGATCACGTGCCGTTCCTGCCACGGCACCGCCTCCGCTCCCCTGCGCTGGCCCTCTGCTGCCCACCGGCCGAGCTAACCAGCGGCGCCGCGCTGACCGCGGACGCCAGTGTGTTCTCGATGTCCAGCCCTGCGGGTCATGTGGGCCCTGCCGGCTCCCGACGTCGCATAGTCCCGCCGGGTGCTCCCTCCCCTGCGCAGTGTCAGCCCTCCAGCCCTGATGGGGTTCTTTGAAAACGGCCGGAGCCGCTCCTCGCCCCACTTGCTTGGTCTTTGAACTGTGTGAGGAGGATGGGGATCGAAGAGCGGTCCTTGATCACCAGAATGTAGGTTTTGGCCATGACCGGTGACTGGGGGATGGACCGGATCGGGGCTGCGCTGAGGGGCGAGAACCCGACCGTGCTGCGACGGCTGACGTCGGGGTTCGCGGTGATCGGGGACGTTCAGTTCCTGCCGGGCTACTCGGTTCTGCTCGTGGACGAGCCGGATGTGCAGCGGCTGTCGGACCTGCCGAGGGCGAAGCGGCTGTCGTTCCTGTCTGACATGGACCAGCTCGGTGAAGCGGTCGAGCGTGCCTGTCGGCGGCTGGACCCGGCTTTCCGCCGGGTCAACCTGGAGATCCTGGGGAACACGGATCCGTTCTTGCATGCGTGGGAGCCGGCCGATGTGGTGGGCAAGCCGGTGTGGCTCTATCCGCGTGAACGGTGGAGCGACAAACGGTTCAGGCTCGGTCCGCGGCATGACGCGCTGCGGGATGCGATCGGCAGCGAACTGGACCAACTCCGCTCGGGGACCTGAGTGTTGCGGGCCCGCCGATCGTCAGGTCGGCGGGCCCGGTGATCGGTGACGGTCAGCCGATGCTTACTGGAGGCGTCTGAGCGAGATGTCGGTGACGCGGTTGGTGATCGTGGGTCGGGCGGCTTCCTGGGTGGCGAGTAGGGCGACGATCGTGACGGGCTGGTCGCAGTGCCGGCAGTTCCGGACTGCCGTCGGTGCCAGGCGGTCGATGGTCCCGGGGGGTGTCGGCTGCGGAGCGGGCGGAAGGGCTCGGGGGTGTTCGCCGAGGCGTCGTGCCCGTTCCTCGTCGCGGGTTCGGTTGCGTTGCCTTTCCGACTCGCGACGGCATTCCGGCGAGCAGTAGACCTGGCGGAGTCGGGGGTTGGCGGTGAAGGTGCCGTCACAGACTGGGCAGGTGTGGGCGGCCAGGCCGGCGGGAGCGCATCGGTGGGCGGCGCTCTTGCAGCGGGGAGAGCAGTAGATCTGTCTCGGTCTCGGCAAGAACTCGCCTGCACAGACTGGGCAGTTGATCGATCTGGGGGTGAGCTGTTCGTCGTTGTGAGTGGGGTCAGGAGACACGTGCGTTGACTCCCTTGCGCATGGCGTCGGCCTGGTTCTGATGGCCGCGAAGCCGGTAGGAGGGTCCGTCGATGCCGGCGACGGCAGCCCGGTGCAGGAGCCGGTCGAGCATGGCGGCGGCGACGGTGGCGTCGCCGAAGGCTCCGGCCCAGTCGGCGATCCCGACGTTGGTCGTCAGGATCGTGCTGGACTTGAGATACCTCTGGTTGATCACCTGGAACAGGGCCGAGGCGCCGTCTTCGGGCAGCGGCAGGTAGCCGAGCTCGTCGATGATCAAAAGATTCGGACCTGCGAAGAAGCGCATGCAGGTCTTCCAGCGGCCTTCGAGGGCGGCCTTGTGGCACTTGGCTGCGAGTTCGGCGGCGGTGGTGAAGTAGACGCGGTGGCCGGCGTCGACGGCCGCTCGTCCGAGGGCGACGGACAGCATGGTCTTGCCCACTCCGGACGGGCCGACGAACAGCACGTTGGAGGCGTCGTCGAGGGAGCGGAGGGTGGCCAGGTCGCGGATCAGCTTCTCATCGACGCCGGGCTGGGCGGCGAAGTCGAAGTCGGCAAGGGTCCAGGACTCGGGCAGGCAGGCGAACCGTTCCCGGGCGGCGAGCTTGCGGGCTTCGGTGGCTTCGACCTCGATCTCCAGGAGCCGTTCCAGGGCTGCGGTCAGTGACATCCGCTCGGTGCGGGCCTGGTCCAGGACCCGGTTCAACGCCTCAGCTGCGTCGTTGAGTTTGAGGTAGGACAGGTGGCCTCTGAGCTGCTGGAATCGGCGGGCTTCGCTCACCTGCATCGGTGACGTACTCACTCCGGACTCTCCTCCTGCTTCGGTGCGGGGACACTCCGCAGCCGGTCGGCCACGGCGGCATAGTGGGTCAGGTCGATCACGACCCGTTCGGCGGAACTGCCGGCGGCCGGCCCTTCGCGCAGCCGCTCGGCTTCGGCCAGGGCTGCTGCTGACGGCGGTCTGCGGACCTTGCTCTTGCAGGGAGCCCGGTCGGAGAACGAGGACAGCACCGCCCGCTCCAGCGCGATGACATGTCCGTCGTCCCGGACGGTCTGCCCGGCACCTCGCGGGGCCCGGCGGTGGCGGGCGACGACGGCCCGGCCGGCGGTGACGGTCCGCAGGCCGTCCTCGCCGAGCCGGTGCAGGACCTTGACCGTGACGCCGGGCAGGCCGGGCGGGACGGAGTAGAAGTTGCCGTCGAAGGCGACCAGGCTCTGCGGGCTGACGGTCCGCTCGACCTCCAGCTCGGCCGGGAACGGCCGGACCGGGATGTCGAGCAGGGGCTCGGCCGCGGCGAGCTCGCCGACGGTGGTGACCGCTCCGTCGATCCGCCGGCGCCGGTCGTCCATCCGGACCGAGAGCTTGTCGACCCCGGACTGGGCCTGCACGACCGTGAGGCCGTCGGGAACCGTGCGCCACCAGCGTTGCGCCGCCGAGTGGTTGGCCTTCTCCACCACTCCCTTGCGGTTGCCGCGGCGGGGCGGGCAGATGTCCACCCCGACCCCGTATTCTCTGAACTTGGTGGTGAAGGGGCCTCGCGAACTCAGTCCTCGCCGTGATCAAGGAACAGGTGGGCCAGCCGGGGGAGACGGGCGTGCATCTCTGAGGCGTCGTCGAAATCGAAGCTCTCACCCATATCGACTGGTTCGCCATCGGTTCGTGGGCCGCGGAACTGATCGTAGTTGTCGTAGAAGGAACAATTGTCCTCATCGCCGTTGATGCGCTCGTAGGCGTAGGAGGCCGCGTAGTTGACCGTTTCGTTGAATAGCGCCTCGTCGCTGCCTTCGGCTGCCGCAGCCACGACCTCCGGGTGCTCGGCGAGAACGTCGGGTGCGGTGGCGGCCCGGTCGTACCAAATTCGGCCCTGTGCGATGAGGCCAGCGCGGAAGTCCATGAAGGCATCGTCGGAGCAGCCTCCGCCGATCAGATAGCCGGCGGCCCACATGTCCCAGCGGTATATCGCCGCGTGGAGCTCATCGAAGCACTGCTGGTATTCGAGGATCGTCTGCTTCGAGGTCGCCGCGAGCCGGTCGACCAGGGCCGATGCGAACGCTTGGTCCGGGTCGCCGGAGGCCGAGGCTGCGTCGGTGCGGGCGGTCTCGGTGATCGTCCAGAAGTCTTCGATGTTCATGGCCGCACTCTCTCACCTGCCTCTGACTACCGACCTGGGCCGGCCACGTCGCTATGGCTGGTAGCCGGGACAGTGGGCATGGGGAGGTCGACGGCTCGCGGAGCCCGTCGGTCGATCTGGGTGAGCTTGTCTTCGGCGCCGGCGAGGCTGACTCGCAGCCCTTCGACCTCGCCGAGCCAGCCCTGGCGCTCGGCTTCCGCGATGCGGGCGTGAAGGTTGTCGCGGATTTCCACCAACTGGTCGCGTTGGGCGGGGTCGGGCCAGAGCATCGGGCAGCGGACACAGGCATGTTCGTGGATGCAGGGGGTGCTGAACGACCGGCCGCAGGTGCCGATGGAGACTTTTCGCCGTTCGAAGTGGCCGAGGAATTCGGTCCACTCTTCGTCGGTGGGGACGCGGTATTCATCGGTGGGCCGCATGGCTCGTCGGCGGGCCAAGAAGGCCAGGTGGGCTTGGACGGCCTCGTCGGGATAGACCGCCTTGTAGCCGAGGGTGACGTTGATGTCCTGGTGTCCGGCGATGACCTGGGCGATGTGCGGGGGCAGGCCGCCGAGGACGGCGTCGGTAATGAACAGCCGACGGAAGTCGTGCGGCGTGAAGTGCAACGGCCCGCCGGTGACGGAGTCCGTCAAACCAGTATGTGCGAGCGCGGTGGTAAGCATCTTCCGGACGGCGCCCGAGCTGATCGCCCGGTTCTCGTAGCCGCGGTGTCGCTGGAACAGTAGCGGTGCAGGCGGCAGCCAGGTGCGCTCGTAGTGGTCGTAGGCCGGGACCAGGGGGACTCGGCCGTTGTTGTCGCGGACCCGGCGGATGATCGTGGAGAGGACCTCGGCCAGCTCGGGGCTGACGACCAGGAGCCGTTCCGTGTCAGTCTTCGACGGAACGATCTGCAGGAGCGGGACGAGCTCGCCGGTGGTGGGCAGCCGGTACTGGATCAGGCTGTGGTGGGAGAGCTCGGTGAGTTCCTCGACCCGGATGCCGGTGGCCCGCAGCACCTCGACGATGGCGAAGGCCCAGAAGGCGTGGTCCTCCTCGCGTCCGAGATCGCGTCGGTGCCCGGTGGCGGGGTCCTCGGCCAGCACTTTGGCGGCTGCCGACCGGCGCGGGGCGACGCGTACCAATGTCTGCCCATCGGCGGTGAACGCCTCGCCGGGTGCAGTGTCGCGGGCGACGGCCAGCACGGTGGCGGCGTCCTTGCGCCGCTGGTCAACACTGCGGACCAGGACCGGCAGCACGGGCAGACGCTCGCGGGTGCGGGCGTCCATCCGCGACTTGCGGCGCCGCTTGTCCTTCTTGCGGTTGATCTCCTCGCTGCCGATCGGGCAGGGGGCGGCCCAGAGGCGGCCCAGCGGGCGGGATCTTCGACGGCCCAGTGCGCCAGGTCCAGGTAGAAGGCCCGCACTGGAGTGAGGCACTCACGGTAGTTAATCCGAGGCGCCTCGGTGGTGACCCGGCGGCCGTCCGGGGTGCGGACGGTCTTGGTGGTGGTGCGAAGCCGCTGCTTCCAGGCGTCGGCGACATCGGTCGGCAGGTGCAGGCTGTCGATGCCCGGGTGGTGTCGTTCCAGGTCGGACCAGAACAGCTTGGCCAGGTAGTAAGACAGCGCATCCAAGCTGTTGTAGTCCAGTGCCGGCTGGCGTTCTCGCAGGTAGTCGACGAGAAGGTCGCGGACCGGGCGGCAGGCAATGCCGTAACGGTCGATCAGCTCCTCGGGCGTGCGCTGTCCGCCCGTTCGCAGTTCGCGCAGCGTCGCCGGAGCCTGATCGTCGAAGACATCCAGGTCGTGCAGGACCCGATAAAACAGGTGGGTGGCTCCGACGGAGGTGCCGCGCAGATCGGCCTCGATGTCCAGCAGCTCCAGGACGTCGCCCGGGACGATGTCGGCGATGATGCCGCCCTTGGCGACGAGGATCTGGGCAGCGCGGTAGGCGGTGCGGGTCGCCGCGGCCGTGTTAACGCTCGGATCCGTAGCGCAGCGTTCCCGCAGCCGGGCGAAGCCGGTCGGGTCGCGGTGCTGGGCGAGCATGCCTACGAGCGCGCTGCTGCGGAGTGACGAGGTGATCAGCCAGGGCAGTGAGGGCCGGACGAGGTCGGCGCAAAGAGCGGGGTGCACCGCCCGGAAGAAGGACTCCTGGCGCCAGGGAACCTCGTGTCCGCGCTCACGCATCCAACGCAACGGGATCTCCCGCCAGTTGGCGCCATCGCCGTCGGCGCCGCTGGCCAGCCAACGTTCCTGCCAGGTGGCGCCGGGCTGATCGGCCAGCCAGTCCAGGAGCAGGCCAAGCCCGAACTTGCGGCCGTTGTTGTCGCAGGCCGGGGCGAAGGGCTCGGCGGCCAGCCGGCCCCAGACCTCCTCGCGGCTCTGTCCGGTCGCGGGCCATGCGTCCTCCCGCGGCCGTGCTCGGAGCAACTGCGTGACCGGCCGCGGCGTCTTCACCGCTGCAGACTGCGCGGTCTCCAGCGTCGTGGTCATCAGCGGGCCGTCCCGAACAACACGTCCAGCGACTCGGCCGAGTAGCCAGGGGCAGCGGCGGGTGCGGTGCGGGCGGCGGCCTGTCTCGTCTGCTCGGCATGATGAGCCAGCAGCCGCCGGATGACCTCCTCCTTGCGGGGCGTGAGATAGATTTGGGTAGTGGTCAACTGTGCATGTCCAAGGATGAATTGGACATCGGTGAGCGGGAGACTGGGGTCCTCGGCCATCCGGTAGGCGGCGGTGTGCCGCAGGGCATGCAGCGTCGCCGCGGTGCCGGCCTTGTTGTTGGCCCGCTCGAACATCCGGTGTGCCGCGTGGTAGGTCAGCGGCCGTGACGGGTTGCGCAACGTCCACCACAGCGGAAGCCGCCGCCCCTTCGGGATCGCATCCTCCAGCTCCAGCTGATACAGCCGCAGCCAGACGAACGCATCCGTCGAGACCGGAAGCTCTTGGACCTCGCCGGTGCCCTTGCGGACCACGCTGATCAGCTGGCGGCCCGGGTCGACCCCGCCCTGCCACGCGGACAGCAACTCGCTGGCCCGGGCGCCGGTGGAAACGTAGAAGGCGACCAGGGCCCGGTCACGGTGGGAGGGCAGCCGGGCGAAGATCTCGTTGAACTCCGCGTCCGGGACGCTGCGCGGAATCCGCTGCGGCAGCCTCGGCCGGTAAAGCCCGACGCGCTCATTGCGCGGCGGATCCATCGGGTTGCGGTGAGCATGCGCTGGCCGCCCCCGCCGCGAGCGGCCAGCGGAAACGGATTGAGGACCGGCCCGGTGCCGACATCGCGGTGGAAGTCGTAGAAGGTCCGCAGCACCGTCTCGCTGTGCGTACGGACCGACGTCGCGTACGGCTTCCCGCCAGCAGCCCACCGGCCAGCCTGGTCCGGGCGCCGCCAGTGCTGACGGGACGGTTGCCCAGCAATTTGCAGCCAACGAGAGAAGTCCCTGGCCTCGATGCGCTCGGCGCGATCCCACGACACGTCGACAGCCCAAAGGAAGCGGAACCACCGCAGCAGGTCCATCCCGTAGGAACGAGCCGTTGTCGCTGGCCGCCCGGACGCCTGCAGGTCCCGCAGGAAGGCAGCGACTCCCGCAACTGGCGTCCCCTCCGGACCGACGAGCCGGTAGGGCTCCCACGGATCGTCCGTGGCCACCATCTCGCCGATCAAGGGCACGGACAGGACCGACAGGTCTCTCGATGACTCCACAGCCAACCCAACGACGATCCCGCCAAAGGGTCACTGAACTGCTAAGACGCCCCCAGTAGTTCAGTCAACGGGTAATACTTGGCAACGGCGGCGAACGCCGCGGTGACCTGACCGCTGGAGGGATAGCAGACGGTGGCCATCCGGTCGAAGCGCCATCGGCGGCCGGTCCCGCCCAGCTTGCGCACGACATCGTCCAGGGCCTGGACCAGATGGGGGAAGTCCTCCGACTCCGCCAGCACCGCCCTCCACCGGCCCGAATGCGCGAGGGCCCCGACCAGCAGATGCGCGTGCTCACCCACCCCCCATCCGTCGGGAGGATCGGGCAGTTCCAGCCAGTCGAACTGGATCTCCTCGCCCGGCGGGTGCGCGATCACCGCAACGTTGCGGCCGGTCGAGGCATGGCAAGGCTCGCAGTGCGGCCGGACGCGATAGCGGCGAAGGGCGCGGGTGAACGTCGAGTACGCACCCTCATAGCCGAGCCCCACCACCTCGTCGAACAGCGTGGATGCCCACAGGTGCGGGTCGTCAGCAAGGCACTGGCGGCAGTACGGAAGGAACGGCACGAACGCATCAGGTGCCTGACGCCGCGGGCCGGCGGTCCGCTCACCGTTCAGATAGGCCCGGATCGTCTTGCGGTCCCGGCCCAGATGCCGGGCGATCGCCGAGATCGTCCATCCCTGCCGACGCAGTGCATGAGCATCCACGTCTTCCTCCCGCGTGAGCATCCAGGCCCCCGAGCAGGCCGAACTTGCGCACGCAGGCTTTCCGGACCAACCGCCAGATACGGCGACACACCGGGCAAGATCACACGATGGGTGGGGAGATCAACAGAGCAGGTTTGCCCAACCGATTAGCAGCAAGTGGGGAGATGAAAGAAGCGCCATCACCTCGCCCGACAGCGCGTCGCCATGCTGTCCGCCCTGCTCCGCGACGGCGCCTTCCACCAGCTCCGGACCGCACACTGACGAAGGACACCGAGGTCCGCGCACCGGCACCGGGGTTCGACGGAGACGGCAGCTGCTCAGGCCGCGCGCCGCGTCCCCCCGCTCTCCGCCTTGAGGACGGAGGACGCCGAGTCCTGGGCGCCCACCCTCGCGCGGCGCGCCGCACCGGGCAGGAGGCGGCGGTAGCGGGCGGGAAGCGCCAAGGTGATGAAGGCTTCGGCCTGCATCACGGCGAAGCCGATACGGGGGAGGTCGCGGGTGCTCGGGAAGATCATGAAGCGGGGCTCCCACTGGGGTTGGAACTTCTCGTTGAACCGGTACAGCGACTCGATCTGGAACCAGCGGGAGAGGAAGACCAGCAGGCCGCGCCAGAAGCGCAGCACCGGCCCGGCACCCAGCCGCTCGCCGCGGGCCAGCGCGGAGCGGAACATCGCGAAGTTGAGCGAGACACGGGCCACGCCAAGCTGCGCCGCGTTGCGCAGGGCGTACACGATGAGCAGTTCGTTCATGCCGGCGTCGGCGCCGCGGTCCCGCCGCATCAGCTCCAGCGACAATCCGTCGGTGCCCCAGGGCACGAAGTGCAGGACGGCCTTGAGATCACCGTGCGGGGAGGGGTCCTCGGACACGTTCCGGTGTGCGGTGACGACGACGCAGTCCTCGTCCCTGGGGTCGCCGAAGCGGCCGAGAGCCATGGAGAAACCGCGCTCGGTGTCGGTGCCGCGCCAGTCGGCCGCGGCGACGCGCACCCACTCGCGTTCCTCCTCGGTCAGGTCCCCCACCCTGCGCATCCGGCAGGTGTAGCCGCCCCGTTCGACCCGGGAGACCATCTGCCGCACGTTGCGCATCGCCCGGCCTGCCAGGGAGAAGTCGGCGACCCGCACCACCGCCTCGTCACCGAGTTCCAGCGCGTCCAGACCCGTCTCACGCGTCCACACCTCGCCGCCGGTCTCGCTGCACCCGACGACAGCCGGGATCCAGGCGTGCGCACGGGCCTCCGCCATGAACCGCTCGATGGCCCCTGGCCACGCCTCGACGTCGCCGACGGGGTCGCCGCTGGCGAGCATCACGCCGGAGACCACCCGGTAGGGGATCGCCGCCTTGCCGCTCGGGGAGAACACCACGCTCTTGTCCCGCCGGAGGGCGAAGTAACCCAGCGAGTCGCGTCCGCCGTGCCGCGCGAGGATGCCCCGCAGGCGCTCCTCTTCGTCGTCGCTCAGTTCGGAGACGGGGCGCTCGGGACGCAGCACCAGGTAGCCGGTGCTGAACGCCACCAGCAGACCCAGACCGCCCAGCGAGTAGCCCACGGCGTCAGCGGCGCGGTCGGAGGTGTAGTGCACCGGACCGTCGAAGCCGAACAGCCCGCGCAGCACCGTTACGCACCGGTCGGCCATCGACGGGTCGCCGACCTCGACCAGTGGGTGGGAGCTGACGACGAGCAGACCGATGCTGAAACTTGCGGTCCCCAACAGCACGAAGTTGGCCGCGGCGCGCCATCTGGTGCGTGGGTCGGACAGCGCCGCGAACTCGCCGCGGTGTGTGCACAGGACGTAGAGCACGCCGACCGAGAGGAGCGTGGTCAGCGGGGAGGGCCGATGGTGGTGCAGGAAACCGGCCAGGACACCCGCCGGGAGGAGGACGACGGCAGCCGCCCAGGCGCGACGCTTCCCGCGTTTGAGTCCGTGGGCGAGCATCAGCAGCAGGACACCCACGATGATCGAGGCGGCGGTGGCGAGACTGGTCACGGTCCCCGGGAAGTAAGAGGCCCAAGTGTGCACGCGCGTGTGCCGCAACCGTGGGAAGACACCGGTGCCCAGGTCCACCAGCCCGATGAGGAAGCACAACGTGCCCACCACGGCGGGCGCAGTGGACGTGGGAAGCAGGCGGGGCAACCGGAGTCGGCTGTGTGCCGCCTCACTTTCCCCGGCCGGGTGGGCAACCCCATCTCGTCGGACAGCATCTTTGTGCACGGACATCGAACTCCAGGCCCCTATGCGGATCTTCCGTCCCGAAAGCGCCGCAGCGTCTCAGGACCTCCTGTAGGACGTCACCAAGCACCTCGGGGTTGCCTCAGGATTGCCTCTGGCACGCACACCGGTCGCCACCCCCGCACAAGAAAGCTCCTCATGGGTCTCACCAGCAACAGCCTCCTGGTCCTGGTCACCCTGGTGGCCTTGACCGTGTTCGTCGCTACCATCTGGGTCTGGCCCCGGCTGGCACGCCGGGGCGCGGGTGCCGTGGCCGGGCGGGTGGGAATGCTGCTCACCACCCAGCTCACCCTCCTGGCTGCTCTCGGGCTCGCTCTCAACTCCTATTTCGGTTTCTACGCCTCCTTCGCCGACCTCTTCGGCTCGGACGACGCGCCGGGTCAAGTGGTCGACCAGGGGGTGTCCGGCACGCCCGCAAAGGCTGGCCTCTACCGTCTCGGGCATCGGTCGGACGGGCTCACCGGCGGTGGGATCCCGTCCCGCGCGGGTCGGATCGACAGGATCGCTGTCCGTGGCGCCACGACGCGTCTGACAGTTCCGGCCTACGTCTATCTGCCTCCCCAGTATTTCCAGGCGGCCCACCGCGAGGACCGTTTCCGCGTGGCCGTCGTCCTGACGGGCTACCCGGGCACGGTCGATTCCCTCATCACCCGTATGAGGTACCCGCGCACCGCTGACAAGCTCGTCCGCGAGCACCGGATGAAGCCGACGATCTTGGTCATGCTGCGCCCCACACTGGTGCCGCCGCGCGACACCGAGTGCATGGACGTGCCCGGCGGCCCCCAGACCGAGACCTTCTTCGCCCACGACCTGCGCAACGCGGTGGCCGCCAACTACCGCGTGGGCACAGGAGCACAGAACTGGGGCGTCATCGGCGACTCCACCGGCGGCTACTGCGCCGTGAAGCTCGCCATGCGCCGACCCACGGCCTTCTCCGCCGCCGTCTCACTCTCGGGGTACTACAGCACCCACAACGACCCCACCACCGGGGACCTCTTCGGCGGCAGCGCGTCGGTGCGGAACGAGAACGACATGATGTGGCGCCTGAGGCACAGGCCGGTCCCCCCGATCTGGGCGCTGGTGACCAGCAGCAGGAAGGGCGAGGACAACTACGGGACGACGCAGTCCTTCCTCAGGGCCGTCCGACCGCCGATGCAGGCCTCCTCGATCATCCTGCCCAGCGGTGGTCACAACTTCACCACCTGGAACCGGGAGCTGCCCGCGGCTCTGACGGCGTTGAGCAAACACCTGGTGCCCTGACCTGCGGCCCCCGGGCGCCCGACTGCACCCCTGAGGCCCGCCCAGTCCGGACTGTCAGGAGGGCCGGACCGCCCGGGTGCGGTCCAGCCCGGCACGAACGGCGTGTGCGAGGGCGATCGGGTCACCGGAACGGATCATGTGAGCGAAGTAGAGCTGCGGGTCCTCGCCGGTCTCCTGGTTGTACAGGCACCCGACCTCCCAGCCGGCGCGCCGCATCACGGACGTCACGGGCTGGACTTCGGCGCTGGTCATCGAGAAGTCCGGAACGGCGACGGCCCGGCCCCCGCCGAGCGGCTGGAACTGGATCTCGGTGGAGACGCCCAGTTCGGGACGGATGCGCTGGCCACCGAGCCGGACGGCGTCCGTCCGCGGAACGGTGACGGTGACGATCCCGTGCTCACCCACCTCGGCCTTGCCGCCGAGCACGCGGCCTAGCTGCCCGGCCGGCAACGCTGTCCGCGGCCGTTTCGGTGTGTGCTGGGGCAACGCAGTGGCCGTCTTACCGATCACCGCGTGGATGTCCCTGGCGAGCCGGAGGGGGTCCCCGCTGCCGCGGAAGTGCACGAACCACACCATGGGCCTCAGGTCGTACAGGTGCTGGTGCTCGGCCTGGAAGACCAGGTGGTGGGCGACCAGCGCGTCGATGACCGGCTGGACCTCTTGCTGACGCAGCGCCACGTCCCCGTTGAGGATCGCATGGCCACTGCCCGTCGCCTGGAAGTACAGCTCGTGCTGGAGCTGGAAACCCTCCTGGAAGGGCACGGCGTCGGGGCCGCCTTTCGCATGGATGTCGGAGCGGGCGATGTCGACGGCCAGTACGCCGTCGGACACGTCACCGTCCGCCTGGAGGATGTGCTCCATCTCGGACACCGGCAGGCCGGCCGAGGCGGTGGCGCCCTGCGCCTGGGCCGTGACATGGTCGCCGGAGTGCCGCGCAGGAACGGCCGAGGGCGTCGTCGAGCAGGCACTCAGCGCGGCGATGAGCAGCAGGGCGCAGGCGCGCAGCTTCGTTCCACGGGCAGCGGACATCGCTTCCTTCCGGGCGACGCGGCCTTCGCGTCCCAGCCCCCTGTCTAGCGCGGCTCCGCCACGCCCGCACCGGCCGCGCGCCGCACGGGTGACGGGGCGTGCGGCAACGGAGTCCACGCACGAGTGTGACCGCCCGAGAGCCCGTTGCCGGCGATGTCGCTCTAGGTGTGTTGTCCCGGCGTGTTGGTGACAGGTGACACGCCCACTTCGGGTGCTTGAAAGAGGTGAGGGCCTTCTGGCTCGGTGTGGATTACGACATCACATACCAGCGCCAGGAGGCCCTCGTGATCCACCGTAACGCCCCGCTGACCCCGACCGGCAGGCTGCGTCTGGCCCGCTGCGTCGTCGAGGACGGTTGGCCCATACGCAGGGCGGCTGAGCGCTTCCAGGTCAGCCACACCACCGCCGCCCGCTGGGCCAACCGCTACCGCCAACACGGCCAGGCAGCGATGGCTGATCGCTCCAGTTGCCCGCACCACCAGCCACGCCGCGCATCGGCCCAGGTGGAAGCCGACGTCCTGCGTCTTCGCCGCAAAGCACGCATCGGTCCTCCTGCACATCGACGTCAAGAAGCTCGGCCGTATCCCCGACGGCGGCGGCCACAAAGTCCTCGCACACCTGGCGCCAACCTGCCACGACCTGGGCATCCAGCCCCGCTGGACCCGACCCTGGCGCCCGCAGACCAATGGCAAGGTCGAACGCTTCCACCGCACCCTGCTCCAAGAGTGGGCCTACCACCAGCCCTACACCTCAGATCACGAGCGACAGGCAGCCTTCCCCGACTGGCTGGCCTGGTACAACTACCACCCACCCCACACCGGAATCAGCGGCCACACCCCAGCCAGCCGCGTCACCAACCTCTCCGAACAACACACCTAGACCGGGCCCGGGCCGCGGCCTCGCGGACCGCCTTCCGAAAGGCGCAACCTGACCGTGCTCGAGGTCGGGGCGTGTGCGGGTGCCGGACCCGATCCCTGCGAAGTTCCTGCACCGTGAGATCCACGAGACACACGGCACTTCAGGCCCTTCGGAACGCCCAGCGCATCCGCGGCTCAACGGCGAAACGAAAGACCCGACGAACGGGGGTGGTGCATAGCGCGGTGACGACGGTCACGGCGACGACGCTGACGCACAGGGCCCCGCCGGGGGTGTGGACCCAGGCGGGGTTGTACCAGTGCCAGAAGCGGGAGCCCTTGGCGAGGAAGCCGTGAAGAAGGTAGCCGTAGAGAGTTCCCGCACCCAGTGTCGTGAACCAGACCCGGCGTGTGGGGACCCAGGCCAGGAAGCACGCAGTGAGCAGTGAGGAGCTGCCGAAAAGTGCCAGCTGCATGACGACGCCGGCCCACCACGGAGCTCCCAACGCCTGTGCGCTGTCGGTGTGGTAGAGCCAGGCGTCGTTCATCCGCGGCACCGCCCAGTAGGCGAACGCCAGCGCTGCGGCCAGGACCGGCAGCGCGGCCAGGCGCACCGGGAGGCGGTGCAGGTAGGCGAAGTGGCGGGCCTTCAGGGTAAGGCCGAGCACGAAGAACGGCAGGAACTGCAGAATCCGCTGGAGGTCGAGCTCCTGTCCGATGCTCGGTGTCGCACACGCCGCCGCGGCGATTATCAGGGCGACGGGCACCGGCCCGCGCAGGTTGCGCCAGAGCGGCGCGGTCAGGCGCCAGACGAACAGCGCCATGAGGAACCAGGTGAGGAACCAGGGGTTGAGCAGGTCGAGGGGGGCGTGCGGGTCCTGCCCGGCGGTGCGGCGGAAGAGGATGTAGGCCGTCTGGAAGACGACGTACGGCACGGCGACGCCGGTGACCAGGCGGCTCAGGCGGTGGGGAGCGGTGTCGAAGGTGCGGGAGAAGTACCCGGATATGACGACGAACGCCGGCATGTGGAAGGCGTAGACGAAGAGGTAGAGGGCGGCGGCGGTGCGGCTGGTGCTGTAGAGGGGTTCCCAGGCATGGCCCAGGGCGACGAGGGCGATCGAGAGGTACTTGGCGTTGTCGAAGAACGCGTCGCGGGTCGAGGTCGAGGGGCCTTCGCGACTGGTGGAACGTTCGCTCCGCGGGCGCTCTGCCGGATGCTGCGCTGGGTGTTCGCGGCTCGGACTGCGGTCACTGGCGGTTGGGCCGGGTGGTTCTGTGTGTTCGGCGGGTATCGGGCGGCGGTGGACAGCGCGTGGCTCGTTCGAGGGCACTGGGAACTTCCTTCGGGAGCAGACGCGTGCCGGCGCTGGGGGCGAAGGTACGCGGCACGGGCGTGGGTCGTGTGAGGGCAGGACGAGGGCCGCAACCGGCGCAAGGGGGCGGTTCTTGCGCTGTTGGGGGCCGTCTTCGGCGTGCCTCCGGCAGTTGATGGGCGGCGTCGGGGGTGAGGAAGGGCCGGTCAGATGCCCGCGTCGGTTCTCCACCGGGCCGGGCACGTCCGTGCCGTGACCGCCCGGTGTGCGGCCCGCGCCTACCTCCCCGGTGGGACGGCTCGGCTCGGCGGCTTCCGGACCGACCTGGGGCCGTGCCCACGTCGGGCGGCGTGCGGGTCAGCGCGAGTGGGTCTCGCTCTGGGCGGTCTCCACGGTGCCGTGGAGGTCGTGCGCCGCGTGCAGGGCGGAAGCCGTTGACGCGGCCAGACAGCACATCAGGACCACTGCGACGGTCCGTTGGGCGCGCTTCCCCCTACGACCGTGCTGCTTCTCGCTCTTCCCCAGTAGGGCGGCCACGCGTCGGGGCACGGGGCTGCTGGCGACGCCGAGCGCCACGACGGGGCAGCCGTCTGGCGACTTGGCCTCGTGGGCCGCGAGCGCGGCTCTGCCGATCGCCCGCGCGGCGAGTCGCCGGTCACCCACCGCTTCGGCGGCGGCCTCGTCCGCCCAGCGTTCCAGCGCGTAGGTGAGGGGCTCGCGCAGCCCACGAAGTGCGGGATGGAGGGCGGCTGCCAGCTGGCCGACCCCGAGGAAGAGGTGGTGGCGGCCGGCCAGGTGCGCACGCTCGTGTGCGAAGAGCGCCTCACGTTCGTCGGGCCGCAGGATGCGCAGCATCGCGGCACTGACGACGACCCTCCCGCGGCCACCGAGCACCCCGGGCAGGGCGTAGGCGTACGGGTAGGGGTCCGGGCTGACGGAGAGGTCGCCCGCTCCGCCGGGTCCCGCGGCCTCGTGCGCCGAGCGCAGCTGGCGCCAGTGGCCGACGAGCACCCAGGCCGCCCGGGCCGTGCCGGCGAGGAGCAGCGTCGCCGCCGCCCAGGCTCCCGGCGCTGTCAGCCAGGTGTGGTCGCCCAGCCACCGCGGGGAGAGGTGTCCGAGTGTGGCGACAGGAGCCAGGCGCAGGACACCGCCGAGTGCGAGGAGGCCCAGTACGGCCGTGCTGCATCCGGCCAGCAGCACGCCGCACTGTGCCAGCGTCCACGCCGCGACGCGCGGGGCGAGGGCACCGGCGACGCGGCGGGCCACGGGCACAGCCAGTAGCGGCACGAGAAGGGGAATCCAGACTGCGTAGATCATTTCCGGTTCCCCTCCCCTTGGTCGGCCTCGTCGAGGAGCGCTCTGAGGACCTGCTCGTCCTCGTCGCTGAGGTCGGAGACGAAGCGGGCCAGCACGCTGCCGCGGTCCTCGCCGCGGTCCAGCTCGGCGTGCATGCGCCTGGCGGTGAGCCCGCTCGCGTCGGCGGCGGGGAGGTAGGTATAGCCACGTCCGAGGCGCACGCGGGTGACGAGGCCCTTGGCGTGCAGTCTCGTGAGGATCGTCGTCACGGTGGTTCTGGCGAGCCCGGTGCCCAGCGCCGCACGCACCCCGCCCGGAGTCAGCGCGGTGTCCGCCGCCCACAGGGCCGCCAGGACGCCCGATTCCAGTTCACCGGCCGGGCGCCGGTCGCCGTGTTCCTCGGTCATGGAACTCATCCTCCCACTTCAGCGTCTACAGTAGAGTAGACCGTCTACTAAGCTGTAGTCGATCGGAAGCGTTCCTCGCCCCAGTTCCTCACCGGAAGGAGCCTGACGTGCCGCTGCTCCCGCAAGCCTGCATCCTGGCCGCGCACGCTCATCTCGCGGTCAACGTGCTGGACGCCGGATCGCTGCTCGCCGCCTTCGGCGCCATGGGAGTGGCCGTCATCCTGTTCGCTGAGACCGGCCTGCTGGTCGGATTCTTCCTTCCGGGCGACTCGCTCCTGTTCACCGCGGGACTGCTGTGTGTGCCGGCGAGTGGCCGGGTGCACCTCTCGCTGGGCCAGGTGCTGATCGCCGCCGTCGCCGGCGCGCTGGTCGGGGCCCAGTTCGGCTACTGGCTCGGACGCCGCGGAGGCCGGGCCCTGCTGGCGCGCAGTCGCGCACGCCGACTGCACGCGGGCGCAGCGCGCGCTGAGGAACTGCTCACGCGGTACGGGCACGCCAAGGCCATCATCCTCGCGCGCTTCGTCCCGGTGGTGCGTACCGTCCTCAATCCGCTGGCCGGGATCCTGGGCGTGCCGCGGGGCCGCTTCGCCCTCTGGCAGTCGGTGGGCGGCGTGGTCTGGACGGTGGCCCTGGTCGTCGCCGGCTACGGCCTCGGCTCCTCGGTGCCCAACGTGGACCGCTACCTGCTCCCCCTGGTGGCCATGATCGTGGTGATCTCCCTGCTACCCCTGGCCAACGAGTTCCGCAGAGCCCGTGTGACCCGGCGGCGGGCCGCCGCCGGGCAGCGCCCCGGGGGGCCGCTGTGACGCCTGCGAAGACCTCTCACCCGGCCTTCTTCGACGACGGTCTCTACACCGGCGTGTCGCACCTGACACAGCACGTTCCGGCCGTGGTGAACAGTGCCGTCTCCCTGTGGACGGACTTCGGCCTCGGGGTGTTCGCCCTGCTCATGATCGTCGGATGGTGGCGCGCCCGGAAGGCGCGTCGGCCCGTGCTCCCCGTCTACGCGGTACCCGTGGTGGTGGTTCTCAGCTACGTCGCGGACGACCTGCTCAAGAGCCTCGTCGACGAACAACGCCCGTGTCGGATCCTTCACGTCGCCACCGTGCAGGCGTGCCCGCCGATGGGTGACTGGTCCTTCCCGAGCAACCACGCCACGATCGCGGCAGCGGCGACGGTCGCGCTGCTGATGATCGACCGACGCGTCGGCCTCCTCGCGGTCCCCGTGGCGCTCCTCATGGCCGCCTCCCGCGTGTGGGTGGGGGCCCACTACCCGCACGACGTGCTGGCCGGTCTCGCCATCGGGTCCGTGCTCGCGGCCGTGCTGACCCGCCTGACGCTCCTGGCCCAGTCCCGGCTCACCCCGCGGCAGCCCGTTCCGTCGACGAGCGGCGCGCGAACGCCATGACGACCGGGCCCGACGCCGGACCCACCCGCCGCACCGGGCACCGACCCGCGACGTGGACGTGGGTGGCGGTGACCACGGCGGTCATGTTCACCGCGCTCACGGTCGGCGTGGTCGCCGCGGGCGGCGACCCCCTGCCCGGCGACGACGCTCTGCACCTGGCGGTCCTTCACCACCGGCCGCCCGTGGCGCGCCGGGTGGCCCAGGTGGTCACCGCCTCCGGCACCGGGGTCTGGCCTTACCTCCTGGCTCTCATCGCCGGACTGGTCACGGGCAGGGGAAGGCCGGACCGGCTCCGGCGCGCCGCGCTGGCCGTCGCGGTGCTCGCCGCCGGGCAGGCCGTCCGTTACGGACTCATGGCGGCACTGGCCCGCCCCCGCCCCGAGCAGAGCGACTGGGCCGCCCACGCTTCGGGATGGTCGTTCCCCTCCGGGCACAGCACCACCTCGGCCCTCGCCGCCGGCCTCCTGTGCTGGGCGTTCGCCTCGTCGACCCGTCGCGCCCTCGCCCGGTTGACGCTGGGGCTGGCGCTCGTGTGGGCGCTGGCCGTCGGCCTGACGCGGATCTATCTCGGCGTGCACTGGGCCAGCGACGTCCTGGCCGGCTGGCTCCTGGCCACCACGTGGCTCGCCCTCCTGGCCGCACTGCTGTCCAGGACCAGGCACCCACTCGCCGCCGTGGCCCCCTGACCTCACCACCTCTCAGGCCCGCCCGCTCCGTCTCGAAGCGCGGCGCCGGTCACACATGCGGACTCGGTGGATGACTTATCCGCCTGTAGATCGACATATCTGGACGATTGACTGATCGGTCGGTCGATCCGCGCCCCGCGCCTATCGGCGCCGGGTCCGGTTCGGCCCACCCCTCGACATTCCGGAGCACGCTGTGAAGATCGTTTTTCTCATCCACAACGTCTATGGCGTGGGCGGCACCATCCGCACCACCCTCAACCTCGCCGCGACGTTGGCGGACACCCACCAGGTCGAGATCGTGTCGATGTTCCGGCACCGCGACACGCCACGCTTCGCCATCGACGAACGCATACGCGTGATCCCTCTTGTCGACCTCCGCCCCAACTCACCAGACCTGGACGACCCCCACATCGACCAGCTGGCAGAGGTCTTTCCCCGTGAGGAGAAGCGCCATCGCCAGTACAGCCGCCTCAACGACCTGCGGATCGAGCGGTACCTGCGGGCCAGCGACGCCGACGTCCTCATCGGCACCCGCCCGGGCGTCAACGTCTACCTGGCCCGCTTCGGCCCCCGGCGGGCGGTCCGCGTGGCGCAGGAACACCTCACCCACGACGCGCACAGCAAGCGGCTGCGGACAGTCCTGGCGCACCACTACCGCAAGTTGGACGCCGTGGTCACCACCACCGAGGCCGACGCCGCCGTCTACCGGAGCAGGATGAAACTGCCGGGCGTGCACGTGGCCGGCATTCCCAACAGCGTTCCCGAGCCCGGCATCTCCCCCGCCGACGGCACCGCCAAGGTGATCGCCGCGGCCGGTCGGCTCACCCGCTCCAAGCGCTTCGACCTGGTGATCGACGCGTTCGCGGACGTCGCCGCCAAGCACCCCGACTGGTCTTTGCGCATCTACGGGGAGGGAGCGGAAAAGGCCCGCCTGCAGGAACTCGTCGACCACCAGGGGCTTTCCACGCGGGTGGCGCTCCTGGGCTTCCGCTCCCCCATCGAGGCGGAATTCGCCCAGGCCTCGATAGTCGTCTCCGCCTCCGACGCGGAGTCCTTCGGGATGACCCTCGTCGAGGCGATGCGGGTGGGCGTGCCGGTCGTCAGCACCAACTGCCCCCTCGGACCGGCCGAAATAATCCAGGACCGGGTCGACGGGCGCCTGGTTCCCACCGACGACCGCGAAGCCATGGCGGCGGCCCTCCTAGAACTCGTCGACGACGACACCCAGCGGCGGCAGATGGGGCAAGCCGCGCTACGCTCGGCCCACAGGTTCGACCCAGACCACATCGCGGCCTTGCACGAGAACCTCTTCGCCCACTTGCGGGCGACGCGTTCCGCGCGGGGACGCGCCCGTAGCAGGGCGATGTGGCGGGGCCGCGCGCGGCGCCTCATCCGCCGCCTTCGCCGCCTTGGCCCCTGACGCCGCACGGCCTCCGCCGGCACCGGTCGCACCGACCCGGCCGCACCCCAACCGCCCGCTCGGGCCCGCTACTTCACCAGTCTGAGCGGCGAGAGCGAGGCACCACCTCGCCCTCGCACTCCGGTCACCCCGCCACGGACGCACACGGCGCCGTCGGCCGCTCGACGGCATACGCCCGCTGCGCACCGACGGTCCGGGTCGACGACCAGAGTTTCGTCTACACGCTTGTAGACTCTCACCGGGTCCCACAGTCCCCCGGCGGGCTCTCGTCCTGCCCTGCCAAGTACATCCCTCGAAGACCCCTCACTCCACGGAGCCGACTCATGGCCATGACGACCAGGCACGCCCGACACGCTCATCGAGGCCGGATGACGGCCGGCAAGGTACCGGAGATCACAGCCGCCTTCTGGGTCGTCAAGGTCCTCACCACAGGCGTGGGCGAGAGCGCCTCGGACTACCTGGCGACCAGGCTCGGCCCCGTGCCCGCGGTCGCCCTGGCAGCGATCGGGCTCGTCGCCGCGCTCGCGGCCCAGTTCGCCTCCTCGCGCCACCGGCCCGGGATCTACTGGACCGCAGTGCTCCTCGTCAGCGTCGTCGGCACGATGGTCGCCGACTTCATCCACGTCGTACTGCACGTTCCCTACCTCACCTCGACTCTGGCCTTCGCGGTCGTGCTCGCCGCCGTACTGGCCCTGTGGTATGCGACGGAACGCTCGCTGTCCTTCCACGAACTGCGCACCCGCCGACGCGAGGTCTTCTACTGGCTGACCGTGATGGCGACCTTCGCCTTCGGCACCGCGGTCGGCGACCTCACCGCCGCCACGGGCCACCTCGGATACCTCACCTCCGGTCTCGCCTTCGCCGCGGTCATCGCCCTTCCCGCGATCGCCTACCGCTGGTTCGGCCTCGCCGCCGTCCCGGCGTTCTGGTGCGCCTACGTCCTCACTCGCCCGCTGGGCGCGTCCTTCGCCGACTGGGCCGCCGCCTCCCCGGCGCACGGCGGGCTGGGCCTGGGAACCGGCACCGTCACCATCACGCTCGTCCTGGCGATCGCGCTGCTGGTCGGCGCCCTCGCTCTCAGCAGGCGTGAGGGCGGTGGTGGCCTCCAGGCCTCCCCGGCGGACGACCGGCCTCGCGACGAGACGTTCGCCGCCCGCTGACCCCCGCTCCTTCCGAGTGGTTGACGGGCGCGCCTCATCGCCGCCCCGTTCATCGTGACGTTCACCCCCCGCCCCCGTCGAAGGGCCCCGACCCGTGTCCAGCCCGCAGCAGGTGTCCACGCTGACCACCCCGCCCCACGACGACCCCGGCCGGATAATCACCTCCTCCGCCTCGGTGAGGCGGGCCATGCCGGGGCCGCCCCGGGAGCTCACGCGCAGGCTCGTCGCGGCCGGACACACCGTCGACAGGCTCGACCTGCTGCCCGCCCGCCTCGGCCCCGTCATCAACGTCTCGTGCCACTGGGGCCGATCAGGCAGATGGAGAACTGGGACGGGAGGACCCAGAGTCAGCAGGTCACTTCCATCATGGTCTGCGAAGACAACGCGGCCGCGACGTTCAAGCGCGTCGCTGCAAGAGTAGTAGGGGGATTCAGTCCTTGACCACTTGGTAGATGCCGTAAATAACACCGGGAACATGGCCCAGAAGCTGGAGAAGGAAGGCCCAGAGCACCTTCAGGCTAGGCCCTTCCTTGATCAGCACGGCCAGCCAGGGAAACACCAGGCATAGCAGGATCAGCAGCACCTTGAACATGGGACTGCCTCACTTCCACTCGACTGCGCTGGGCGGGTACCCGGCGGTGTGCGATCATCACCTCGCCGGCAGCGTTCATCGGGCCTGGTCCAGAATTCCGGGTGACTGCTCTCGAACCTGCCCTGCCCGTCACTCGTCGGCAGCGCCGGCGACCTCTCCGCTGTCGTGGCCCGGTCTCTTTCCAGGGCTTGATCAAGTTCCCTGAGCGTTTTCAGCGTTGCCTCTCCAGGGTGAGGACGGCTCTGGCGATGACGGTCATGCGGATGGGGCTGATACGGGACCTGCGCAAGATCTGCCAGGACTTGAGCCGTGCCATGCCACGTTCGACGGGTGCCGGGGCCTTGACCCCGGATGTTGGACACACGAGACACTGCTTCCTGAGGATCTGAGAACGGACATCTCGTGGTCATGAAGAACTACCCGCCGCAGTTCAAGGTGGACGCGGTCGCGCTGTACGAGTCGCGGCCGGAAGCGACGATCAGGTCGGTCGCAGCCGACCCGGGGATCAACCCGGAGACCCTGCGGAACTGGGTTCAGGCAGCCGGGGTGAGCCGCCCCCGGGGCCGCCGGGCGGAGGCGCCGTCTCAGCCACCGGCTCCGTTGGAGACGGAGAACGCCGCCTTGCGCAAGAAGATCCGCGAGCTGGAGGAGGAACGCGAGATCCTGCGCAAAGCGGCGAAGTATTTCGCCGGGGAGACGCGCTGGTGAACCGCTTCCAGTGCGTCGCCGACCTCCAGCACCGTTACGGCGTGAAGCGGCTGTGCAGCGTCCTCGGCTCAGCCGCTCGAGCTTCTACTACTGGCGCCGGACGGCGGCGGACCGGGCCGCCCGGAAGGTGACCGACGCCCGCCTGGCCGCCCGGATACGAGCGGTGCACCAAGAATCGGACGGCACCTACGGAGTCCCGAGGATCACCGCCGAGCTCCGGGAGACCGGCGGTGAGGCGGTCAACCACAAACGGGTCGCCAGGATCATGCGAGCGTCAGGGATCGAAGGGGTCCGCCTTCGTCGCCGGCATCGCACCACCATCCCCGACCCGGCCGCGGCCAAGGCCCCGGACCTGATCGGCCGCAACTTCACCGCCACAGCCCCCGACACGAAGTACATCGGCGACATCACCTACCTGCCCATCGAGGGCGGGAAGTTCTGCTACCTGGCGACCGTCATCGACCTCGCCTCGCGCCGTCTGGCCGGCTGGGCGATCGCCGACCACATGCGCGCGGACCTCGTCGCCGACGCCCTAGCCGCGGCGATCCGAACCCGCGGCAGCCTCACCGGATCGATCATGCACACCGACCACGGAGCCCAGTACACCAGCAGGCCCTTCGCCGAAGCCCGCAGGTCAGCAGGGGTCCGGCGCAGCATGAGTGCGGTCGGGTCCAGCGCGGACAACGCACTCGCCGAGTCCTTCAACGCGACCTTCAAACGCGAAACCCTGCAAGGACGAAAGACCTGGCCAGACAAGCGTGAGGCGCGACTCGACGCCTTCCGATGGCTCCACCGCTACAACACCCGACGCCGACACTCCCACCTCGGACAACGATCACCGATCGCCTTCGAGAACGCCCTCCACCACACACCAACTACGCTGCCACAAGCCGCATAACCCGTGTCCAGGATTCGGGGTCAAGGCCCATACTTATTCACTGAGGTTTTCTCAGCGATTCACTTCCATGCGGTCGTGAGGGGGAGTGCGGCTTTGGTGATGTCTCCGATGCGGCTCGGGCTCAGGGTGATGTGCCGGAGGACGGCCCAGCGTTGTTTGAGGGCGGCTGCGGCGCGTTCGCCGAGGGCTCGTATGCCGCGCTGGAGGCGGTTGTGGGTGCGGGTGGCCAGACACAGCGGTGAGGGGATGTCGGGGTGCGGCCGCAGCGGGGTGTGGATCCCGATGCCTGCGCCGGTGTATCCGACATCGGCGAGGGTGGGCAGTCCGTCGCGGGCCGCCGGATAGAGGGCTGGCAGCGCGTGGATGCGAGCGGCACGTAAATCGTGGATCGAGCCCGGTTCTACGTCGGAGACCCACAGGGGGTCGCCATTGGGGGAGACGAGGAACTGGACGTTGCCGGCGAAGTGCCGGCCCTTGCCCGAGAACCAGACGTCGTTGCCCTTCTCTGTCCGTCCCGCGACGCGGTCGCAGGGGATGAGGGTGCCGTCCAGGACGACATAAGGCATGGCGTCCTCATGGCACTGCCGCAGGACATCGTGCAGGTCGGGACTGTCCTGCGCCAGGACGTCGAAGCCCTCGTGCAGGTAGCGGTAGCCGGTGGCCTGGGAGACACTGGCGTCGCGGGCCAGGCATGAGATGCGGCCGCCCTCCCGAAACCAGCGGACCACGAGGACCGCTTGAGCGAACGGGGTCAGCGCCCGAGAGCGTCGAGAGTGTGCACGTCGCGTCGTCGACCTGCCAGCAGGCGGGCGAGGTGCACCACCACCTGACGCGGGACATCGAGCATGGCAGCATAGGGAACCACGTGAAGCCTCTGGCGTTCGGGATCTTGGTCGACTCCGTTCCTACCAGCGGCTTCACGCCTGTCAACCCCACCGCGAGAGCGCAAGCTTGACACATCACAAGCTCATCGCTGAGAAAACCTCACTGCCCCTTTTTGATGCGCGGCACCTACGCCCCCCGGGGGCAGACTCCGCTCCTGCGGCACCGCCTGAACTGGAAGCGCGCGTCGATGGCCGGGGCCTTGGGCTACCACTCCACCGACCCCGATCGCGGGGC
>NZ_JBHWGP010000050.1:0-31662 GCF_042733155.1 Streptomyces sp. NPDC059740 | reverse complement strand
AACGCTCGGCTGGGAAACCCCAGCCGAGCGCCTGCATAAACTGCTCGCCGTCTGACACAACCGATCATGTGTTGCGACGATCCCTAGAAACCGCCCGGTGAGTCCGGGCGGGGCCTTCCTGCGTTGCGGACGGGCTACAGCGTCCCGAGCTTGACCAGGGCGAGCAGCGCCACGAGCTGGATGGCGGAGGCGCCGAGCGCCTTCGGCCAGGGCAGGTCGTGCGACTTGGAGACCATGTTGGTGAAGAGGAACCCGGCCGCGAGCCAGGTCGCCCAGCCCAGGACCTGCACCAGAGCGCTGTCGCCACCCAGGAACATGGCGAACAGGAGCCGGGGGGCGTCGGTGAGCGACATGATCAGCATGGACAGGCCGACGGTCGGCTGCCACGCCCCGTCGCCGCCGAGCTGGCGCGCCAGGGTGTGCGTCACCGCTCCCAGGATGAGACCGCCGATGACGAACATCACGCCGGTGATCAGCACCCAGGGCACGCTCTGCGAGAGGGTCGCGTGCAGCACCTCCTCACGCGGCTCGTCGAAGCCGAAGACGGCGAGCAGGCCGTAGACGAAGGTGACGAGGAGCGCGGGGCCCCACACCGTGTGGTCCCGCATCCGCCAGAAGGTCGGCGACGGCCGCAGCACGATGCCGCTGAGCAGTTCCTTCCAGTTCAGGCGGGGGCCGACCGGCGGCGCCGTGGCCTCGCCCGCCCGGTAGGTGTTGCCGGCGTAGTCCTCCTGCGGCGCCGGGTAGCCGCCGGCGTAGGCGTCCGGGGCCTCGCCGAGGCTGAACTGCTGGGTGTGCCCGGGGGCGTCGGCGGCTGCGCCGTGGGCGGGAAAGCCCTGCGGGGCGTAGCCGTGATCACCGAAGTACTCCGGCTCGCCCTGCGGCGTCGCCTGGGCCTGCTGCCACTGGGCGTGCGGGGGCGGGGTCTGCCGGCCGTACGGCGGTTGCGCACCGTAGGCGGGCTGCTGCTGCCCGTACGGCGCCTGCTGTGCGTAGGGGGCGGGCCCCTGCTGACCGTGCTGCGCGGTGCGGGCGTCGTCCCCACCGCGTCCCATCCTGAATCCAGCCACGTCATCGAACGTACCTGTTGTCGGGGGCGGCCATGCGGGAGGAGGGGCGACGGGGCGGCTTTGCGGCCGAGCTGTGACATCCCCTAAGGGGTCTTTGCCATATGAGCGTCCGACGAGGTCGCGTGGTCTGGTGCCGTGCATCGCAAGGCGCCGGGGAGTCCTCGTAGCGGAGCTACCAGGGTTTTTCGGCAACGCCGCGAGGTGCGGTGCCAGACCACCCGGCCCGGGCGGGCATATGGCAAGGACCCCTAAGGGCCCGGTGGACGCGTCGCCGAGGGGCGGGGGCCGGTGGGGGAGGGACCGGACGGACGACGCGACGGCCGGCCCCGGGGTCGGGACCGGCCGTCGCGGGTGGGGCGTGCGGGTCTACCGGGCGGGTTCGGGCTCGGGGGCGGTCGCACCCTCGCTGTCGCCGTCACCCTCGCCGCCGGCCGGGGCCTTCACCGAGTCCAGCAGGAGCTGGGCGACGTCGACGACCTGGACGGACTCCTTGGCCTGGCCCTCGTTCTTCTTGCCGTTGACCGAGTCGGTCAGCATGACCAGGCAGAACGGGCAGGCGGTGGAGACGATGTCGGGGTTGAGGGAGAGGGCCTCGTCCACGCGCTCGTTGTTGATGCGCTTGCCGATCCGCTCCTCCATCCACATCCGGGCGCCGCCCGCGCCGCAGCAGAAGCCGCGCTCCTTGTGGCGGTGCATCTCCTCGCTGCGCACCCCCGGGACGCTGGCGATGATCTCGCGCGGCGGCGTGTAGACCTTGTTGTGGCGGCCCAGGTAGCAGGGGTCGTGGTAGGTGATCAGGCCCTCGACGGGGGTGACCGGGGTGAGGCGGCCCTCGTCGATGAGGTGCTGGAGCAGCTGGGTGTGGTGGATGACCTCGTACTCGCCGCCGAGCTGCGGGTACTCGTTGGCGATCGTGTTGAAGCAGTGCGGGCAGGTGGCGACGATCTTCTTCGTCGCCTTCGGCTTCTTCGTGGCCGGGTCGTCCTCGTCCTCACCGAAGGCCGTGTTCAGCATCGAGACGTTCTCGGCGCCGAGCTGCTGGAAGAGGAACTCGTTGCCCAGGCGGCGGGCGGAGTCACCGGTGCACTTCTCGTCGCCGCCCATGATCGCGAACTTCACGCCCGCGATGTGCAGGAGCTCGGCGAAGGCCTTGGTGGTCTTCTTCGCGCGGTCCTCCAGGGCGCCCGCGCAGCCCACCCAGTACAGGTAGTCGACCTCGGTGAGGTCCTCGACGTCCTTGCCGACGACCGGGACCTCGAAGTCGACCTCCTTGAGCCAGGCCAGGCGCTGCTTCTTGGCCAGGCCCCAGGGGTTGCCCTTCTTCTCCAGGTTCTTCAGCATCGTGCCGGCCTCGCTGGGGAAGCTGGACTCGATCATGACCTGGTAGCGGCGCATGTCGACGATGTGGTCGACGTGCTCGATGTCGACCGGGCACTGCTCGACGCAGGCGCCGCAGGTGGTGCAGGACCACAGGACGTCCGGGTCGATGACGCCGTTCTCCTCCAGCGTGCCGATCAGCGGGCGCTCGGCCTCGGCGAGGGCGGCCGCGGGGACCTCGGCGAGCTGCTCGGCGCTCGCCTTCTCCTCGCCCTCCATGGTCTTGCCGCCGCCGGCCATGAGGTACGGGGCCTTGGCGTGGCTGTGGTCCCGCAGCGCCATGATCATGAGCTTCGGCGAGAGGGGCTTGCCGGTGTTCCAGGCGGGGCACTGCGACTGGCAGCGGCCGCACTCGGTGCAGGTGGAGAAGTCGAGGATGCCCTTCCAGGAGAAGTGCTCGACCTGGGAGACCCCGAAGACGGTTTCCTCCTCATTGTCCTCGTCGAAGGCGTGCTCGAAGTCGATCTCCTTGCCGCCCGAGGTCATCGGCGTCAGCGGGCCGAGCGCGGTGCGGCCGGTGTTCTCCCGCTTGAAGAAGATGTTGAAGAACGCCAGGAAGCGGTGCCAGGCCACACCCATGTCGGCGTTGAGCGAGACGACGATCATCCAGACGAAGGACGTGCCGATCTTGATCGTCGCGGTCAGGTAGACGAGGTTCTGGAGCGTGCTGACGCTCAGCCCCTTGAAGGCGAGGACCAGCGGGTAGGAGACGAAGAAGCCCGCCTGGTAGTGGTCCACGCCGGTCAGGGCGCCCTCCAGGCCGCGCAGGGTGAGGATCGCGAGGCCGATGATGAGGATGACGGCCTCGACGAAGTACGCCTGGCCGAGGTTGGAGCCGGTGAAGCGGGACTTGCGCCCGGCGCGGCCGGGCAGGTTGAGCTGCCGGATCACGATCAGGGTGAGGATGCCGAGGGTGGTCATCACGCCGATGAAGTCGACGAACCACTCGTAGACCACCCAGTCGCCGATGACCGGCAGCATCCAGTCGGCCTGGAAGAGCTGGCCGAAGGCGTTGACCAGGGTCAGGACGAGGGAGAAGAAGCCGACGGCGACGAACCAGTGGGCCACGCCCACGATGCCCCACTTGTTCATCCGGGTGTGGCCGAGGAACTCCTTGGCCACGGTCAGGACGCGTCGGGTGGGTTCGTCGGTGCGGGTGCCCGCGGGGACGGGTGCGCCGAGCTTGAAGAAGCGCACGAAGTGCGCGATGACGCGGCCGAACAGCGCGACGCCGACCACGGCTAGGACCAGCGACACGAGGATCGCGGCGAGTTGCATGGATGGCTCCTCAAGCCAGGGGGTGAGCGGGGCCTGGCGGCACGGGGACCGGCGCCGGCGAGGTCCAGGCGGCAACACTACTAAGCGGTAACTTTTTGCTTTTGCGCTGAGGTTACCCAGTATCGCGGCGTGCATGAAGGCGGCGGGCCGGTGATCTGCGTCGCGGACGGCCCTCGGGGCCGAGTGGCGGCCGGCGAGGGCGCCGGGTCTGCCCGGTTTGTGGGGCGCGGGGGTGACCGCCTACGGTTCAGCGGGAGGGCCTGATCGTAAGTCCCGAATAAAAGTTGAGCGGGCCTGGCTCACCTTGCTTGACAGGGTTGTGCCGCTCAGGCACGCTTGAGCCTGTTCCACTCAAGTCATGGAGGATCTCAAAATGGCACGTGCGGTCGGCATCGACCTGGGCACGACGAACTCCGTCGTCAGTGTTCTCGAAGGCGGTGAGCCCACCGTCATCACCAACGCCGAGGGCGCCAGGACCACGCCGTCCGTCGTCGCCTTCGCCAAGAACGGCGAGGTGCTGGTCGGCGAGGTCGCCAAGCGCCAGGCGGTGACCAACGTCGACCGGACGATCCGTTCGGTCAAGCGCCACATGGGCACCGACTGGAAGATCAACCTCGACGACAAGGACTTCAACCCCCAGCAGATCTCCGCGTTCATCCTTCAGAAGCTGAAGCGTGACGCCGAGGCCTACCTGGGCGAGAAGGTCACCGACGCGGTCATCACCGTTCCGGCGTACTTCAACGACTCCGAGCGTCAGGCGACGAAGGAGGCCGGCGAGATCGCGGGCCTGAACGTCCTGCGCATCGTCAACGAGCCGACCGCCGCGGCGCTCGCGTACGGCATGGAGAAGGAAGACCAGACCATCCTGGTCTTCGACCTCGGTGGCGGTACCTTCGACGTCTCGCTGCTGGAGATCGGCGACGGTGTCGTCGAGGTGAAGGCCACCAACGGTGACAACCACCTCGGTGGTGACGACTGGGACCAGCGCGTCGTCGACTACCTGGTCAAGCAGTTCCAGAGCGGCCACGGCGTGGACCTCTCCAAGGACAAGATGGCTCTCCAGCGCCTCCGCGAGGCCGCGGAGAAGGCGAAGATCGAGCTGTCCTCGTCCACCGAGACCACGATCAACCTGCCCTACATCACCGCCTCCGCCGAGGGCCCCCTGCACCTCGACGAGAAGCTGACCCGGGCCCAGTTCCAGCAGCTCACCTCCGACCTGCTGGAGCGCTGCAAGACGCCGTTCCACAACGTCATCAAGGACGCGGGCATCAACCTGTCCGAGATCGACCACGTGGTCCTCGTCGGCGGTTCGACCCGTATGCCGGCCGTCGCCGACCTGGTCAAGGAGCTGACCGGCGGCAAGGACGCCAACAAGGGCGTCAACCCGGACGAGGTCGTCGCCATCGGCGCGTCCCTCCAGGCCGGTGTCCTCAAGGGTGAGGTCAAGGACGTCCTCCTGCTGGACGTCACCCCGCTGTCCCTCGGTATCGAGACCAAGGGCGGCATCATGACCAAGCTCATCGAGCGCAACACCACGATCCCGACCAAGCGCTCGGAGATCTTCACCACGGCCGAGGACAACCAGCCGTCGGTGCAGATCCAGGTCTACCAGGGCGAGCGCGAGATCGCGGCGTACAACAAGAAGCTCGGGATGTTCGAGCTGACCGGTCTGCCGCCGGCCCCCCGCGGCGTGCCGCAGATCGAGGTCTCCTTCGACATCGACGCCAACGGCATCATGCACGTCACCGCCAAGGACCTCGGCACCGGCAAGGAGCAGAAGATGACCGTCACCGGCGGCTCCTCGCTGCCGAAGGACGAGGTCGACCGCATGCGCCAGGAGGCCGAGCAGTACGCGGACGAGGACCACAAGCGCCGCGAGGCCGCCGAGTCCCGCAACCAGGGCGAGCAGCTCGTCTACCAGACCGAGAAGTTCCTCAAGGACAACGAGGAGAAGGTCCCGGCCGAGGTGAAGACCGAGGTCGAGGAGGCGGTCGCCGAGCTGAAGGAGAAGCTCAAGGGCGAGGGCCCCGAGGCCGTCGCGGAGATCCGCACCGCCACCGAGAAGGTCGCCGCCGTCAGCCAGAAGCTGGGCCAGGCCATGTACGCCGACGCGCAGGCCGCGGGTGGTGCCGAGGGCGCCGCCGGTGCCGGTGCCGCCGGTGAGCAGGCCAAGGCCGACGACGACGTGGTCGACGCCGAGATCGTGGACGACGACAAGGACAGCAAGGGTGGTGCCGCGTGACCGAGGAGACCGGGGGCTTCGACGAGAAGCCCGACGTCCCTCAGGAGGCCGCACAGTCCGACGCCGCGCAGTCCCGGGACGACGCGGCGCCGGGCGCCGGGTCCGCTGAAGAGGCGGGCCCGGCCCCGGCCGGGGACAAGGACGCGAAGGGCGCGCAGGACGTCGCCCTCACCGCGCAGCTCGACCAGGTGCGCACGGCGCTGAACGAGCGCACCGCCGACCTCCAGCGCCTCCAGGCGGAGTACCAGAACTACCGCCGCCGGGTGGAGCGGGACCGGGTCGCCGTCAAGGAGGTCGCCTCCGCGAACCTCCTGTCGGAGCTGCTGCCGGTGCTGGACGACATCGGCCGGGCCCGTGAGCACGGCGAGCTGGTCGGCGGCTTCAAGTCGGTGGCCGAGTCGCTGGAGTCGGTGACCCAGAAGATGGGGCTCGAGCAGTTCGGCGAAGAGGGCGAGGCCTTCGACCCGACCGTGCACGAGGCGCTGATGCACAGCTACGCACCGGACGTCACCGAGACGACGTGCGTGGCGATCCTCCAGCCGGGGTATCGCATCGGCGAGCGCACGCTGCGCCCCGCGCGGGTGGCCGTCGCCGAACCGCAGCCGGGCGCCCAGGGCGCCAAGGGCGAGGAGGCGTCGGGCGCCGAAGGCAAGACCGCCGACGAGGAGAACGGTGGCCCCGAGGGGTCCTGAGCCCGGTCGGCGGGAGACGGTACGAGAGGAGGGACGTCGAGGATGAGCACGAAGGACTTCGTCGAGAAGGACTACTACAAGGTCCTCGGCGTCCCCAAGGACGCCACCGAAGCCGAGATCAAGAAGGCGTACCGGAAGCTCGCCCGCGAGAACCACCCGGACGCCAACAAGAACGATCCCAAGGCGGAGGCGCGGTTCAAGGAGATCGGCGAGGCCAACGAGATCCTCGGCGACCCCAAGCGCCGCAAGGAGTACGACGACGCCCGCGCCCTGTTCGGCAGCGGCGGCTTCCGGCCCGGACCGGGCGGAGCCGGCGGCGGCACCTTCAACTTCGACCTGGGCGACCTCTTCGGCGGCGCCCCGGGCGGAGCGGGCGGCGCCGGGAACGCGGGTGGTTTCGGCGGCGGCCTCGGGGACGTCTTCGGCGGGCTGTTCAACCGCGGCGGCACGGGCACCCGCACCCAGCCGAGGCGGGGCCAGGACATCGAGTCCGAGGTCACGCTCAGCTTCAGCGAGTCGGTGGACGGGGCCACGGTCCCGCTGCGGATGTCGAGCCAGGAGCCCTGCAAGGCGTGCAACGGCACCGGCGACCGCAACGGCACCCCGCGGGTCTGCCCGACCTGCGTCGGCACCGGCCAGGTCAGCCGGGGCGGCGGCGGTGGCTTCTCGCTCACCGACCCGTGCGGCGACTGCAAGGGCCGCGGCCTGATCGCGGAGAACCCCTGCGAGGTCTGCAAGGGCAGCGGCCGGGCCACCAGCGCCCGCACCATGCAGGTGCGCATCCCGGCGGGCGTGTCCGACGGGCAGCGCATCCGGCTGCGGGGCAAGGGCGCACCCGGTGAGCGCGGCGGACCGCACGGTGACCTCTACGTCGTCGTGCACGTCGACGCCCACCCGGTCTTCGGCCGCAAGGGCGACAACCTGACCGTCACGGTGCCGGTCACCTTCGCCGAGGCCGCGCTCGGCGGCGAGGTGCGGGTGCCGACGCTGGGCGGGCCGCCGGTGACGCTGCGGCTGCCGGCGGGAACCCCCAACGGCCGCACCATGCGCGCCCGGGGCAAGGGGGCGTCGCGCAAGGACGGCACGCGCGGCGACCTGCTGGTCACCATCGAGGTCGCAGTGCCCAGGGATCTCGACGACAAGGCCAGGGAAGCGCTGGAGACCTACCGAGAGGCGACCGCGGACATCGATCCGCGGGCGGAGCTGTTCCAGGCCGCGAAGGGAGCATGAGATGGACAACCGCGTCGGGCGCGGTCGTAACCCCTACGAACTCACCGAAGAGTCACCGGTCTACGTCATCTCCGTCGCGGCCGAACTGTCCGGCCTGCACCCGCAGACTCTGCGGCAGTACGACCGTCTCGGGCTCGTCTCCCCCGACCGCACCGCGGGCCGGGGCCGACGCTACTCGGCCCGGGACATCGAGCAGCTCCGCCAGGTGCAGCAGCTCAGCCAGGAAGAAGGCATCAACCTCGCGGGCATCAAGCGCATCATCGAGCTGGAGAACCAGGTCGCCGCACTCCAGCAGCGCGTAGTGGAACTCCAGGGCGCCCTGGACGGCGCGGCCACCGCCATGCGGCAGCGGGAGGCGGCCGTCCACGCCTCCTACCGCCGCGACCTGGTCCCGTACCAGGAGGTGCAGCAGACCAGCGCACTGGTGGTCTGGCGCCCCAAGCGGGACAAGTAGCGCGGGCGGGCGGGAACAGGCAGGCCGAAGGGGCCGGGAGAACTCCCGGCCCCTTCGGTGCGTCCGGGCGGCCGGTTCACGGCCGGCGGCCCGGAGGCGCTGCTCAGCCGAGCTGCTTGAACGTCGAGGGCACCGGCAGCGTGGTCCACTGCGAGATCGGCCAGGCCACGGCGAAGGCCCGGCCCACCACGTCGTCGACGGGGACGAACTCGTGGCCCGGCCTGACCTGGTGCCAGTAGGAGGAGTCGGCGGAGTCCTGGCGGTGGTCGCCCATCACCCAGATGTCGCCCCTGGGCACCTTGACGGTGAAGGACCGCCCCTGCGTGCACGGGGTGTTGCCGGGCTGGACGTACGGCTCGTCCAGCGCCTTGCCGTTGACGCGCACCGGTCCCGTCCCCGAGCACTTGACGGTGTCACCGCCGACGCCGATGACCCGCTTGATCAGGTCGCGCTCGTCGGAGGAGGGGGAGAGCCCGACGAACGCCAGGGCGTCCTGCAGGGCGTTGGTCTGCGTGGCCGGTTCGCCGGCCAGCCAGCCGCCCGGGTCGTGGAAGACGACCACCTCGCCGCGCTCGGGCTCGGAGCCGAACCACGGGGTCAGCTTGTCGACCAGGACGCGGTCGCCCACCAGCAGGGTGTTCTCCATGGACCCCGAGGGGATGGAGAACGCCTGGACCAGGAAGGTCTTGATGACCAGGGCCAGTACCAGCGCCGCGACCACCAGGAGGGGGAGTTCCTTCCACAGTGGTCGGGGCGCCGCCTCACGGCGGTGCCGGCGGCGCCCGCCCCGGGAGGACGCGGTGCCGGGGCCTTCGCCGCCGTCGCCACCGGCCGCCGTGGCGCCCGGGCCCTCGGGGCCCTCCTCACGGCTGGACGAGGCGGCGTCGGCCTGCTCCTCACCGGCACGCCGTGCGTCCTGTCCACGCCTCCATGACGGCACCTGATCATCCCCCGTGTTGCTCGGGCTGGCTTGCGGTCCTCCCGGATCGTAGCCCTGTGAGCTGTGGATTCGGGACGGGAGTGGTGGATGTGTCCGAAGGGAGGCGGTAGGCGGGGGCTCGCGGCGGTACGCGAGGGTGGCCCCGGAGGCGGTGCGGAGCCCGGCCGGGCGGGGAAACCCCTGGTGGGGGAGGCGGAGCCGGGACGCGCACCGGGCCGGGCCCGTCAGGCGGCCGGACGGCCGACGTTGCCGAGGGCCCGGGTCACGGTCAGCTCCAGCACGACCCGCTTGGGGTTGGGCCGCGGCGGGTGGCCGTAGCGCTCGGCGTAGCGGTCCTCGGCGTCCGCGACGGCCTCGGGCGAGGTGCGCAGGCGGGCGGTGCCCTCCAGGGTGGCCCAGTGGCGGCCCTGGAGCTGGCAGACGGCCACCGGCAGGCCCGCGGCGCCGGCCGCGGCCACGTTGACGGCCTTGCGGCTGTCGCCCGAGGTGATGATCCGGGCGGTGAGCGTGGCGGGGTCGAAGGTGACGCCGACCGGGACGACGTGCGGGGTGCCGTCCGGCCGGAGCGTGGTGAGGGTGGAGAGGTGCGGCTCGCGCCAGAAGTCCAGGTAGGCCTCGGGCAGGGCGCGCAGGTCGTGGGCCATGGCAGCGAGGGTAGAGGGCCGGGAGGGCGAGCGCTGCGGTGGCCCCGCGGGAGGCCGGCCGGGACGGACCGGCGAGGCTCCCGGGACGCCGCGGGGCGCCCGGAGTGGGCACCCGGAACCCGGTCCCGGCCCTCGCGACGAGGGGTCGAGCCGCTGGCCACCAACACCTTGAGTGGAATAGACTCAACTTATCGAAGGTTGGTGTAGGCAAGACGGGAGCCGTCCGGTGGAGGCCCCGGCACGACCTCGGTCGTCGACGCCAGAGCACGTCAGAAGGAGGAGCACGCACCCGTGGACGCGGAGCTGACCAACAGGAGCCGTGAGGCGCTGAACGCCGCCAACGAGCGAGCCGTCGCCTCGGGACACGCGGACATGACATCCGCCCACCTCCTGCTCGCGCTGCTGGCCGGGCAGGACAACGAGAACATCACCGACCTGCTGGCCGCCGTCGGCGCCGACAGCGCCGCCCTGCGCGACGGCGCGGAACGACGGCTGGCCGCCCTGCCGAGCGTGCAGGGCTCCACGGTCGCGCCGCCGCAACCCGACCGGGAACTGCTGGCCGCGGTGAGCGACGCCTCCCGGCGCGCTCGCGAGCTCGGGGACGAGTACGTCTCCACCGAGCACCTGCTCATCGGCATCGCCGCGCAGGGCGGGCTGACCGCCGAGGTCATGGAGAAGCAGGGCGCGACCGCCAAGAAGCTGGTGGCCGCCTTCGAGGAGAGCCGTGGAGGGCAACGGGTGACCAACGCCGACCCCGAGGGCACCTACAAGGCGCTGGAGAAGTTCGGCACGGACTTCACCGCCGCCGCGCGCGAGGGCAAGCTCGACCCGGTCATCGGCCGGGACCAGGAGATCCGCCGCGTGGTGCAGGTCCTCTCGCGCCGCACCAAGAACAACCCGGTGCTCATCGGCGAGCCCGGCGTCGGCAAGACCGCCGTCGTGGAGGGCCTGGCCCAGCGCATCGTCAAGGGCGACGTCCCCGAGAGCCTGCGCGACAAGCGCCTGGTCTCGCTGGACATCGGCGCGATGATCGCGGGCGCCAAGTACCGCGGTGAGTTCGAGGAGCGCCTCAAGACCGTCCTCGCCGAGATCAAGTCCAGCGAAGGCCAGATCATCACCTTCATCGACGAACTCCACACCGTGGTCGGCGCCGGCGCCGGCGGCGACTCCTCGGTGGACGCGGGCAACATGCTCAAGCCCATGCTGGCCCGCGGCGAGCTGCGGATGGTCGGTGCCACCACGCTGGACGAGTACCGCGAGCGCATCGAGAAGGACCCGGCGCTGGAGCGCCGCTTCCAGCAGGTGCTGGTCGCCGAGCCGAACGTCGAGGACACCGTCGCCATCCTCCGCGGCCTCAAGGGCCGCTACGAGGCGCACCACAAGGTGCAGATCGCCGACTCCGCCCTCGTCGCCGCGGCCACCCTCTCCGACCGCTACATCACCTCCCGCTTCCTGCCCGACAAGGCCATCGACCTGGTCGACGAGGCGGCGTCCCGGCTGCGCATGGAGATCGACTCCTCACCCGTCGAGATCGACGAACTCCAGCGCTCGGTGGACCGGCTGCGGATGGAGGAGCTGGCGCTGCGCAACGAGAGTGACGCCGCCTCCCTCCAGCGCCTGGAGAAGATCCGCCGCGACCTTGCCGACCGCGAGGAGGAGCTGCGCGGCCTCACCGCCCGCTGGGAGAAGGAGAAGCAGTCCCTCAACCGCGTCGGTGAGCTGAAGGAGAAGCTGGACGAGCTGCGTGGACAGGCCGAACGCGCCCAGCGCGACGGCGACTTCGACACCGCCTCCAAGCTGCTCTACGGCGAGATCCCGGCCCTGGAGCGCGAACTGGAGGAGGCCGCCGAGGCCGAGGCGGAGGCCGAGCAGGAGGCCGCCACCACCTCCAGCATGGTCAAGGAGGAGGTCGGCCCGGACGACATCGCCGACGTCGTCGGCGCCTGGACGGGCATCCCCGCCGGCCGCCTGCTGGAGGGCGAGACCCAGAAGCTGCTGCGCATGGAGGAGGAGATCGGCCGGCGGCTGATCGGCCAGCGCGAGGCGGTGCGCGCCGTCTCCGACGCGGTGCGCCGCACCCGCGCCGGCATCGCCGACCCCGACCGTCCCACCGGCTCGTTCCTCTTCCTCGGCCCCACCGGCGTGGGCAAGACCGAGCTGGCCAAGGCGCTCGCCGACTTCCTCTTCGACGACGAGCGGGCGATGGTCCGCATCGACATGAGCGAGTACGGCGAGAAGCACTCGGTGGCCCGGCTCGTCGGCGCGCCCCCCGGTTACGTCGGCTACGAGGAGGGCGGCCAGCTCACCGAGGCCGTCCGCCGCCGCCCCTACAGCGTGATCCTGCTGGACGAGGTGGAGAAGGCGCACCACGATGTCTTTGACATCCTGCTCCAGGTGCTGGACGACGGACGCCTCACCGACGGCCAGGGCCGCACCGTCGACTTCCGCAACACCCTCCTCATCCTCACCTCCAACCTCGGCTCGCAGTTCCTCATGGACCCCCTTCTCAAGGAGGGCCAGAAGGAGGAGAAGGTGCTGGAGAGCGTGCGGGCCTCCTTCCGTCCCGAGTTCCTCAACCGCCTCGACGACGTGGTGGTCTTCCACCCGCTCGGCACCGACCAGCTGGAACGCATCGCCCAGCTCCAGATCGCGCACCTGCAGCGCCGCCTGTCCGAGCGCCGCCTCACCCTGGACGTGAGCGACCGCGCCCTGACCTGGCTGGCCTGGCTCGGCCAGGAACCGGTCGTCGACCAGCCGCAGGGCGGCCCCGGACCGGACCTCTCCTACGGTGCCCGGCCGCTGCGCCGCCTGGTGCAGACCGCCATCGGGGACCAGCTCGCGCGGGAGATCCTCGCCGGCGGGATCGCCGACGGCGACACGGTGCGCGTCGAGGTCGCCCCGGACGGATCGGCCCTCGCCGTCACCTCCGGCGGCGAGGGGCCCCGGGGTGGGGCCGGGCCCAGCCTCACCAAGGAGACGGCGTCGTCCTCGGCCGCTGCGGCGGGGCCCGGCGGCAGCGCGGACTGAGCCGCCGGACGCGTCCCGTCCGCCCCACCCGGCCCGCCGCGCCCGGCCCGCCCCGGCCGCGAGCGGGGGCCGGGCGAGGCAGGGGGAGGAGCCCGTACCGGGGAGATCGACACGGGCTCCGGCCGGGCTTGCCAGGACGGGGCGGGTGTGGGGGAGGATGGAAGGGACCACCACGAAGGGACTTCCACGGTGACTATCGACCCGTCCTCGATTCCTAACTTCGGGGGCCAGCCCGAACCGCAGCCGACGGGACCGCAGGGCCCGATCGTGCCTGACCAGGACCTGGTCAAGCAGCTGCTCGACCAGATGGAGCTGAAGTACGTCGTAGACGACGAGGGCGACCTCGCCGCCCCGTGGGAGCAGTTCCGCACGTACTTCATGTTCCGTGGCGACGAGGAGCAGCAGGTCTTCTCCGTCCGCACCTTCTACGACCGGCCGCACACCATCGAGGACCGCCCGAAGCTCCTCGACGCGCTGGACGACTGGAACCGCCGGACCCTCTGGCCCAAGATCTACACGCACACCCACGACGACGGCAGCGTCCGCCTCATCGGCGAGGCCTCCATGCTGATCGGCACCGGGGTCTCCCTGGAGCACTTCGTCTCCTCCACGGTGAGCTGGGTGCGCGCCTCCATCGAGTTCGACAAGTGGCTCGTGGAGCAGCTCGGCCTGGAGGCCGACATCGAGGGCAACGACAAGCCCGACGACGAGGGCTGACCCCAGCGCCGCACCGCGCCCACCGCGCCCACCGCGCGGAGCCGCCGGACGGCGACCCGCTCACGACAGGGCCCGGACCTCCACCCACGGAGACCCGGGCCCTGTCGCGTCTCCCTGTCCCGAACGGTCACGGGTAGCCCCGAACGGTCACGGGTAGAGGGGTGTCACGGGAGGACGGGGTGACGGGAAGCGGCGGGTCACGGGTCAGGGGAAGACCGGGACACCGGCGCGGGTGAGCCGCCAGTGGTCGGCGCCGAAGGCGGTCGGGTCGATCGTGCCGTGCTTCTGCACCCAGGCGATGATCGTGTTGCGGATCTCCTCGGAGGAGGACCAGACCGAGGTGGCGGCGGCGACGTGCGGGTAGTTGCTGCCGCCGCCCGAGCGGTAGTTGTTGACCGCCAGCACGAACTGCGCGGCCGGGTCGATCGGCGCCCCCGCGTGGCTGAGCCCGGTGATGCGGGAGCCGACCGGCTGGGAGATGTCGATGTCGTAACTGACGCCGCTGAGCACGTCGTAGCTGTAGTCCGGGGTGTTGTTCGCACCGGTCAGCCTGTCCACGTCGACGGGCGCGTCGGGCGCGGTCTGCGTGAAGTAGGCCGCGGACCACTCCAGGTAGTCCTTGACCTGGGCGCCGGTGAGGATCTTGGCGTCCAGGGTGTTCTCGTAGACGTAGAGCCCGGCCACGTCCCGCAGCGTGACCTGACCGGCCGGGATGACGGCGGTCCGGGAGAACGGGGAGGCCTGTGAGAGCACCGGGAGGTCGGCGTGCTCGGTCCCGGCCAGCGCGGCGCTCACCGTCTCGGCCTGCACCTGGTTGAGGAAGTCGACGATCGGGGTGTCCCGGTACCGCGACTCGGCGGCCGACATCGTCGCGGTGCACGTCCCGACGACCTGGTTGACGTAGGCGACCACCTTCCGGTGCTCGTCCCTGACCAGCCGGGCCACCGCCGCGTCCTCGGGCACCGTGGCGGCGTTGCGGACCTCGGCGGTGACCTTGCTGACCTGCCATCCGCCGCGCGACCACGTCAGGTCGATGTCGAAGACGCTCAGCCGCATCCCCCACATCAGCGGCTCGGAGAGCACCACGGGCCGGCCGGTGGCCTCGTTGGTGACGACGGTCTGCGGGCGCTCGACGTGGGTGTGGCCCACCAGGATCGCGTCGATGCCCGGGACCTGCGCCGCCACCAGCGAGGAGGCGTTCTCCGGGTAGGGCACCGCGTCACCGTAGGAGGTGCCGCCGTCCATGCCGGAGTGGTTGACGAGGAAGACGACGTCGCAGCCCAGGGAACGGAGCCGGGGCACGTAGACCTTCGCCTGCTCCACCAGGCCGGGGAAGGCGAGCTTGCCCTGCACGTTGTTCCGGTCCCAGACGGCGATGCCGGGGTTCGTCAGCCCCAGGATGCCCACCTTCACGTCCGGGCCGCCCTCGACCGGCACCCGCCTGACCACGTACGGGGGGAAGGCGGGCCGCAGCGAGGTGGCGTCCACGGCGTTGGCGGCCAGCAGCGGGAAGTCGCACTGCTCCTGGAAGGCGCGGAGCAGCGGCAGGCCGTAGTTGAACTCGTGGTTGCCGAGGGCGGCGGCGTCGTAGCGCAGGTGGTTCATGGCCAGCGCCATGGGGTGGCGGGGACCGCTCCGGGTGCCGGTGATGGGCTCCACGCGGGCGTAGTAGTAGGAGAGTTGGGTGCCCTGGATGATGTCGCCGGCGTCGAGCAGGAGGGTGCGCTCGTGCCCCTTCTCCTGACGCGCCTGGGCGACCAGGGTGGCGATCTTGGCGAGGCCGACGTCGTTGTGGTCGGCGTCGTCGTACTCGGCGTCGGTGAAGTAGTCCCAGTTCAGGGCGTGACCGTGCAGGTCCGTGGTGCCCAGTACGCGCAGCGAGGCGGTCTTCGGCCGGTGGCCGTGGCGGGTGGCGGCCCCGGCGGGCGCCGCGGCCACGGTCTCGGCGGTGCCGGCCAGGGCGAGGCCCGCGCCGGTGACGGCCGAGCGGTTGATGAAGTCCCTGCGGTTGAGGGGCATCCGATCTCCTGTTGTGGGTGCTGCCGCCGCCCGGCGCGCTCACCCGGGGGACGACTGTGCGGTGCGGGCTGGGGTGGTGACGCGCGTAGATTCTGGCCCATGGGACGGTGGGGGCGACAGGGGTTGCGCGGGGACGGTCCCGGGGGAGCCGCCGGTGCCGGGTGGCGGTCCCGGGGGGTGCGGCATGGCCCGGATGCGTGCGACGACACGGCCCTGTGTCGGTCGTACCCTGACCACGAACGGGAAGGAGCCGTCCATGAGCGTCGATGCGATCGTGCACACGGAGTTCCCCAAGGGATACACGGTCCTGTGCGGAGCTGACGGAAAGGTGATCATGACTCCGCAGAGCTTCGAGCTCTCCAGCACGATCAAGTCGATGCAGTACGACACGATCGTGTCTCTCGGACGCCATGCGAAAACCGCATCGGATGTCTCCATCGACTTTCCCGCCGACGAGAACTCCGCCCCCGGTCTGGCGATCCTCCGGGAGGACGCCCGCCGGGAGGGAAGGCGCTACAGCTTCGAAGACGTCCTGCTGATCTCCGAGGTCGTCTCGACCTCCTCCGCACGCAGGGATTACGACGACTGCACCGCGAAGTACGGCCGCTACGGCATCCCCGTCTACCTGGTGGTCGACCCTTACGCCCAGGAGGTCGTCCTGCACACCCAGCCGACCGGCACCGGCTACATCGCGGCGCACACCCACAAGTACGGCACGGGCAAGCTTCCCATCCCCCTGGCCGACGGCCGTACCTTCACCCTCGACCTCGACGAGCTTCCGAGGCCGACGCCCGAGGGGGACGCGGGCTGACGGCCCCCGGCGTCGGGCCGGGGGGCCGGGGCGGAGCGCGGGTCAGGGTGCCAGCCCCTGGAGCCGGGTCACCGCCTCGTCCAGCACGCCGGTGCGCTTGCAGAAGGCGAACCGCACCAGGGTCCGGCCGGCGTCCGGGTCGTCGTAGAAGACGGCGTTGGGGACGGCCACCACGCCGCAGCGCTCGGGCAGGGCGCGGCAGAACGCGAAGCCGTCCTTCTCGCCCAGCGGCGCGATGTCGGTCGTGACGAAGTACGTGCCCTGCGGCCGGTGGACCCCGAAACCGGCGTCCGCGAGACCGCCGGAGAGCAGGTCCCGCTTGGCGCGCATGTCCTCGGTCAGGCCGGCGAAGTAGGTGTCGGGCAGGCGGAGGGCCTCCGCGACGGCGTACTGGAAGGGGCCGGCGCTCACGAACGTCAGGTACTGCTTGGCGGTGCGGACGGCGGTCACCAGGGCGGGGGCGCCGGTGACCCAGCCGACCTTCCAGCCGGTGAAGGAGAAGGTCTTGCCCGAGGAGGAGATGGACACCGTCCGCTCGCGCATGCCGGGCAGCGAGATCAACGGCACGTGCTCGCCGTCGAAGACGAGGTGCTCGTAGACCTCGTCCGTGACGACCAGCAGATCGCGTTCGACGGCCAGCTCGGCGATGGCGGCGAGTTCCTCGCGGGTGAGGACGGTGCCGGTGGGGTTGTGCGGCGAGTTCAGGAGCAGCAGGCGGGTGCGGGGGGTGACGGCGTCCCGCAGGGCGTCGATGTCGGGGCGGAAGTCGGGGGCGTGGAGGGTGAGGGGGACGCGGACCGCGCCGGCCATGGCGATGCAGGCGGCGTAGGAGTCGTAGAACGGCTCGAAGGCGATGACCTCGTCACCCGGTTCCAGCAGGGCGAGCAGCGTGGCGGCGATGGCCTCGGTGGCCCCGGCGGTGACCAGGACCTCGGTGTCCGGGTCGAAGTCGAGACCGTAGAACCTGTGCTGGTGCTCGGTGATCGCCGCGCGCAGCTCGGGAACCCCGGGCCCCGGCGGGTACTGGTTGCCGCGGCCCTCGCGCAGGGCTCGGACCGCGGCCTCCCGGACCTCCTCGGGGCCGTCCGTGTCGGGGAAGCCCTGCCCCAGGTTGATCGCGCCCGTCCGGAGGGCCAGCGCCGACATCTCGGCGAAGATCGTCGTCCCGTGCCCGTCCAGCCTGCGGTTCAGCAGCGGCCTGCCACCCATGTCCCACCATCCTTGCCGTCCAGACCGGCACCCCCCGGACGCCCTCCGGCCCGGGCTGGCGCCCGTCCGCGGCCGTCCGCCGGGACGTCGGTACCTCCTCGGGGTCGTACACGGACATGCTCCCACTCTCCGTCCGCGGCCGTTCCGCCACAGCCCGGGCGTGCTCCGGGCCGGGACGCACGCCGGGACAACACCGGCTGGAAGCTCTGGAGTTGCTCAACTGCGCTTTGAGGGGGACAGGGCGCGGGCATGCCCCTGTCACGCAAGTCGGGGGACGGGGGACGGGGGAGCGGGGGGACGGGGGCCGGGGGCCCGCACTGGGTGCGGGCCCCCGGGCACACCCCCACGCGGCGATGTCACCCACGTCGCGATGTCGCCCACGCGGCGATGTCACCCACGCGGCGACGTCACGCGGCCGGGGAGCGGTGCGGATGCAGGAAGGCACGAGAGACAACGGGGGAAGCGCATGGGATTCGTCATCGTCATCGGGATCGTGGTGGTGATCGGGATCGTCGCCGTGGCGTCGGGCCGGCGCGGCGGAAAGGGCGGGAAGGGCGGCCGTAACTGGGGCGGGGGCGCCGCGGCCGGGGGTGCCGCGACCGACGGCGGAAGCTGGTGGGCCGGCGACGGCGGCTCCGGCTCCAGCGGTCACCACGGAGGCGGACATCACGGCGGCGGTCACCACGGTGGGCACTCGTGTGGCGGTGGGTCCTCCTGTGGTGGGAGCTCTTCCTGCGGCGGTGGGTCCTCCTGTGGCGGAGGTTCTTCCTGTGGCGGCGGTGGAGGCGGGTGTGGGGGAGGCTCCTGAGGTGCTGGGGTGAGTGGCGACGGGGAGCACGTGCTGCTGGTAGAGGGCTGGCGGCACATGCTTTCGGCCAACTCAACAGCGTTGCATGGGACGGTGGTTGAACAACTGAACTGTCGGGCCCTCTGAGGGATGGAAACCCGGAGAAGATGGGTAAAAACGATGTGCAGCGCCGACATCCGTGGTTCCCTCGGAGTTGAGACCACATCTCGCCAACCTGCGTGGGCAACTACCGGCGGTCAGCCGTGAACCTGGTCCTCCACCGCGTGGGGCCGGCCCACCATCCCTGTGCGCCTGCGGAGTCGACCCATGCTCACCTCTCTGAAGACCACGTACACCGACACGCGCGCCAGTGACCTCGCCTGGGCGCTGGGCCGGGAGCCGCTGCCCGCGCTCGCCGAACTCGAACTCCGGCTCGGTGGCTCAAAAGTGCAGCTCCGTCTCCTCGGGGCCTCGCACCAGATCCTTCTGGAGGACGGCACCGGAGTCTGTTCGGAGACCGTGGCCTGCATGGCGGGCCGCAGCACCCCCCTCCCGCTCGGTGTCGCCGAGCAGGTCGGCAACTGGGACTACGAGTTCGCCGCCCACGTCGAACACCTCTCCGAGGCGTCGTTCGCCGGGCGGGCCCAGGAGCTGCTGGCCCTCGTCGCCGACCACCCCTACGGCCTCGCGGGCACGTTCCCGGGGTCGCCCCACGCGTTCACGGCCATGCTGGCGCAGCACCGGGAGGGCCGGACCTGTTGGCGCACCTGGCACGCGTATCCGCAGGAGGGCGCCCTGGTGACCACCCGGACGAGGGTGTCGGGGCGGGTGTCCGGGCGGGTGGCGGCCGGAGTCGGCTGTTCCGGTGTCCCGGCGGTCACCGGTCGGGCGGGGCGCGGCTGAACTGCGGCCCGGTGCGCGGCTCGGGCCTGTCCCGGGCGGCTTGAGGGCGCCCGGGAGGTGCGGGGGCCGGCCGCAATCCGGGGCGGAAGCCCTCCGGAAGCGTCGATCGGTGCGCACGCGCGTGCGCCTCTCGCGAGATTGCACCCTTGTGAGTGACGCATGGTGCATGAGTCGTGACGTAGCGTTTACTGGGTGGTTGACGTGTCCGATCCTCGAGTCTCTGACGCCGCCGCGGCGTTCGAGGTCGCGGAGCAGGCGCGGCTGCCCGTCTCCGCCGCGCTCGGCCGGCTCCTCGTGCTGCTCGTCGTCTTCGTCTGCGCCGCCTGCGGGCTGGTGTACGAACTGGAACTGGTGGCGCTGGCCTCGTACCTGACGGGCGACACCGTCACCCAGGCGTCCGTCGTGCTGTCGGTGATGGTCTTCGCCATGGGGGTGGGCTCCCTCCTGGCCAAGCGGCTGCGGTGCCGGGCGGCCCTCGGCTTCGGTCTGGTGGAGGCCGGGCTGGCACTGGTGGGCGGCTGCTCGGCCATGGCGCTGTTCGCCTGCTTCGCCTGGCTGGGCACGTCCCGGCCGGTGCTGGTCGGCTTCTCCTTCGCCACCGGGGTGCTCGTCGGGGCCGAGGTCCCGCTGCTGATGACGCTGATCCAGCGCATCCGGCGGCAGGACCTCAGCGGGGCGGTGGCGGACCTCTTCGCCGCCGACTACGTGGGGGCGCTCGTCGGCGGACTCGCCTTCCCGTTCCTGCTGCTGCCGGTACTGGGCCAGCTGACCGGCGTGCTGCTCACCGGCGTGGTCAACGCGCTGGCCGGCGGTTCCCTGGTGCTGTGGCTCTTCCGGCGCGATCTCACCCGGCGCGCCCGCTGCGGGCTGCTGATGGTCAACCTCGCAGCGCTCTTCGTGCTGCTCACGGCCCTCGCCCTGGCCGGGCCCTTCGAACGTGCGGCGCGGCAGGCGATCTACGGCGCCCCCCGGGTCGCGGTGCGCAGCGCCGTCCAGGAAGTCGTGGTCACCGGCGGCGACACCGGTCCTGACGGCCGGAGCGCGAGCCGCGCCCCGGGAGCCCGGCCGCTCGCCCTCTACCTCGACGGACACCTGCGCGTCGACGGCGCCGACGAGTACCGGTACCACGAGGCGCTCGTCCACCCCGCGATGAGCAGCGGACCACACCGCCGGGTGCTGGTCCTCGGCGGTGGGGACGGCCTGGCCGTACGCGAGATCCTGAGGTACCCCGACGTGGCCTCGGTGACGGTGGTGGAGATCGACCCGGCCGTGGTGCGTCTGGCCCGGCACGACCCCGGCCTGGCGCGGCTGAACCGCGGGGCGATGACCGACCCGCGGGTGCGGGTGGTGCACTCCGACGCGTTCGGCTGGCTGCGGCGGCCCTCCCGCACCGGCTCCCCGCCCGAGGGGTACGACGTGGTGGTCTCCGACCTGCCCGACCCGCTCGGCACCGCCGGCACCAAGCTGTACTCGCAGGAGTTCTACGGACTGGTCTCCCGGGTGCTCGCCCCCGCCGGCCGCCTGGTGGTGGACGCCGGTTCGCCGCACCGGGAGGCCCACGCCTACTGGACGGTCGAGGCCACCGTCCGCTCTGCCGGACTGCGGACCGTGCCCTACGCCGTCGCCCGGCGGTCCGGCCCCCACAGCTCACCGACAGGGGCGCCGTGCCGGCGGGGGGCGGGGCGGGACGGCTCGTGCTGGGGTTACGTACTGGCGGGCCGGTCCACCCCGCCGCTCCGGCTGACCCGGGGCGGCCCGCACCTCAGGTCCCTCACCACCGCCGTCCTGCGCGCCGACGCGGCAGCCCTCTCCCGCTCCCGCCCCACCCGTCTGCCGCCCTCGACACTGCTGCGTCCGCGCTACGAGGACTGAACACCTGGCGCCACGAAGGCCGCGGGCAGGACCGTACCGGTGATTCGTGCCGGACGGGTCGGGTGCGGCGGCCTGGTGGGTAGGCTCCGAAACATGGAGCACGAGGTGTACGTTCCGTTTCCCGTCGACGTGGTCCGGCAGGCCCTCACCGAGCCGGACCGGGTGGCCCGGTGCCTGCCCGGCGTCCAGCTGGACGGCGATGCGGGGCCCGGCCCCCTCAAGGGACGGCTGCGCCTGCGGGTGGGCAACACCTCCATCACCTACCGAGGCAGTCTCGGCCTGCGCATCGCCGACCAGCCGCGCGGAGCGGACCCGGCACGCAACACCGCCGGGTCCGGACCGGCGGACAGCGCTGACACCACGGGTGAGCCGGTCGTGGTCGTGCTGGCGATCGAGGCCACCGGCACCGAGGCCCGCGGGGAGGGCAAGGCCGAGGCCGGCCTCACCGTGCGCCTGCGGGCCGGCGAGGACGGCCGGACGGTGCTGGCCTGCGGTGGTGCCGTCCGCAGTTCGGGACGGCTGGACGACCTGCCGCACGAGACCGTCGAGGCGGCGGGACGCAGGCTGCTGGACCGCTTCGCCGAACAGCTCGCCGTGGACCTGGAGCGGACGCCGGTCGCCGAGACCCCCGGTGCCTGGGGTGGCACGGCGCACGGACCCAGCGGAGCGGAGTCCGCAGGCGGTGCGGCGGGCGACGCGGCAGCGGCCTCCGGGGCAGGGGAGTCCTCTGGGGCCGGGCAGCAGCCCGCCGGTCCGGCCGACGAGGCCGCGGCTGAACCCGTCGCACCGGCCGAGTCCTCCACCTCCGCGGGCGACGAGCTGGGCGGTGAGCTGGGGGACGACCTCGCGGAGGACCTGTCCCAGGACATGATCGCCGGGCTGTCCGGCGGCGAGGAGGGGCCGGCCGACGGCGGGGAGCCGCCTGCTGAGGCCGCACACGCCCGGCGCACCATGATCGGCCGGAGCGCCGAAGAGGTCGACCACGCCCCGCCCCGCGGCCGCTACGCCCCGGTGCCGGGCCCCGACCAGAGCCCGGGGACCGCCGCCCTGCGCTGGGCCGCGCCTGCCGCCGCCGTGGCGCTGGCCTCAGCCGTCGTCGTGAGCCGCATCCTGCGCCGGCGACGCTGACCCGGCACCACCGGGGCGTACCGGCCGCGGGTCGGTGGCCTCGGGATCAGGCCGTCGTGGGGCCGCCCGGGGTGGCGTTGGCTAGGGTCGGACGCGTGAGCAACCAGGACACGCAAGGGACCCCGTCAGCCTCCGGCGCCGCCGCCGACGAGGTGCGGCTGGTGGCCGGCGGGACAGAGGTGACCATCGCCCCGGACAACGGGTGCCGGGTCAGCAGCCTCCGCGTCGGCGGCACCGAGCTGCTGCGACAGGGGCAGAAGTACGGCTGTTTCCCCATGGTGCCGTGGTGCGGCCGGATCGCGGAGGGTCGCTTCCGCAACGGCGGTGAGGTGCACCGGATGCCCCTCAACTCGCCGCCGCACGCCATCCACGGCAACGGCCGCGACCTGCGGTGGCGTACCGCGCTCGTGGACGGCACCACCGCGATGTTCACCTACGCGCTCGACGACCCGGCGAAGCCCTGGCCCTACCCGGGGACCGTCACCCAGAAGGTCGAGCTGGCCGAGGACGGCGGCTCCCTCACGCTGACCCTCAGCGTCGAGGCGACCGCCGACTCCCTCCCTGCCCAGGCCGGCTGGCATCCGTGGTTCCTGCGCCACCTGGAGACCGCCGACGGGTCCCAGGACGGTGCCGGCGAGGGGGTGCGCATCGACTTCACCCCCGAGTGGCAGGAGGAGCGCGGCCCCGACCACCTGCCGACCGGTCGGCGCATCGACCCCCGCCCCGGCCCCTGGGACGACTGCTTCGGGATGCCCGCGGGTGTCGACGTCACGCTCACCTGGCCGGGACGGCTGGAGCTGAAGGTCGCCAGCCGCAGCGAGTGGGTCGTCGTCTTCGACGAGCAGGAGCCGGCCGTCTGCGTGGAGCCGCAGTCCGGTCCACCCAACGGTCTGAACACCGCCCCGCGACTGGTCACGCCCATCGACCCGCTGGAGATCAGCACCACCTGGAGCTGGCAGCGGCTGTCCTGAGGCTCCGGACCGGCGCCCTCCCCGCGTCCGCTCCCCCGACTGCCGCTCGGGGGCGGGCCGGGAGGGCGCCGGTCGCCTGGACCTTTAAGCTCGTGCGTATGAGCGACGACGTCAGCGCGGCAGTGCCGTCCGACACACGAGGCGAGCTGCTGCGGCAGATCAAGGACAAGGCCGTGGTGCACGGCAGGGTGACGCTTTCCTCCGGCAAGGAGGCCGACTACTACATCGACCTCCGCCGCATCACCCTCGACGCCGAGGCCGCGCCGCTGGTGGGCAGTGTGATGCTGGACCTCACCGCTGACCTGGACTTCGACGCCGTGGGCGGGCTCACGCTCGGTGCCGACCCGGTCGCCGCCTCGATGCTGCACGCCGCCGCCGCGCGTGGCCGGCGCCTCGACGCGTTCGTCGTCCGGAAGTCCCAGAAGACGCACGGCATGCAGCGTCGCATCGAGGGCCCGGACATCAAGGGCCGCCGCGTGCTCGTCGTCGAGGACACCTCCACCACCGGCGGCTCGCCGCTGACCGCGGTCGAGGCCGCTCGCGAGGCGGGGGCCGAGGTCGTCGCCGTGGCCACCATCGTCGACCGTGGCGCGTCCGAGGCCATCGCCGAGGCCGGACTGCCCTACCTGACCGGATACCAGCTGGCCGACCTCGACCTGGCGTGACCGGTCCTCGCCGCCCCCTTCCCGAGCCGTCACCCGTTTCACGTGAAACACCTCACATGGCGTGACGGGCCCGGATCTCCTCCTGCGGACAGCAGGTGGAGGAGACGCCCGAGTCTGGGAAGATGAGGGCGGCGAGTGGTCGCCACCTCTGGTCAGGGCCCAGAACGCACACCCGCATACCCAAGGAGCGGACAGATGCCCATCGCAACTCCCGAGGTCTACAACGAGATGCTCGACCGGGCGAAGGCAGGCAAGTTCGCCTACCCGGCCATCAACGTGACCTCGACGCAGACCCTGCACGCAGCGCTGCGTGGTTTCGCCGAGGCCGAGAGCGACGGCATCATCCAGATCTCCACGGGTGGCGCGGAGTTCCTGGGCGGCCAGTACAACAAGGACATGGTGAGCGGCGCGGTCGCCCTGGCCGAGTTCGCCCACGTGGTCGCCAGCAAGTACCCGGTCAACATCGCCCTGCACACCGACCACTGCCCCAAGGACAAGCTGGACGGTTACGTGCGTCCGCTGCTGGCCATCTCGGAGCAGCGCGTCTCCCAGGGCCAGGAGCCGCTCTTCCAGTCGCACATGTGGGACGGTTCGGCCGAGACCCTGGCCGACAACCTCTCCATCGCCGAGGAGCTGCTGGCCAAGGCCGTCGCCGCCAAGATCATCCTTGAGGTCGAGATCACCCCGACCGGTGGCGAGGAGGACGGCGTCAGCCACGAGATCAACGACTCGCTGTACACCACGGTCGACGACGCGTTGCGCACCGCGGAGGCGCTGGGCCTGGGCGAGAAGGGCCGCTACCTGCTGGCCGCCTCCTTCGGCAACGTGCACGGCGTCTACAAGCCGGGCAACGTGGTGCTCCGCCCCGAGCTGCTGAAGGACCTCCAGGAGGGCGTGGCCGCCAAGCACGGCAAGGCCGCCCCCTTCGACTTCGTCTTCCACGGCGGTTCCGGCTCCACCGAGCAGGAGATCGCCACCGCGCTGGACAACGGCGTGGTGAAGATGAACCTCGACACCGACACGCAGTACGCCTTCACCCGCCCGATCGCCGGCCACATGTTCAGCAACTACGACGGTGTGCTGAAGGTCGACGGCGAGGTGGGCAACAAGAAGACCTACGACCCGCGCACCTGGGGCAAGCTCGCTGAGGCGGGCATGGCCGAGCGGGTCACCCAGGCCTGCGCCAACCTGCGCTCCACCGGCACCAAGCTGAAGTAAGCAGCTCTCACCAGGCTGAGGTGCTCCCCGGACGGCCGGCAGGACCGGGCGTCCGAGGAGCACCACCAGGGCCCGTCCCCGCTCGGCACGTCCGGGCTTCGGGGGCGGGCCCTGACGCGTGGGAATCCGGTGGGACCAGCGGTGGCCGGACGGCTGCGCGCTGGGCATGCTCACCGTATGAGCGATGACGCACCGCGGCCCACCTCCGGGCCCGCCGGCGACGAGCCCGGGCGGGCCGCCTCGCAGCCGGACGAGGACGTGCCGGGGCAGGGCGTGCAGGGCGCCGACCCGGGCCCGGACGGCGTTGGCGAGGGGCGGCCCGGGACGATCGAGGTCTCCTCGGCGCGCGGGCGGTGGGTGCTGCTGACGACGGTCCTCGGGTCCGGCATGGCCCTGCTCGACTCCACGGTCGTCAACGTGGCGCTGCCCCGCATCGGCGCCGACCTGGGAGCGGACCTCGCCGTCCTCCAGTGGACGGTCAACGCCTACATGCTCACCCTTGCGGGCCTGATCCTGCTGGGCGGCGCCCTGGGGGACCGGTACGGGCGGCGGCGGGTCTTCGTCACCGGGGTGGTGTGGTTCGCCACGGCCTCGCTGCTGTGCGGCCTGGCTCCCAACGCGACGCTGCTCGTCCTGGCCCGCGCTCTCCAGGGCGTCGGTGGAGCGTTGCTGACCCCGGGGTCGCTGGCCCTGATCCAGTCCGTCTTCCGGCCCGAGGAGCGGTCCCGGGCGGTCGGGGCCTGGTCGGGGCTCGGGGGCGTGGCTGCGGCCGTCGGCCCCTTCGTCGGCGGCTGGCTGGTGGACGGCCCGGGGTGGCGCTGGGTGTTCTTCCTCAACGTGCCGCTGGCTGCGGTGTGTGTGCCGGTGGCGCTGCGCCACGTCCCCGAGACCCGGGACCCGGCGCACCACGGCCGGTTCGACGTCCGGGGTGCGCTCCTCGCGGCGCTGGCCCTCGGCGGCGTGACGTACGCGCTGATCGCCGCGCCGACCGGGGGCGCCTCGGCGGGGGTCTTCGTGCCGGCGGTCGTCGGGGTGGCGCTGGCGCTGGTCTTCCTGGTGGTGGAGCGGCGACGGCCCGACCCGATGCTGCCCCTGGAGATCTTCGCCGAGCGGCAGTTCAGCGCGGTCAACGGCGTGACGCTCTGCGTGTACGCGGCCTTCGGCGGCTTCTTCTTCCTCACCGTCGTCCAGCTCCAGGTGGTGGCCGGTTACTCGGCGCTCGTCGCGGGGACGGCACTGCTCCCCACGACGCTGCTGATGCTGCTGTTCTCGGCCCGCTCGGGGGAGCTCGGCCGCCGCATCGGACCGCGCATCCCCCTGACCGTCGGCCCGCTGCTGTGCTGCTGCGGCATGCTGCTGATGACCAGGATCGGACCGCACGCCTCCTACCCGAAGGACGTGCTGCCGGCGCTGCTGGTGCAGGGCTGCGGCATGGTGCTGCTGGTGGCGCCGCTGACGTCCACGGTCCTGGCCTCGGTGGACGTCTCCCGCGCGGGGTTGGCCAGCGGCGTCAACAACGCGGCGGCCCGGGCCGCCGGTCTGGTGGCGGTCGCCGCGCTTCCGCTGCTGGCCGGGCTGGGCCCGGAGTCCTACCGTTCGCCGACCCAGTTCGCGGCCGGGTACCGGCGGGCCATGTTCTGGTGCGCCGGGGTGCTCGTGGTGGGGGCGGTGCTGGCGTGGGCCACGGTGCGGGCGGACGTCCTGAAGGCCCCTGCCGGGGCCCCGGCGCAGCCGCCGCCCCTCCGCCCGCAGACGCCCGAGGAGGCCGAGGCACCGGGTACGGCGGCGGCCCAGGGCGCGGAGGCGCGGGGTGCGGCGGCGGCCCGGGATGCGGAGGCGGCCCGGGATGCGGAGGCGGCGGCGCAGGAGGCCGCCGGCGCGCCCGCCTGCCGCTACCACTGCGGTGTCAGCGCGCCCCCGCTCAACCCCGGAGACGGCCGTCGGGGGGAGGCGGCACCGGCTCCCACCGCGGAGTGACGCGGCGGCTCGCGGTACCCCGTACCGGCCGGTGCGGTGAGGGGGCAGACTGGAACCCATGCCCATTCACGAGAACCTTCTGGGGGGACCTCCCCCCACGCACCTGCCCGACGACCCGGGCCCCCGCGAGCTGCTCGCCTCCGGCACCGACCCGGCCGACGTCGCCGCTCGCCACCCCGCCTCCTCCCTGGCCTGGGCCCAGCTCGCCGACGACGCCTACCAGGCCGGGCGGGTCGTGGAGTCGTACGCCTACGCCCGTACGGGTTACCACCGGGGCCTCGACGCACTGCGCCGTGCCGGGTGGAAGGGGCACGGCCCCGTCCCGTTCGAGCATGAGCCGAACCGCGGTTTCCTGCGGGCGCTGCACGCCCTCGCGCGTGCCGCCGAGGCCATCGGCGAGCAGGCCGAGTACGAGCGGTGCAGCCAGTTCCTGAAGGACTCCTCGCCCGCGGCGGCCGCCACCCTCACCTGAGCGGCTTCCCGCGCGGGGCTCCGGCCCCGCCGACCGGCGCGACAGGGCCGGCCGCCACCCGCGGCCGGCCCTTGCCATGTCCCCGGACACTCCGCATGATGCGTGCAGGCCCCCGCGGGGCCTGAGGGGTCCTTGCCATATGAGCGTCCGACCCGGGCGGGCATATGGCAAGGCCCCCTGAGAGGGGACCGGAGCTCCCACACCGCCGAAGGAGGCAGGAGCGGACCGCCACCCGGAGGAGCGACCCACCAGAGGAGTCCGGGATGTCGCAGTCACCACCGGCCGGCGGTACCGGCCGCAGTCACCCGTCCGGAGCAGAGCCGGCAGCCGGATCCCCGCCGGGGCGCGGCGCCGGAGCGTCACAGTCCGGCTGCCCGTTCGGCCCGGGCAGCCCACCGGACGCGGGCAGCCCGCAGGAGGCGGGCGCCCGGAGCCGAAGCTCCCACAACGCGGGCCGCACAGCTCCGGCCTCGCAGAGTCCGGGCGCTCAGGACCCGGACTCGCGGAACCCGGCGGACCACAGCCTCGACCCGGACCTCGGGATCGGGGCCGAGGGCACCACCCCCTACGAGGACTACGTCCACGCCGACCTGCTCACCCACCTCCAGGAGCCGCTCTCCGACGACCCCGGCGAAATGGCCTTCCTGGTCACCACGCAGGTCATGGAGCTGTGGTTCACCCTCCTCGTCCACGAGTGGCAGACCGCCGCGAAGGCGCTGCGCAGCGAGGACCTGCCCCGGACCATGGCCGCTTTGCGGCGGTCGACGTACACGCTCCAGGCCCTCAACGCCGCCTGGCAGCCCCTGGCCCGGCTGACCCCCACCCAGTTCGACGCGTTCCGGGGGGCACTGGGCGACGGCTCGGGCTTCCAGTCGACGATGTACCGGCGGGTGGAGTTCCTCCTCGGGGAGAAGTCCGCGTCCATGCTGGTGCCCCACCGGGGTGCGCCTCGGGAGTACGCGGAACTGAGCAAGGCGCTGCACGAACCGAGCCTGTGGGACGAGGTGCTGGCCTACCTGCACCGCCGCGGGTTCGCCGTCCCCGACCACGTCCTGCGGCGCGACGTGACGGCCCGCCACGACCCGGACCCCGCCGTGGAGGCGGTCTGGGTGGAGATCTACCGCCGCTCGCCCGGCGACGACCTGGTGGCACTCGGCGAGACGCTGACGGACGTGGCGGAACTGGTGTGGCGCTGGCGCAACGACCACCTCGTCGCCACCCGCCGGGCCATGGGCGCGAAACCCGGCACCGGCGGTTCGGCGGGAGTGGCGTGGCTGGAGAAACGTGCCGCGAAGCTGGTCTTCCCCGAGTTGTGGACGGCGCGCGGCCATGTCTGAGACGAGGCCTGTGCCGAGGCGGAGGCGTCCGGTGCCGCAGGACGCCGGGACGGAAGCGGACCCGGGACCGGAATCGGGGACGAGCGCGGCGGCCGGGGCAGGAGCGGGCCCGCGGCAGCGAGTGCGAGAGTGCCGGCATGCCTGAGACGAGTGATGCGGGAGTGGGAGCCGGGACGGGCCCGGCGAGAGCCGCTGCGGCCACGACCGAAGCAGCGAGGAGCGGAGCGGTGGGAGGACCGGGGAGGGAGACGCCGAGCCAGGCCGGTACCGGCACCCGGGCCGGGAGCGGCACGGGGCGGTCGGGTGCCGGTGCACTGGCGGTGGAGGCCGCCGAACGGGACGCGAAGGACCCGTTGGCACCGCTCCGGGACCGGTTCGTCCTGGAGGACGCGGCCGGAGACCGGACCGGAGCCGGGCCCGGGCCCGCTGCGACGGCGGGTCACGACGGCGAGGGGGACGGGCCGGGGGCCCCGGTCGTCTACCTCGACGGCAACTCCCTCGGTGCGCTGCCGCGGTCGGTGGCCGGGCGGTTGGCGCAGGTCGTCGGCCACGAGTGGGGACGGTTGCGCATCCGCTCCTGGACCGAGTCCGGTTGGTGGACGGCGCCCGAGCGGGTGGGCGAACGCCTCGCCCCGCTGCTCGGCGCCGCCCCGGGGCAGGTCGTGGTGGGCGACTCGACCAGCGTCAACGTCTTCAAGGCGGTAGTGGCCGCGGTGCGGATGGCGCAGTCCGACCGGGCCGCCGACCCCGCCTCGCCACCGCGGGACGAGATCCTGCTCGACGCCGCGACCTTCCCGTCCGACGGATACCTGGCCGACTCCGCGGCCCGGCTGACCGGGTGCACCGTCCGGGCGGTGCACCCCGGCGAACTGGCCGCCGCCGCGGGGGAGCGGACCGCCGTGGCGCTCGTCAACCACGTCGACTACCGGACCGGGCGCCGCCACGACCTGGCCGGCATCACGGCCGCGCTGCACGCCGCCGGCGCCTACGCCGTGTGGGACCTGTGCCACAGCGCCGGCGCCCTGCCCGTGGAACTCGACGCGCACGGCGTGGACCTGGCGGTCGGCTGCACCTACAAGTTCCTCAACGGCGGCCCCGGCTCCCCCGCGTTCCTGTACGTGGCCTCCCGGCACCAGGAGCGGTTCGACTCACCGCTGCCGGGCTGGACCTCGCACGCCGACCCGTTCGCGATGGAGAGCGGGCACACCCCTGCCGCCGGTCCGACCCGGGGCCGCGTGGGCACGCCCGACATCCTGTCGATGCTGGCGCTGGAGGCGGCCCTGGAGGTGTGGGACGGGGTGGACCTGCACGCCGTGCACGCCAAGAGCCTGGAACTCGGCGACTTCTTCCTGGAGTGCGTGGCCGCCCACACGCCGCCCGGCACCGTCCGCTGCGTGACGCCGTCGGCCCATGACGAACGCGGCAGCCAGATCACCCTGGCCTGCCCGTCCGCCGAGGCGGTCATGGCGGAACTCTGCCGGCGCGGCGTGGTGGGCGACTTCCGTCCGCCGGACCTGCTGCGTTTTGGTCTCACACCGCTGTACACCTCCTTCGCCGACGTGGAACGGGCCGCCCGCGTGCTGGGCGAGGTGCTCGCCGGGCAGGACCGGCCCGCAGGGACGGTGGGCGGCGGCCTGGCGGACGCGTCGGAGGGGGACCGGTGAGCGAGGTGGGTGCCGTGCCGGCAGCCGAAGCGGCGGCTGTGGCGGCGGACGAAGCGGCCCTGCTGGAGCTGCCCCCCGTGGAGCCGGACCGCGTGCAGGTCCTCGGCCCCCACCCCGACCAGCGGCTGGACTGGTACGAGCCGCAACAGCCCCTTGCCGCAGCGCCGTTGGTGGTGTTGGTGCACGGCGGTTTCTGGCGGGCGGCCTATGACCGCGGCCACCTCTCGCCGTTCGCCCGTGCGCTCGCCGGCGAGGGGATGCGGGTGGCGCTCCCCGAGTTCCGGCGGGTGGGGTCGGGCGGCGGGTGGCCGGTCACCCTGGAGGACGTCACCGCGGCGGTCTCGGCATGCGCCGAGGTGGCCACCGGCCCCGTCCTCCTGCTGGGGCACTCCGCCGGCGGACACCTGGTGCTGTCCGGTGCCGGCCGCGGGCTGCCCGTCCACCACGTCGTGGCCGTCGCCCCCGTCGCCGACCTGGTGGCCGCGCACGAGTCGGCCCTCAGCGACGGAGCGGTGGCCGCGTTCTGCGGGCCGGGCCCCGGGCTGGAGGACCGGATCGCCGAGGCCGACCCGATCGGGCACCCGCCCCGCGGCCTCCCCGTGACACTCCTCCACGGCACCGCGGACGCCGTCGTGCCCGTGGCCTTCTCCCGCCGGTACGCCACGGCGGTGGGGCGTCCCCCGGCGGAGGCGGGGCAGGGCACGCCGGCGGCCCGGGGCGCGGTGGCCGGCGCGGGCGGCGTGCGGGGCGGGGCACCGGGGCCGGCTGCCCCCGGCCAGGCACCGGGGGCAGGTGCCCCCGTGGCGCTGCTGGAACTGCCCGGCGTCGGCCACTTCGCCCCCGTCACCCCCGGAACCCCGGCCTGCCACCAGGTGACGCGTGTCCTCAGGGACGCCGCCGCAGCCGCCGGGTGAAGCCCCGGCCCTCGCCTCCGTGTCTCGTCCACAGCCTGTGGACG
>NZ_JBHWGP010000049.1:2860-34391 GCF_042733155.1 Streptomyces sp. NPDC059740 | reverse complement strand
CACATCACTCTCGCGATGGCTGCCCACGCCTACCTCACCGTCGTGCGGGCCCAGCAGCTTCAAAAGGGGCCGGACTTGCTCGAACACCAGACCTGGTAGCCCTCACCCTCCCCGAGATCCGCCGACTGATGACGCGTCTCACCCGACCAGTCCGCCGCAGCGTTGACCACGTCCTGCACTGGTCCCGATGGCGCCGCCGACGCCAACAACAGGCTCGGACCAGCCACTACAAGAGACGAGGCCACCGCCCAAGAGCTGAGGCCTCGTCACGGTAAGCACCGTTGCAGTATTAGTCAGTCGCCACCGCCACCCTCGCCGCCGAGGGTGGCCTTGACGTCCGCCCGGACCGCGACCATGTCCATGACCTTGTTGGGGGCCCGTCCCGGGTCCCACTTGTCGCTCGACCACTCCGCGTGGGCGATGACCGACTTCTCCGTCCACCCGTGGTGGTCGAGAACGGCCGCCGAGAGGCGCAGCGCCGAGGCGTACTGGGCGTCGGCCATCGCGTGGCTGCCGGAGTACTGGATCTCCACTCCGTAGAAGTGGGCGTTGCCGTCGATGCCGTCGGCGTTGCCCTTGGTGGGGTGGAGCTGCCCGGTGTAGTCCTCGTTGACGACGTGCTGGAGTACCTTCGGGTCGCCGCCGCCGGCGTGGTTGGCGCGGCCCCAACCGACGAGGTAGAGGGTGCCGTCGATGCCGATGGAGGCGTGGCACAGCGGCCCGGGGAGGTCGGAGCGGCCGTGGAAGAGGGTGCCGGCGGCGTAGGTCCTGGCGTCGTCGGCCTCGATGGTGACGCCGGTGTGGTGCCAGATGAAGCCGTTCACACCGCCCCAAGCGCCGTGCCCTTCACGGTTGTTGGTCTTCCAGCCGGGGATCTCGACGTAGCGCAGGTCCCATTTGTCGAGTTGGGCGAGGAACTGGGCGGCAGTCATCGGTGTGGCCATGAGGTCTCCTGGGCTGCGGGGCGAGGACTGGTGCAGGGGCGCGGAGTGCACGTCGGGCGACCTCGTCGAGGTTCCGGACACGGCGCCATCTCTGTCACACAGTTGTCTCATAGGTATAACGCACGAAGGCCCGGAAGGCGGCCGACGGCGCGCCGAGGGGGCGGGGGATGTCGTCGCGAGCCGCGCGGTCCGCACCGGAACAGGGGCGGCGGTGATGTGCGTGCACGCGGTGTCGCTGCCGTGGAGCCGGGGGCGTCGGTGCGGCTCGGGATCGTCGCCTCGTCGGCCGGAGGGGCGGCACGGAGCCGGTCTCCCCGGTGGTGGTGCGCATGGGACCATTCGCCGCATGCCACGTAGCGATATGCCACCCGCCTGGGACGAACGCACCATGTTGACGACCTTCCTCGACTACGCTCGGGCCACTGCGATCGCCAAGTGCACTGAGCTGTCCGCGGCGGGTGCCGCCGCGGCGCCGCTGCCGAAGTCGCCGCTGATGACCTTGGGCGGCCTGATCAGCCACCTGCGGTGGGTCGAGTACTGGTGGTTCCAAGTGGTCTTCCTCGGGGAGGAGGACCAGGGACCGTGGACGGACGAAGACCCCGACCGGGAGATGCGTCTGGGGGCGGAACTCCCCCTCCGGGAACTCCTGGCCGCCTACCAGGAGCAGAGCGCCCGCTACCGTGGGCTGGTCGCCGCCACGGACCTGGCGGCCACGGCGAAGCGGCCTGTGAGGGACGGCGTACACGTCACGCTCGGCTGGGTGCTGATGCACCTGATCGAGGAGACCTCCCGGCACAACGGGCACATCGACATCCTGCGGGAAATGGCCGACGGCACCACCGGCGACTGAGCCCTGCGCCCCCGTCTCCGCCCACGCTTCGGGTCGCGTGCGCACCCGTGGAGCGGTGGTCGCTTCCGGCCCGGCCCCGGGCGGCGTCTTCGAAGTGGCGTCGTTCGCCCCAAGGGCGGGTCCGGCGGTGTCTGGTGCCCCTGCGATCGCAAGGCGGAGGGGGAGAACTCCGGTTTCCCACCGGACGAATTCCGGGGAGCGCGTGCCAGGCTCCGCCGGACAGGCGGGACTTTGACAGACGCTGCCTGGCGCACCGCCGCGGGAACAGCCAAGGGCGGGCGGGCGGTGGCACTGCCCCGCTGCCACATCGTGCCCAGCGGCCGGGTCCTGTCCAGCGTCTGGGTATGGGCCCGCCAAGTCCCCCCACAGCAGCGGGGGTTGTTCGAGTCTGCTTCGCGGGCTGTTCCTCACACAGCGCGCTGACGGGGTGTGCGGTGCCCGGGCACCTCCGGGGGCGTGGGCGTGCGGCCCTCCTGAGGTGTCGTCGCGGCTGCCTCGGCGTGCGTCCCGGGCTTCCGGTGAGCGGCTCGGCCGGGAGAGGCCGGGGCGAAGGCGGTGGCCAGCTGGTCGAGCAGGGGTGCTGCGCAAGGGTGGGGTGCCCGGCGTGCGGTGATCGTGTAGATGCCGCGGGTCGGCGGGTCCACCAGGTCGACGGTGGTGACGTCGGCCCGCAGCGCGCACCTGAGCACGCCGGGGATGAGTGCGACGGCGTGGCCGGTGGCGACCAGGGCGAGCTTGCCGAGCAGGTCGGCCGCGGTGAGGTCGATGCGGGCGCTGACCCCGGCGCGGGCGGCGTGCTGGCGCAGGAGTGCCGCCGAGCCGTCGTTGTCCTCGACCCAGCTCTGGTCGGCCAGCGTCCGCATGTGCACCGGCTCGCCTCCGGCCTGCGGGTGGCCGAGAGGCAGTGCGACGACCATGGCGTCCAGCCCGAGGAACCGTCGTTCGACCCGTGGGTCCTGGGGTAGCCCAGGTGGCGCGTCGGTGATGACGGCGACGTCGAGGTCTCCCATGACGACGCGGTGGTGCAGTGGTGAGCTGAGGTCGGGGAGCAGGCTCCACCGGAGGTTCTCGGTCCGCTCCAGCAGGGCCCGGATGGCCGTCGGCACGATCCCCGCGGCGAGCGAGGGTGTCGCACCGACCGCGAGCGGCCGGTCGGACCGCCCGTCCCGCACCTCGCGTGCGGCGTGCACGGCGCGGTCGGCCTCGTGGAGCGTTGCCAGGGCGTGGTGCCGGAACACCTCGCCGGCAGGGGTCGGACGCACGCCCCGCGCATGCCGCTCGACCAGGGGCACGCCGAGGTCTCGCTCCAGTCCGGCGATCTGCCGGGAGACGGCCGACTGCGTGTGATGGAGTTCGGTGGCCGCCGCCGACAGCGACCCCAGACGGCACACGGTCACGAAGGTCTGCCACACGGTCAGTTCCACCGCCGCAGTATGGCCCATCGCCATGCGTGCCGCGCAGGGCTGCCCTGCGAAGCCTGCGCTTGTCGCAGCTCGGGTGGTGTCACAGGCTGACGCCATGACCACACCACACACCATCGCCGTCCTCGGCCTGGGGCGCATGGGCCAGGCGTTCGCTGAGCGGCTCCACGGTCACGACTGGGACGTCGTCGGCTGGACACGCTCCGGGCGCGCACCGGCCACCGTAAGGACGGCTGCTTCTCCGCACGAGGCAGTGGCGAAGGCCGACCTCGTGCTGCTGGCGCTGTTCGACGGCCCTGCCTGCGCCCAGGTGCTCGACGGCGTCCGTGGCGCCCTGCGCGCGGACGCGATCGTGCTGAACACCAGCACCGTCGCGCCTGCCGAGGCCTCGGGCCTGGCCCGGCGGCTCGGCCCGGCCTACGTCCACGCCCCGGTGCTCGGCTCCGTGCCGGCGGTCACCGCCGGAACCCTGCAGATCCTCGCCGCCGCCGAGCAGGCAGCACTCGGCCGGGTCCGGCCGGTGCTGGAGACGCTCGGCACGGTGCGGCGCGTCGAGGACGCCGCCACGGCGGCCGCGCTGAAACTGATCGCCAACAACAGTCTCGCCGGCACCGTCCTCGCGCTGCGCGATGCCCTGCGGCAGGGTGACGCCCTCGGCCTGTCCCGCTCGCAGGTGCTGGACGTCCTCGAACTCGGGCAGTCGGGCGCGTTCGTGACCCGCAAGCGTGCCTTCCTCGACGGCCGGGAGGGCGGCGGGGCGGCCGAGTTCACCGTCAGCGCGCTCGTGAAGGACATGGCGCTGCTGGCCACCGCCTCGCAGACCCCGGTGCGCAACGCAGCCGGTCTGGCCGACCCTCCTGCCGCCCCGGGTGCGGACATAGCCGTCGCCGCCACGGCGCCGGCCGTGGCGGACGCCGTGCTGGAGCCCCTGCGCGCCTACGTCCGCGGGCACGCCACCGGCGACGCGGCCCACTTCCGCGCGGCGTTCCTGCCCTCCGCCCGTGTGGAGGGGCTCCGGGAGGGCGCGTTCGTCTCCTGGTCCCTGGACGAGTACTGCGCGCTCTTCCCCGGGCGGCCGGCCCCGGACGAGGCCACCCGTTCCCGCCGCATCGACGCCGTCGACGTCCACGGCACCGTCGCGACCGCCACCATGACGCTCTCGCACGGCGCGGACACGTTCACCGACGTCTTCCTGCTGGTCCGTGCCGGCGGCGGCTGGCGCATCGCCAACAAGGTCTACCACCGGCAGTCCTGAGTCGCAGCGGTGCCGACTCCGCGGCGTGCCCGGGGCGCCACTGCACCCCTCCGCGGCGACGCGGGCGGCTCCCCTGGGCCTCGACCGGGTCGGTCCTGGCGCGGTCTGCGCGGATCAGCCCCGCAATCCCCCGCCCGGGGGACATCACCCCGTTCGAATGACGCCCCGGCCCCGCAAGCCCGGCACCGCAGGCGAACCCCCCGCCTCTGGAACATGCGTTCACCGCATACCCGTTACAAGGCCCTCCCCGGTCGCGTTCCTGGAGCACCAGTACCCCTCACGCGTCCGTACGGAGGACCCCATGACTCCCGTCCCCTCTCCCGCGCCCACGCTCACAAGAATCGAACATGCCCTTCCGGCGGCGAGGACCACCACGGCGGCGCGGCGTGGTGTTGACGCCCTGAGGCACTGTGCCGCACGCCTGGGTACGGGGTGGCCGGCATGAGCGAGCAGCCCTCTCAGCCCCCCGAGCCGCCCCACCACCCCGGCTCGGGAAAGAAACCCGGGGAGCGAGCGGACACCTCGTCACCGCGCACCGCGCCCGTCACCCCCCGGGAGGGCGGCACGGCCGCGGCACCCGCGCACGGCACGCGCCCCGGCACCCCGGGGGCGCGCCCTCCGCGCACAGTGCGCGGGACGGACCCCTGCGGCCGGCCACCGGAGCACGGGCCCACCCTTCCGCGGCAGGCCGGTCGTGGTCCCGCCGAGCCGGGCGAGGCTTCTGCCGCGGAGGCGGGTGAGGCTTCGGTGGCGGAGATGCGCTACGTGGACCTGACCGGGAGCCGGGAGGCGGCCGGCCGGTCGATCCGGCTGATCGACATGGCCAGGCGGCTGCCGCGGCTGGTACGCCGGTCGTTGGGGCTGGCCTGGCAGGTGGACCGGGCCGCGGCGGTGGGCCTGCTGGTGTGCCAGGCGACCGCAGGCGTGATGCAGGCGATGGGGTTGGTCGCGGTCAGCGGCACCCTGACCGCGCTGCTGTCCGGCGGCGACGTCTACCACCGGCTGGTGCAGGCATGGCCGTCGGTGGCGCTGCTGGCGGGGGCGGCGGCGGTCCGGGCGCTGCTGGGAATCACCGTCGCCTGGCTCTCCTCCCGGCTGGGACCGCTGATGTCGCGGGAGGCGGAGCAGATGCTGCTCACGGCCTGCGCCGAGGTGGAGCTCTGCGCCTACGACGAGCCGGAGTTCAACCGGGAGCGGGAGGCCGCCGACCGGGGTGCACAGGTCACCGGTGACCTGATCAACGAGGGCCAGGACCTGATCGCCTCGACCGCCTCGTTCCTGGCCGGCGCGGTCGTGCTGACGGGTGTGCACCCGGTGCTGCTGCCGCTGCTGGTGCTGGCCGGCCTGCCGCAGGCCCTGGCCCAGGTAAGTGCTGCGCGGGTCCGCTACCTCGCGAACCTGCGCAGCAACGGGGACTACCGGATGCTGTCGGTGCTGCGGTGGCACATCTACAACAAGGACGCCGCCGACCAGATCCGCGCCGGGACCATGGCCGGCTTCCTGACCGGCCGGTACCGGCAGACCGTCACCCGGATCAACCGTGAGGACAGGAGCGCCGCCGACCAGGGGGCGCGGATGTCCCTGGTGGGCGCGGTCTGCGGCGGCGCGGGCTCGGCCGTGGTGTGGGCTGCGGTGGTGTGGCTGCTGGCGACCGGCCGCATCAGCGTCGGCCACGCCGGGATGGCGGTCTTCGCCCTGCAGACCGTGGGGCAGTCGGTGCGGGCACTGGTCGGAGTCGGCGCCCGGGCGGTGCGCACCGGGTTGTACATGGACGACTGGACCGGCTTCCTGGACCGGGCGGGCGGCTTCTGCATGCGGCGCGGTGCCCACCGGCCCGGGCGCCCCCGGGTGATCGAGGTCGAGGGCGTCTCCCACCGCTACGCAGGGAAGGGCGGCGACGCGCTGCACGACGTCTCCCTCACGCTGCGCCGCGGGGAGGTCGTCGCCCTGGTCGGTTTCAACGGCTCCGGTAAGACGACCCTGTCCAAGCTGGTCAGCGGCCTGTGCCTGCCCACCGCGGGCCACGTCCGGTGGGACGGGGTCGCCACCGGTGACGCCGATCCGCAGGCCCTGTGGCGGCAGGTGGCGCTGGTGCCGCAGGACTACGCCCACTGGCCGCTGACGGTGCGGGAGAACATCACTCTCGGGCAGCCCGTGCCGGGCGGCGACGCGGCGGTGCGGGAGGCGTGCGAGGCCGCCGGGGCCGACGAGGTCGTCGACCGGCTCGGCGCCGGGTTGGACACCCTCCTGGCCCGTGAGTGGCTGGGCGGCGAGGAACTGAGCGGCGGTCAGTGGCAGCGCATCGCACTGGGGCGGGCCTTCTTCCGCGACGCTGGCCTGCTGGTCCTGGACGAGCCGACAGCCAACCTCGATCCCCGCGCGGAGTACCGCATCTTCCGGCGTCTGCGCTCCCTGGCGCGGGACCGGATGGTGCTCCTGGTGACCCACCGCATCACCAACGTGGCCGTCGCCGACCGCATCGTGGTCCTCGACGAGGGGCGGGTCGTCCAGGAGGGCACCTACGCACAGCTCGCCCGGGAGCCCGGCCTCTTCCAGCAGTTGCTCTCCTACCAGGTCGCCGTGGAGGCCGAGCAGGCCGGCAGCGGTCAGCCTGCGGTGTAGGCGCTGCCTGCTCAGCCAGGCCGCCGGCCGCCCGGAGCAGGCCCTCCGGGCGGCCGGCGGCATGCAGCGGCTGGACGGCTGGGCAGCACGCCACGACGGCCACGAACTGAGCGACCTCTCCCCCGGCAGCCCCCACTGGTACACCGGCGGGGTGAACTGGGCGGGCGCGGTGGCCCTGGTCGCCGCCACCGCGGTGTCCGCCTGCTGTCTCGCCACCGGGTTCTGGACGGGCCCCTGGCCCGCGCGGCCGGCGGCACGGACCTCTCCCTGCCGGTGGGCCTCGTCCTCGCACCCGCGCTGTACCTGTTGCTGGGGCGCGTGAACAGGTCCGCAGAATCACGCACTTGAGGGCCGGAGCGTCCCGGCAAGCGGAAGGCGGCGCCCCCTCACACCGAGGCAGGCGGCCGACGCGCCTCTGCCGAAAGTGGCCCACGCGCCCGCCGGGGCCTCCCGACACCGGGAGAGGGAGGCCCCGGGGACCCCGGCCGGTCGTCCGCCGCCAGGACCGGCCTCCACCCGCCGCACTTCGGTGCGGTGGGCCGCCGGGGGCGTCGCCCGTCAGTCGCTGGTGGTGACCCGTACGTAGTCCACGGTCATCTGCTGCGGGAAGGACGTGGAACCGTCCGGGTCGCCGGGCCAGTAGCCACCGACGGCGAGGTTGAGGATCAGGAAGAACGGCTTGTTGAAGGCCCACTGGTTGCCGCCCACGTCAGCGGGCGTGCGCGTCTGGTAGACGTTCCCGTCCACCGACCACTTGATGGAGTCGGGCGCCCAGTCGACGGCGAAGGTGTGGAAGTCGTCGGCGAAGGCGGCGCCGCCGGGCAGGGAGTAGGGGGCGCCGATGCCCGCCGAGCCGGAGTAGCCGGGGCCGTGGATGGTGCCGTGCACCGTGCCCGGCTCGAAGCCGACGTTCTCCATCACGTCGATCTCGCCGCAGGCCGGCCAGCCGGCGCTCCCGATGTCGTCACCGAGCATCCAGAAGGCCGGCCACATGCCCTGACCCCGGGGCACCTTGATGCGCGCCTCGACGTGGCCGTAGGTCTGGGTGAACTTGCCCGAGGTGTTCAGCCGTGCCGAGGTGTACTCGCACGAGCCGTACCAGCACTGGTAGTTGCCGGGGTTCTCCTTGCGGGCGGTGATGACGAGGTTGCCGTTGCCGTCCAGCGCCGCGTTGTTGGTGCCGGAGGTGTAGTACTCCCGCTCGTGGTTGTCGACGTTGTCGCCGGTCTCCTGCTGCCACTTGGAGCCGTCGACCGCAGAGCCGGCCGCACCGTTGAAGTCGTCGGAGAAGACGACCGCCTGGGCGCCGTCGGCACCCTTGAGGGCCTGCGCCGAGGCCGTGGCGGGCAGCAGTGCGGTGGCGGCACAGCACAGCAGGGAGGCACCGCACATCGCAGTGCGGCTTCGCAAGGAGAGTCCCATGTCAGACCGTCCGTCCGTGTGGGGGGGTGGGGGTGGGGGTGGGGGTGGGGGGATGCTTGAGCACTGTCGCGCGCATGACAATGAACTGTCCGGAGAGTGGACGCGCCGAACTCCGCACGCTCCGGGCCGTGTTCATGTCTTGTTCTAAACGGACCACATGAAGCCGTCAAGACTTTGGTCCAGACCGGGCAGCGTTCAAGAAGAAACAACACACTCCCTTCGCGCCTCACCCACCCCTTCGGGTACCGCTCCTGCTCGATGTCGCCCAGGGACTCGCGCTGGACACGGGCACGACCGTCGGCCACGGCGACCACCGGTGGGCGACCGGCCAGCTGGTAGCCGGAGGCCGTGGACGGCTGGTGGGTGCCGGCGGCGGCGTGCCACCGGGCGGTGGCCGCGCGCGGGAGCCGATGGGCCCCAGGACACTCCCTGGGCCCACCGGCTCCCGCGCGCGCCGCGTGAGGGCGGTCAGTCTCCGGCCACCAGAGCCCGGAGCGCGGTGTTGAGGGCGAGGACGTTCACGCGGGGCTCACCCATGAACCCCAGGGTCCGGCCCTCGGTGTGGCTCTCCACGAGTTCCTGCACCCGGGCGAGCGGGAGCCCGTTCCGTCGGGCGACCCGGTGGACCTGGAGGTCCGCGTAGGCCGGCGAGATGTCGGGGTCCAGTCCGGAGCCGGAGGAGGTGACCGCGTCGGCCGGCACGTCCGAGGGCCTGACCGCGTAGCCGGCCACCGAGTTGTCCTCGACGACGGCCTTCCTGGCAGCCCTCACCCAGTCGACCAGCTCCTTGCTGTCAGCGGAGCGGTTGGTGGCCCCGGAGAGGAGCAACTTGTACCGGGTGTTGACGCTGTTGGTGCCGAGCCCGTTGTGCGGGCGGCCCTGGAACCATCTGAGGTCGGGCTCCGGGGTCTTCTGGCCCTTCTTCAGCGGCAGGTCGTAGGACTGGCCGATGAGGGCGGAACCGACGACCCTGCCGTCCGCCCTGACCTCCGAGCCGTCGGCCTTGTCGCGGAACAGGGCCTGGGCGACGCCGGTGACCGCGAGCGGGTAGAGGACGCCCGTCACGAGGGTGAGGACGAGCAGGGCGCGCAGGCCCGCGCCCAGCAGCCGCGCGGTGTTGGTAACCGAGTTGTTCACAGCCGATCAACCGATTCCGGGGAGGAGGGAGAGGAGCAGGTCGATGATCTTGATGCCGACGAACGGTGCGACCAGTCCGCCCAGTCCGTAGACGGCGAGGTTGCGCCGCAGCAGCCGGTCCGCACTCACCGGCCGGTACTGCACGCCCCGCAGGGAGAGCGGCACCAGCGCGACGATGACCAGTGCGTTGAAGATGACGGCGGACAGGATCGCGGAGTGTGGCGAGGACAGGTGCATGATGTTGAGCTTGTCCAGGCCGGGGTAGACGGCCGCGAACAGCGCCGGGATGATCGCGAAGTACTTCGCCACGTCGTTGGCGATGGAGAAGGTCGTGAGTGCGCCCCGGGTGATGAGGAGCTGCTTGCCGATCGCCACGATCTCGATGAGCTTGGTCGGGTCGGAGTCGAGGTCGACCATGTTCCCGGCCTCCTTGGCGGCCGAGGTGCCGGTGTTCATCGCCACGCCGACGTCCGCCTGGGCGAGGGCCGGGGCGTCGTTGGTGCCGTCGCCCGTCATCGCGACCAGCTTGCCGCCCGACTGCTCCCGCCTGATCAGGCCCATCTTGTCCTCGGGGGTCGCCTCGGCCAGGAAGTCGTCGACGCCGGCCTCCTCGGCGATCGCCCTGGCCGTCAGCGGGTTGTCGCCCGTGATCATGACGGTCCTGATGCCCATGCGGCGCAGTTCGTCGAACCGTTCCCGCATCCCCTCCTTGACGACGTCCTTGAGGTGGATGACGCCCAGCACCCGTGCGCCCTCGGCGTCCTCGACCGCCACCAGCAGCGGCGTACCGCCCGCCTCGGAGATCTGCCCGGCCAGGGGGCCGGCGTCCGGGGCGACCGTGCCGCCGCGCTCGCGCACCCAGGCGAGCACCGAGCCGGCCGCGCCCTTGCGGACCCTCCGGCCGTCGACGTCCACCCCCGACATGCGGGTCTGGGCGGTGAAGGCCACCCACTGCGCGCCGGCCACCTCGCCCTGCCCGCGTGCCTCCAGCCCGTACCTCCTGACGGCCAGGTCGACGACGGAACGGCCCTCGGGTGTCTCGTCGGCCAGCGAGGAGAGGTGTGCGGCGGCGGCCAGCTCCGCCTCTCCCGTGCCGGAGACCGGCACGAACCGGGAGGCCCGGCGGTTGCCGTGCGTGATGGTGCCGGTCTTGTCGAGAAGGAGGGTGGAGACGTCGCCCGCCGCCTCCACGGCCCTGCCGGACATGGCCAGGACGTTGCGCTGCACCAGCCGGTCCATGCCCGCGATGCCGATGGCGGACAGCAGCGCGCCGATCGTGGTCGGGATGAGGCAGACCAGCAGGGCCACCAGCACGACCATCGTGAGGTGCGTGCCGGCGTAGTCGGCGAACGGCGGCAGGGTCGCACACGCGAGGAGGAAGACGATGGTGAGGGAGGCGAGGAGGATGTTGAGGGCGATCTCGTTCGGCGTCTTCTGCCGTGCCGCGCCCTCCACCAGAGCGATCATGCGGTCGATGAAGGTCTCGCCGGGCTTGGTGGTGATCCTGACGACGATGCGGTCGGAGAGCACCTTGGTCCCGCCGGTGACGGCACTCCGGTCGCCGCCGGACTCGCGGATGACCGGGGCCGACTCACCGGTGATCGCCGACTCGTCCACGGAGGCCACGCCGTCGACGACGTCCCCGTCGCCGGGGATGACGTCGCCCGCCTCGCAGACGACCAGGTCGCCGATACGCAGCTCGGTGCCCGGGACCTGCTCCTCGGCGTCCCCGTCCAGACGGCGGGCCACCGTGCCGGTCTTGGCCTGCCGCAGGGTGTCGGCCTGTGCCTTGCCGCGGCCCTCGGCCACCGCCTCGGCCAGGTTGGCGAAGACCACGGTCAGCCACAGCCAGGCGCTGATGGTCCAGCCGAACCAGTCGCCGGGGTCGGTGAGGGAGAAGACGGTGGTCAGCACCGAGCCGATCCACACGACGAACATCACCGGCGACTTGATCATGAGGCGCGGGTCGGTCTTGCGCAGGGCGTCCGGCAACGACTTGACCAGCTGCTTCGGGTCGAACAGTCCGGCGCCGACGCGCTCTTCGGCGGGTTCCGGCCGGGGCGGGGCGTCCGGCGGGGGCGCGGGGAGGGTGGTGGACATGGAGTCCTCTTGCTTCTCGGTGCGAGTGGTCATGACGCCAGCCCTTCGGCCAGTGGGCCCAGCGCCAGGGCCGGGAAGTAGGTCAGACCGGTGATGATCAGGATCGCGCCCACCAGCAACCCGGTGAACAGCGGCTTCTCGGTGCGCAGTGTGCCCGCGGTGGCGGGGACCGGCTGCTGCTCGGCGAGCGAGCCGGCCAGCGCCAGCACGAACACCATCGGCAGGAACCGGCCGAGCAGCATGGCCAGCCCGATCGTGGTGTTGAACCACTGCGTGTCGGCGTTCAGGCCGGCGAAGGCCGAGCCGTTGTTGTTGGCCCCCGAGGTGTAGGCGTAGAGGATCTCGGAGAACCCGTGGGCACCCGAGTTCGTCATCGAGTGGCCCGGGGTGGGCAGCGCCATCGCCGCGGCGGTGAAGACGAGCACCAGGGCGGGGGTGATGAGGATGTAGCAGGCCGCCAGCTTGATCTCGCGGGTGCCGATCTTCTTGCCCAGGTACTCGGGTGTGCGGCCGACCATCAGGCCGGCGATGAACACCGCGATGATCGCCATGATCAGCATGCCGTAGAGGCCGGAGCCGGTGCCGCCGGGGGCGATCTCGCCCAGTTGCATGCCCAGCATGGTGATGCCGCCGCCCAGGCCGGTGAACGAGGAGTGGAAGGAGTCCACCGCGCCCGTCGAGGTGAGGGTGGTCGTGACCGCGAAGATCGACGAACCGGCGATGCCGAAGCGGGTCTCCTTGCCCTCCGTCGCCCCACCGGCCAGCTCCAGCGCCGGACCGTGGTGGGCGAACTCGGTCCACATCATCAGGGCGACGAAACCGGCCCAGATGGCGGCCATCGTGGCCAGGAGCGCGTAGCCCTGCCGGAGACTGCCGACCATGCGGCCGAAGGTCCGCGTCAGCGCGACCGGGATGACCAGGATGAGGAAGGCCTCGAAGAGGTTGGTGAACGGCGTCGGGTTCTCGAAGGGGTGGGCGCTGTTGGCGTTGAAGTAGCCGCCGCCGTTGGTGCCCAGTTCCTTCACGGCCTCCTGCGAGGCGACCGCACCGCCGTTCCACTGCTGCGCCCCGCCCGTGAACTGGCCGACCTCGTGGATCCCGGCGAAGTTCTGGATCGCGCCGCAGGCCACCAGGACGACCGCGGCGACCACCGCGATCGGCAGCAGGATGCGGACGACGCCGCGCACCAGGTCGACCCAGAAGTTGCCCAGCTCACCGGTGCGCGAGCGGGCGAACCCCCGCACCAGCGCCACCGCCACCGCGATGCCGACGGCAGCGGAGACGAAGTTCTGCACGGCCAGGCCCGCCGTCTGCACGACGTGGCCCATGGCCTGTTCGCCGTAGTACGACTGCCAGTTGGTGTTGGCGACGAAGGACGCGGCGGTGTTGAAGGCCTGGTCCGGGTCGATCGCGGCGAAACCCAGCGAGCCGGGCAGTACGCCCTGGAGCCGTTGCAGCAGGTAGAGGAAGAGGACGCCGGCCGCGGAGAAGGCGAGGACACCCCGCAGGTAGGCGGGCCAGCGCATCTGGCGGTCCGGGTCGGCACCGATGCCCCGGTAGATCCACTTCTCGGCGCGCAGGTGGCGGCCGGTGGAGTAGACCCGGGCCATGTGGTCGCCGAGCGGACGGTAGACGAGCGCGAGCGCTGCGACCAGGGCGAGCACCTGGAGCACGCCCGCGAGAACGGGAGTCATGACGCTGCTCAGAACCTCTCCGGGAATATCAGGGCGAGGACGAGCAGGCCCAGCAGGGCGACGGCCACGACCAGGCCGACGACGTATTCGACGGTCACAGCTTCGCCACCCCCTTGGCGACGAGGGCCACCAGCGCGAACACCGCGACCGTGGTGGCGACGAAGGCCAGGTCGGCCATCGCGAGCTCCTAGATGAGGTTTCGGATCGAACGGTCGACTCGAGGAAAACTCCTCCGTGGCCGGATCCGAGCGCCGTTGACGCGTCCCATACGGCGCACGGCACGCCTTTGACGGGGCTCATACGGGCGGCGGACCTGCGGCGGGTCCGGGAGCGGGCGTCCCGCCGGCCGGGACGCCCGCGTCCGCCACTGCGTCGCGCGCAGGGGAGCCCGTCCCTTGCGGCTCGCGCTTTCCGGCCCTGCGAGGGTCTTGACTCCCCGCGGGCTCGTTGCCCATAGTTCTCGCCGCTGAGCGCAACGTCGTTGCGCTCAGCGCACCGGGCGGCGACCGCACGCCGGGTGGGGAGAGCAGAAGGAGCGGCTGCCATGACCGAGGTGGAGGCCCCGAAAGGGGTGCTACAGAGCGTCGACCGGGCACTGACCGTGCTGCTCTCCTTCACCGAGCGGCGGCCCGAGTGGGGCGTGAGCGAGCTGGCCCGGGAGCAGGGCTGGGACAAGGCCGTGGTGCAGCGGCTGCTCACCACGCTCACCGCCCGGGGTTTCCTGATGTGCGACGAGACGACCCGCCGCTACCGGCTCGGCCCCTCCGTCCCCCGCCTGGCCCGGGTCGGCGAGCACAGCGGCGTGCTGCCGTCCCTGGTACGGCCCCTCCTGGCCCGACTGCTGCGCGAGACCGGGGAAAGCGTCGTGCTGAACGTCCCGCACGGCAGCGGTTACCGCTGTGCCGCCGCCGTGGACGGCACCGGGCCGGTGCGCTACACCGCGATCGTCGGTGCTGTGATCCCCGGCCATGCGGGGGCCTCCGGCCACGCGATCTTCGCCCACCACCCCGAGGCCGAGCAGCGCCAGTTGTTCGGCGCCGGCCCGCTGCAGCGCTTCAACGAGCACACGATCACCGACTTCGAGGCACTCCTGCGGTGCTACGCACGGGTCCGGCAGGAGGGTGTGAGCATCAGCCACGGCGAGTACGACGAGGCCGTCACCGCCGTCGCCGCCCCGGTCTTCCAGGCGGGTGCCGTCGCCGCCTCACTGACCGTCATCGGTCCCTCCCACCGGGTTTCCCGCGCTGCCGGGCACCTCACCGAGCTGGTCCGGGAGGCCGCCGCGGAGGCCGGTACCGCCTTCGGCGGCTGAGGCACCCGCCGTCCGCCCGCTCTTCCGTACCGCAGCCCCGGGGCCGGCCCGTCCTGCCCGGCTCCGCCCTGCCGAAAGGGGTCCTCCGTGTCACCTCACTCCCCCTCCGCCTCCGGTCCCGCAGCGACCCGGGACCCCGCGCACCCCGGCGGGCAGGATTCCGGCGGTCGCCATCCCACGGTCCGCGAGCCCGTGACGTTCGTGCTGCTCGCCGCCCTTTCCGTGGTGGGTGCGGTGATCGGTGCCGACCTCGTCGCCAAACTCGGTATCTCCGCCAACACCTCCGTGGTGGGTGCCCTCTTCGCGATGCTCCTCGGCCGCGTCCCGGTGGCGGGGTTGCGGCGGATGCGGTCCGTGCACCGGCAGAACCTGGCCCAGAGCGCCATTTCCGCGGCCACCTTCGCCTCGGCCAACGTGCTGCTCACCTCGATCGCCGTGCCGTACGTCTTCGGCCGCGGCGACCTGGTGTGGCCGATGCTGGCCGGGTCGTTCGCCGGTCTGCTCATCGACGCGTGGGTGCTCTACCGCTCCTTCGGCTCGCCCTTGCTGCCCGCCGACGCCGCCTGGCCACCCGGCGCCGCGGCCGCCGAGACCATCAGGGCCGGCGACCGGGGCGGCAGGCGGGCCCTGGTGCTCGGCGCGGGCACCCTCGTCGGCCTGGGCGGCACCCTCTTCGGCCTGCCCCTGTCCGCGGCCGGCGTGGCCTTCCTCGGCAACATGTGGGCGCTGCTGATGTTCGGCATCGGCCTGGCCGTCGCCCAGTACGCGCCCGGTCTCCTCGGCACCGACCTGACCGGGGGCTTCATCCCGCACGGTGTGATGGTCGGCGCGGGACTGGTCGCCCTGGGGCAGGCGGTCCACCTGCTGCTGCGGCGCCGCCCGGGGCGTGCCGCCGCCGGCACCACCGCGGTGGACCCCGCCGTACGTCCCACCGTCGACGAGGCGACCCTGCGCCGCACCCTGGTCCGCGGCTACCTGCTCTTCGCCGCCGGGGCCGTCGTGATGGCCGCACTCGGCGGCGTGCTCGGCGACCTGAGCCCCCTGGCCCTGGTGGGCTGGGTCCTGTTCGCCGCGTTCGCCGCGCTCGTCCACGAGCTGATCGTGGGACTGGCGGCGATGCAGTCGGGCTGGTTCCCGTCCTTCGCCGTCACCCTGATCTTCCTGATCGCGGGCCTGCTCGCCGGCGTGCCCTCGGTGCCGCTGGCACTGCTCGTCGGCTACGTCTCCGCCACCGGCCCGGCCTTCGCGGACATGGGGTACGACCTCAAGGCGGGGTGGCTGCTGCGCCGGGAGCACCGCCCGTGGGACGCGTTCGAGCGGGCCGGGCGGCGGGAGCAGTTCCGTGCCGCACTCGTCGGGTTCGCCGCCGCGCTGGTCGTCGTCGCGGTGCTGTGGCACTCCTACTTCCGTCAGGGGCTGATCCCCCCGGTCGCCCGCATCTACGCCGACACCGTCGGACAGGGCCTGGACGCCCCGGGGGTCCTCGGCCATCTGCTGCTGTGGGCGATCCCCGGTGCACTGGTCCAGCTGCTGGGCGGGCCCCGGCGGCAGATGGGCGTGATGCTCGCCACCGGTCTGCTGGTGGCCACCACGAGTGCCTGCTGGTTCGTCCTCGCGGCGCTGCTGGTGCGGGTGGTGGTGCGCAGGTGGCGCGGTGCCCGGGCGGAGGAGGAGCTGAACCTGGTGGGCGCCGGACTCATCGCGGGCAGCTCGCTCGGCGACTCCGCCCAGCTCCTGAAGGCCGGGTGACCCGCCGTGCCGCACACCGCCCGGCCACCGCCGCTCCCCGCGCCACACCGCCCGAAACCACCACCGCACCACCGCACAAGGAGCCCCCGTGGAGATGTTCAGCCGCCTCGAACCGCGCCCCGAGTACCTGGCGTTCGAACTCGCGCTGGCCGCGCGCAAGCTGGTCGAGGAGGTCATGCTGGTCAAGCCGGGTGAGCACGTGGTGCTGACCGGTGACACCAGCAGCGACCGCCGGGTCGTCGACGCCACCGCTGCGGCCGTGGCCGCCGCCGGCGCGCACCCGGTGGTCGTCTGGTCCCAGACGCTGCCCAGCTCCTCGATGGAGCCGCCCCGTCCGGTCGCCGGTGCCATCGCCCACGCCGACGTGTGGATCGAGTTCGCCGTCTCGTACCTGATGCACTCCGACGCCTTCCGCACCGCGATGGCGAACGGCTGCCGCTACACCAACCTGACCGCGATGGACGTCCACATGCTGGTCGCCACCGTCGGCCGGCCCGACTTCCAGGGCGTGATGCGGCTCGGCAAGGCCCTCGTGCGCCTGCTGGAGGCCGCCGAAGAGGTCCGCATCACCTCCCCCAACGGCACCGACCTCGTCGGGCGCAACGGCGGCCGGCCGATCAACCTGCGCGGCAAGCCGGCCGAGAAGCCCGGGGAGACGGTGATGCTCTCCGGCCAGATCTCCTGGAACCCGCTGGAGGAGACGCAGAACGGCGTCCTCGTCTTCGACGGCGCGCTGTGGCCGCCGGACCAGTTGGGCCTGCTGCGCACCCCGGTCCGGCTCACCGTGGAGAACGGCGTCGTCACCGGCGTCGAGGGCGAGCAGGACGCCGAGGTCTTCCGCAACTGGCTGGCCTCCTGGGACGACCCGAACATGTACCGCGTCGCCCACTGGTCGCTGGGCTTCAACCCGGGTGTGCCCGCGCCGACCGGGCGGATCGTCGAGGACGAGCGGGTCTTCGGCTGCGTGGAGCTGGGCATCGGCACCAAGGGCGCCTGGATCGGCGGTGAGCCGTGGGTGGCCGCCGCCCACACCGACGGCTCGATCGTCGGGCCGTCGATCCACCTGGACGGCGAGTGCATCGAGAAGGACGGCCGCTACGTCCACCCCGAGCTGGTCGGCATCTGCCGGGAACTGGGAGTGCAAGGCTACTGAGGTCCGCGGGCCTGCGCCGGAACAGCCGGAGGGGCCCGCCCCGGCCGGGGTGCGACCGCGGCGTCCCGGCCCCGCCGCCGGGGCCCCGGCCCGGTACCGCACCACACCCCACCACCACGGAGAAGCGAGATGACCACCGCCCTCGGAGCCACCTACCGCCACAGCGGTCTGGTCTGCTCCGACCACACCCTCACCGTCCCGCTGGACCACACGCGTCCCGACGGTCCGCAGATCTCCCTGTTCGCCCGGGAGGTCACCGCCGCGGGACAGGAGCACCGGGACCTTCCGCGTCTGCTGTGGCTGCAGGGCGGCCCGGGAGGCCGGGCAGAGCGCCCCGACGCCGCCTCGGCCTGGCTGCGACGCGCGCTGCGGGAGTACCGCGTCGTGCTCCTGGACCAGCGCGGCACCGGCCGGTCCACCCCCGCCGACCGCACCACGCTCGAGGGGCGGACCGACGCCGCGGACCACCTCGCGCACTTCCGGGCCGACGCCATCGTGCGCGACGCCGAGCTGCTGCGCCGGGCGCTCCAGGGCGACCGTCCCTGGAGCGTGCTGGGTCAGAGCTTCGGCGGGTTCTGCGCGCTGACCTACCTCAGCCACGCCCCCGAGGGGCTCGAGCAGGTCTTCGTCACCGGCGGCCTGCCCACCCTCACCGGCCACGCCGACGACGTCTACCGCGCGGCCTACCACCGCGTCCGGGCGCACAACGAGCGGTACTTCGCCCGCTACCCCGGTGATCAGCAGCTCGCCGACGCGGTAGCCGCCCACCTGGCGGAGCACGAGGTGCGGATGCCCTCGGGGGAACGGCTCTCGGTGCGCCGCTTCCAGACCATGGGCATCACCTTCGGCACCACGTCCGGTTTCGACAGCCTGCACTACCTGCTGGAGGGGGCGTTCGTCCACGGACCGCACGGCCCGCGGCTCTCGGACCCGTTCCTGCGCGGCCTGGACGCCACCCTGTCCTTCGCACCGCGCCCGCTCTACGCCGTGCTGCACGAGGCGATCTACGCCCAGGGCGGGCGGCCCACCGCCTGGTCGGCGCAGCGGGTCAGGGCGGAGTTCCCGGAGTTTGACGCCGCGGGCGCAGGTCCACTCCGCTTCACCGGCGAGATGATCTATCCCTGGCAGTTCGAGGAGGACCCGGCGCTGGTCCCGCTGCGTGGCGCCGCCGAGGAGCTGGCGCGGCGCACCGACTGGCCGCCCCTGTACGACCTGGACCGCCTCTCCGCGAACACGGTGCCGGTGGTCGCCGCGGTCTACCACGACGACATGTTCGTCGACCGCGAGCACTCGCTGCGGACCGCCGAGCTGGTACGCGGGCTGCGTCCCTGGATCACCAACGCCCACGCGCACGACGGCGTCCGCGTCGACGCGGCGGTCTTCGACCGGCTGCTGGCGATGGCCCGCGGCGAGGTCTGAGGCGGGGGCGGGGCCCGGCTTGCGGAGGCGGGAGAGGGCGGCCCGCCCTCGTGGCCGGGCCGCCGGGACGGGCGAGTCCACGGCCGACGCCCTGTCCGGCTGGGGGCCGGCGAGGAGCGCCGGGTCCCGCCCTGGGTGCTCACCCCTGTTGCGTGCTCACTCCAGGTCGGCCAGGAGGCCGTCGAGGGCCTTGCCGTGACGGAGCGGCGTTCGCGGACGGCGGGCAGGGGGATCACCCGCACCAGCGGGGCCTCGGTGGCCAGGGTCCGGCGCAGGTCGTCGTTGCCGACGCCGGCCATCACGTTGACCACGGTACGGTCGGCGTCCACCCGCAGGCCGGCGAGTGCTGCGTGCCGGTCCTGACGGCGTACGGCGACGATCACCAGCTCGGAGCGGTCCACCACCTCCTGGTTGTCGGCGCACACCCGCACCCTCTCGAAGCGCGAGGCCAGTTCCGCGGCCGTACGCCCCCCCGGGGCGGGAGGAACATCTCCGGTGAGGCGTCGGGCTCCTGGCACAGGCCGGTCACCAGGGCCCGGCCGATCTCCCCCACTCCGATGACGCCGATGCGCCTCACGTGTCCACCTCTCCCGGCCTGGTCGCAACCGGCCGATGCCGGTTCCGAGCTGTTGTGGCGTACCTGTGCGGGCCGTGCCCGGCGGGCCGCGGTCAGCCGTCGTGGCGCATCAGCAGACGGCCCTGGCGGAAGCGTTCCCCCTCGACCGGCTCACGCAGCATCCGGCCGATCTCGGTGAAGCCCTCGCTGCCGGCCAGCTTCGCGAGGTCGTCCACCGGCCAGCGGTAGGCCGGCGTCACCTTGTGGTCGAAGACCGTCACCGGCTCGCCGCCGGACTCGAAGAAGGCGAGCAGGAGGTGGCCGCCGGGTGCGAGCACCCGCCGGAACTCGGCGAGATAGGCGGGCAGTTCCTGCGGCGGGGCGTGGATGACCGAGTACCAGGAGACGATGCCGTCCAGCTCGTCGTCAGCCAGGTCCAGGGCGGTCATGGATCCGACCTCGAAGCGCAGGTCCGGGTGGTTCGCGCGGGCGATGTCGATCATCGCCGGGGACAGGTCGACGCCGAGGACGTCCAGCCCGAGGTCCCGCAGGTGGGCGGTCACCGCCCCGGGACCGCAGCCCAGTTCGGCGACAGGACGAGTTCCGGCGGCCCCGCGAGCTCGGCGAAGGCGGCGAGCAGCGCGCGGTCCAGGGGCAGTGCGGCGAGCGCGTCGCGGAAGAGCTCGTCGTAGAGCACGGCGACGGCGTCGTAGGCGTCCGCCGTCACGAGAAGGTGCGAGGAGGAGTCAGTCACGGTCAGGGAGACTAGAGGTTTCCCCCGACTTCCCACCGAGCGGGGGCCGTTCGCCGGTCGGGGTACGGCTCCCGCCCCGCCCGCCGGCCTGCGCCGGTGCGGTGGTGCCGGTGCGGCACGCGGCAGGGCCGGCGGGTGGGCGGGCCGGGCGTCCGCCCGCTTCGCTGCGGGCGGACGGCGGCGCTCGCCGGGCCGGGCGTCGGTGTCCGCAACCCGGTGGCGACGGGTGCCCGCCACCTCGTGCGGGCCTCGGACCGGCCGCGGGTGGCTCAGTCCTCCTGGGTGCCGGCCACCGCCGCACCGAACCGCGCCTGCACCCACGGGTACTTGAAGGTGTCGGGGCCGAAGAGGATGGAGCCCTTGGGGGTGATTCCGTCGGCGCTCCCGTAGAGCATGCTCACGCCGCCCTTCTCGTCGTGCTTGCCGGGGACGCCCACCGCGAGGTCGGCGGTGCCGTCGCCGTTGTAGTCGGCGGGGGCGACCGCGGAGCCGAAGAGGTCGCCGCCCTCGGCCACGCCGGACACCCCGTCGGTGTCCAGGGAGACGGTCCGCTTCGAGGCCGGGTCCAGCCAGTCGGTGCCGCCGGAGACGACGGTGAGCGCTCCGGCGCTGTTGATGCCGTCGCTGTCGCCGGCGAAGGTGTCGGCGACCACGAGGTCGTCGTGGCCGTCGCCGTCGACGTCGGCGAGCTGGGTGGCGGTGCCGCTGAGGAGGGGGGCCTGCCACACCACGGGCGAGGCGGTGTCCAGGCCGCCGGTCGCGCCGGGCAGGATGCGCAGCTTGTAGTCGTCGGGGCCGTCCTCGAAGCTGGTGTCCAGGAGCACGTCGTCCTTGCCGTCGCCGTTCACGTCCCCGACGACGGTCCGGTAGCCGGCGAACGGCAGCCCGACGCTCTTGCCCAGCAGGGTCGCCCTGAGCCCGGTCGAGGAACCGGGCAGGACGGCCAGCGTCCCCTCGTCGGCCGGGTCGTCGTCGTAGCCGACGGTGACCAGGTCGGCGTACCCGTCGCCGTTGACGTCACCACTGCGCACGGACTCCAGGCCCGCCGAACCCACCGGCGGGGTGAGCGAGGTGATCTTCGGCGTGGCGGTGTCCCGCAGGTTGGCGGCGCCCTTCACCACGTCGGCCTTGGAGCCGTCGACCACCGCGAGGTCGTCGCGTCCGTCGTGGTCGAAGTCGCCGAGGGCGATGCGGTCCCCGAAGTGGCGGCCGGCGGTGGGCTTGGGGGCGTGGAAGGCGATGGCGTGGTCGGAGAGCCCGGACGCCGAGCCGAAGACGACGGTGACGGAGCCGGCGGCCTTGACGTCGCCTATGGACTCGCCCGGCGCCGAGACGACCAGGTCGGTGTGGCCGTCGCCGTCCATGTCGCCGGTGGCGACGGTCTGCCCGAAGGCGTCGCCCGCCTCCGGGGTTCCGGGCACGCCGGTGTGTGCCTGGGTGAGGCCCTGGTGCCGGTCCATGTCGACGCCTGTTGTGGAGCCGAAGGTGAGGGCGACGTAGCCGGCCTTCGCGTGGTCCTTGACGGTGGCTCCCGGGGCCCCGACGAGCAGGTCGGCGTAACCGTCCCCGTCCACGTCCTGGTGGGTGGGCGCGGACCCGGCGGGGCTCGACGGCGCGGGAGCGGCGGCGGCGGCGAAGCCCGACGCCGGCCCGGCGAGCGTGGCGGCGGCGACGACGGCGACGGCCGCCCGAAGACCTCTGTTCATCTGGTGTTCTCCCTCTCCCCCTGGCGTGGCGGCGGCCCAGGTGGTCCGCAGCGTGACGGGTGAAGGACGCGGGCGGGCCGGGTGTCGGTTGCATCCTGAACGCATCCGGGCCGGTCCCGGTCGGGCCGGACCGGACGAGGGGTCAGGTGCGGGACAACGGCGCCGGGTTGCGCCCGGTCGGCGTCCGGGACCGGCCAACCTGCGGAAACGCGAGCATTAGCATGACGAGGAAGCCCTGCCGGGCGATGCTCGTCCGCGACGGGGGCCGCTTCGGCTGAGGATGTGGCGATGAGTACCGATTTTCCCCTGACCCGGACGACCGGCGCGGTGCCGGATCGCGAGCGTGAGCAGATCCTGGCCGACCCGGGCTTCGGCCGGCACTTCACCGACCACATGGCGCGTGCCACCTGGACGCCCCGGGACGGCTGGCACGGTCACGAGGTCGTGCCGCTGCAGCCGTACACGCTCCACCCCAGTGCCGCGGTCCTCCACTACGGCCAGGAGGTCTTCGAGGGCCTGAAGGCCTACCGGCACGCGGACGGCAGTGTCTGGCTCTTCCGTCCCGAGGCGAACGCCCGCCGGTTCGCGCGGTCGGCGGAGCGCCTGGCGCTGCCCGCGCTCCCCGAGGAGGACTTCCTGCGGAGCGTGGCGGAACTGGTCCGGGCGGACGAGGCCTGGGTGCCGGGTGCCGCGGACGAGAAGAGCCTGTACCTGCGGCCGTTCATGTTCGCCTCCGAGGCGTTCCTCGGGGTGCGGCCGGCGGCCGAGGTCGCCTACGCCGTGATCGCCAGCCCCGCCGGGCCGTACTTCGCCTCGGGCGTCACCGGCGTCACGCTGTGGGTGACGGAGACCTACAGCCGCTCGGCGAAGGGCGGTACGGGCGCCGCCAAGTGCGGGGGGAACTACGCGGCGAGCCTGGCGGCCCAGATCGAGGCCGAGAGACACGGCTGCGACCAGGTGATGTACCTGGACAGTGCCGGCGAGGGCACCCTGGAGGAGTCGGGCACGATGAACCTGTGCCTGGTCACCGCCGACCGGCAGCTCCTCACCCCGGCGCTCGGCACGATCCTCGCCGGCGTGACCCGCGACACCATCCTGACGCTGGCCGCGGAGCACGACCTCACGCCGGTGGAGCGGACGGTGACGCTGGCGGAGCTGCGCGAGGGTGCCGCGTCCGGCGAGGTGACCGAGGTGTTCGCGGCGGGCACGGCCGCGGTCGTGACGCCGATCACCGGCTTCAAGGGCGCGGGCTACGAGTTCACCGTCGGCGACGGGAAGCCGGGGCAGGAGACCACCCAGCTCCGCGACCACGTCCTGGACATCCAGTACGGCCGGGCCGAGGACAGGCACGGCTGGCTCCGGCGCGTGCTCTGATCCGTTTCTGCCGGGCGCCCGCACCGCGCCCGGCAGCCCGGGGCGCCTCCCCCGTCGCCGTGCGGGGCAGGCGTCCGCGTCCGCCCGCGCACGACGGCCGCGGGCGGACCACCGCTCCCCCCACCCGAGGACCTCGCCCTCAGGCCCGGCAGACGGCCGCCCGGCTTGACCGGCACAAACATGGGATGTTCCCATCACCGGGTGAATGAGTCCGTGAAGACCGCCTGAGGAGCCACCGATGCCGTTGCGGAACACCCCCCGCACCAGCCTGGTCGACCTGGTCATCGGGCAGATGGAGACGCTGATCGGGGACGGCGAGTGGCCGGTCGGGTCGAAGATCCCCGCCGAGCCGGTGCTGGTCGAGCAGCTCGATGTCGGGCGCAACACCGTCCGCGAGGCCGTCCGCGCCCTGGTGCACACCGGCATGCTGGAGCCCCGGCAGGGCGACGGCACCTACGTGCGCGCCGACAGCGACTTCGGGGCCGCCGTGCAGCGTCGACTGCGCCGGGCGGCAGGGCTGGAGGCGTACGAGGTCCGTGCTTCGCTGGAGCGGGACGCCGCGCGGTACGCCGCCGAGCGCCGCACCGAGGAGGACCTGTGCGCCCTTCGCGCCGCGCTGAGCGAGCGCGACCGCACCTGGGAGTCGGGGGACGTCGCCGCGTTCATCGACGCCGACATGGCCTTCCACCGCACGGTGGCCGCCGCAGCCCACAACCAGGTGCTCGCCGAGCTCTACGAGCACTTCAGCCGCGCGCTGCGCACCGCCCTCGAAGCCGTGGTGGGCCGGCCCTTCCCCGACTCCGTACGCCACCAGTTCGACGCGCACCTCGCGATCGTCGACGCCATCGAGGCGCGCGACGCCGAGGCGGCCGAGCGCCACGCGCTGGCCCACCTGTCCGAGGCCGTGGACGCCCTGCGCGGCGCCGGGCCGGACGACGCCTCCCCCCAGCACCACTCAGGAGCCCCGCATGCCTGACGAGACACCGGCGACCCTCGCGGCGCCGCGTCCGGGCGCCACCGGTCCCGCCCCGGCGGGCACACCGGGGCGCCCACCCGGTACGGCCACCGGCCGCAGCGCCCTCTTCACCGGGGTCGGGGTGATCCTGCTGGCGCTCAACCTGCGGCCCGCGCTCGTCGCCGTCTCCCCGCTCGCCGACACCATCCGCGAGGACAGCGGCATGTCGGCGGCGGCCACCAGCCTGCTCACCACGCTGCCGCTGCTCTGCTTCGGGCTGCTGGCACCCGTCGCGCCCCGCCTGGGGCGGCGGCTGGGGACGGAACGGTCGCTGCTGCTGACCATGGTGGCGATCTGCGCCGGTACCGTCCTGCGGCTGCTGGACTCCGTCGTGGCGCTGTTCGCGGGCACCGTCGTGGTGGGCGCCGGGATAGCCGTGGCCAACGTCCTGCTCCCCGGTCTGATCAAACGGGACTTCGCGGGGCGGGCGGGGCTCATGACGGGCCTGTACTCGATGTCCCTCTTCGGCGGTGCCGCGCTCGCGGCGGGCGTCACGGTGCCGGTGCAGCACGCGGCCGGCATGACCTGGCAGGCGACGCTGGCCTGCTGGGGCGGGCTCGCGGTGGTGGCGGCCCTGGTGTGGCTGCCGCAGCTGCGGTCCCGGACGGGGGTGCCCGCGGACACCGTGCGGCAGGCGGCGCACCCCGTGCGGGGGCTGTGGCGTTCGCCGTTGGCCTGGCAGGTCACCGCCTACATGGGTTTGCAGTCGCTGAGCTACTACGCGGCGACCGCCTGGGTGCCGACCCTGCTCGGCGACTCCGGGGTGGCGGCGGGCCAGGCCGGGTGGCTGCTCTCCTTCTCCTCCCTGCTGGGCATCGCGGGGTCCTTCCTGGCGCCGGTGCTGGTGGGGCGCAGGCTGCGGTCCGGGACGCTCGCACTGGTCGGGGCGGTGCTGTGCGCCGCGGGACTGGTGGGGCTGCTGCTGGCTCCGGCGGCGGGCGCCTACGCGTGGATGGCGCTGCTCGGACTGGGCCAGGGCGCGGCCATCTCGCTCGCCCTCCTCTTCATCGTGCAGCGCTCGCCGGACACCCGTCACACGGCGCAGCTCTCCAGCATGGCCCAGTGCTTCGGGTACGTGCTGGCCGCCGCCGGGCCCGCGGTGCTCGGTGCGGTGCACGACGCCTCGGGGAGCTGGGTGGCGCCGGTCGTCGTCCTGCTGGTGCTGCTGGTACCGCAGGTGGCCGCGGCCCTGGGGGCTGCCCGGGACCGCCACGTCGCCGGGACCGGGTGAGCGCAGGGGCCGCCCGCGGGCCGGGCGTCGCCGCAGCGGTCGAGGGCCGGGCACCGCGGGTGTCCGGCCCTCCCGCACGTCCCGCGCCGGTCCACCGCCACGCGCCGGCGGCAGGCTCCGCCCACGCACTGCCTGCGCGGCCACCGGGTTCGACAGGGAGGGTCCACTGGCGCCGGCGTGGGGCGCAGTCCGGCGCCGGCACCCACCGGCGCGCCCCTCACTCCGCGAACAGCCCCCGCGCCGCCGCCCGCACGTCGAACTCCTCCAACCGCGCCTGGGCCTGCGGCAGGTGGTCGCACATCGCCTCCAGCAGCACCCGGCCCAGCAGCATCGGGCCGCAGGCGGTGTCGAACGCGAGGCCGGTGCCGACGGCTGCGGGCAGCAGCAGGTCGGAGTGGCGGGCGACGGGGGCCAGGACGGAGTCGGCGACGGTGACGACGGTCAGTCCCTGCGCCTGGGCGTGTGCGAGGGCGTCGACCACCTCGCGGGGGTGGCGGGGCAGGGCGAAGCAGAGCAGGGCGGTCGCCCCGGCGCGCACCGCGTTGTCGATGCGGTCGCTGAGCATGGTGCCGCCCTCGTCCAGCAGCCTGACGTCGCTGTGGACCTTGGCCGCGAAGTAGGCGAAGCCGAAGGCCTGGGAGGCGGCTGCGCGCAGGCCGAGGACGGGCAGCGGGGACGAGGCGGCGAGCAGCCGGCCGGCCTCCGTCACCGGCCCGGGGTCGGCGAGCGCCTCGGCCAGCCGGCGGAGGTTCTCCACCTCGCCCGCCACCGCCTGCTGGTACTCGTTGACCGTGGCGTCGGTCGCCGTCTCCTCGGGGGCGACGTCCCGCAGGTGGCGGCGGAGCGCCGGGTAGCCGTCGAAGCCGAGCGCGACGGCGAAGCGGGTCACCGAGGGCTGGCTCACACCGGCCAGCTCCGCGAGTTCGACGCTGGACATGAAGGGGACGGTCGACGCGCTGCGCACCATGCTGTGGGCGATGCGGCGTTGCGTCGGCGTGAGCCGGTGCCCCTCGAACAGGTCCTGGAGCCGGGCCGCCGGACTGTTGCTCATCGCTGGTCCCTCCTCGCGGGACTGCGGCCCGCCGTACCACCACGGTGTGCTCATCCTGCCCCGGGCGTCCCCGGGCATCACCGGCGGGGCCCTCGCCCGGGGGAGGTCGTTCACCCCAGGGTATTGCAATCCATTCAAGAAACAATAACCCTGCATATGCATATGCAGTGCGGTCACCCGGGGTGCGCCCTGCCGCCCCCGGCACCCGGCCGCCGACGTCGGCGGCCCACTGCCCACGTTCGAGGAACACGCGCCGGAGCCCGCAGGCCGCCCGGCAGGACGGAGCACGCCATGCCCCAACCCCTGGTAGAACAACGCTCCATCGACGTGGTACCGGACGAGGAACGCCACGGGACGGCCTTCTCGCAGTTCACGCTCTGGCTGGGAGCGAACCTCCAGATCACCACCCTGGTCACCGGTTCGCTGGCGGTGGTCTTCGGCGGTGACGTGGTCTGGTCCGTGGTGGGCCTGCTGCTCGGCAACCTCGTCGGCGGCGGGGTGATGGCCCTGCACTCGGCACAGGGGCCCCGGCTGGGACTGCCGCAGATGATCTCCTCACGGGCGCAGTTCGGGGTCCGCGGCGCGGCCGTCCCACTGGCGCTGACGGTGGTGATGTACATCGGCTTCTTCGCGAGCGGCTCGGTGCTGGCGGGGCAGGCCGTCGGCAAGCTCACCCACCTCGGGCCGGTTCCGGGCATCGTACTGTTCGCGCTGGTCACCGCGGTGACGGCGGCCGTGGGCTACCGGGTGATCCATGTGCTCGGGCGCTTCGCGAGCGTCGTCGGCGCGCTCACCTTCGTCTACCTCGGCGCGCGGCTGCTGCACCGGATCGACCTGCCGCAGGTCCTGCACCAGCACCACCACTTCGCCCTGCCGTCCTTCCTCCTGGCGGTGTCGCTCTCGGCCTCCTGGCAGCTGGCGTTCGGCCCCTACGTCGCCGACTACTCGCGCTACCTGCCGCGGACCACCTCGCCCCGCTCCACCTTCTGCTGGACGCTGGCGGGCACGGCGCTGGGCGCGCAGTGGTCGATGACCTTCGGCGTCCTGGTGGCGGCCACGGCGGGCGCCGCGTTCGTGGACGACCAGGTCGGCTACGTCGTGTCGCTGGGCGGCACCGGGGCCGCCGCCTCGCTGCTGTACCTCGTCATCGCGCTGGGCAAGCTGACGATCAACGTGCTCAACACCTACGGCGGCTTCATGTCGGTCGTCACCGGGGTCAGCGGCTTCCGCGGGCAGCGGACGCTGGGGAGCCGGGGCCGGGCCCTGTACGTGGCCGCCATCATGGTGCTGGGCACGGGGCTCGCGCTGCTGGGCCGCAACTCCTTCCTCGACTCCTTCGCCGACTTCCTCCTCTTCCTGCTGGCCTTCTTCACGCCGTGGTCGGCGATCAACCTGGTGGACTACTACCTGATCTCCAGGGAGCGGTACGACCTGCCGGCCCTCACCGACCCGGCCGGGCGGTACGGCGCCTGGCGACCGGGGGCGCTGGTCGTCTACGTGGTGGGGCTCCTGACCCAACTCCCCTTCCTCTCCACCAGCTTCTACACCGGTCCGCTGGTGGGGCCGCTCGGCGGCGCGGACGTCTCCTGGCTCGTGGGGCTGGTGGTGCCGGCCGCGCTGTATGTGGTGGTCGGAGGGCGCCGGGCACGCCGGCTGCCGCCGCTGCCGGAGGCCGGCCACGCCGCTCCGGCCCCTTCGGCGGCGACACGGGCCGAGTCACCCATTGACTAGATCTCATTCAAAGTGTGAGCATCTGAATGGATACTGAATACCGACTGGAGGCGACGATGTCAGGAGCAAGGCCGGTACGGGCACCCCGCGGCAGCGAGCTCACGGCGCTGGGTTGGCCGCAGGAAGCCGCTCTGCGCATGCTGCAGAACAACCTCGACCCCGAGGTCGCCGAGCACCCCGACGACCTCGTCGTCTACGGCGGCACCGGGCGGGCGGCCCGCGACTGGCGCTCCTTCGACGCCATGCTCCGCACGCTGCGCACCCTGAAGCAGGACGAGACCATGCTCGTCCAGTCCGGCCGCCCGGTCGGTGTGATGCAGACCCACGAGTGGGCGCCGCGGGTACTGATCGCCAACTCCAACCTGGTCGGCGACTGGGCCAACTGGGAGGAGTTCCGCCGGCTGGAGCAGCTCGGTCTGACCATGTACGGGCAGATGACCGCCGGGTCGTGGATCTACATCGGCACCCAGGGCATCCTCCAGGGCACCTACGAGACCTTCGCCGCGGTCGCCGCCAAGCGGTTCGACGGCACCCTGGCCGGCACCATCACCCTCACCGCGGGCCTGGGCGGCATGGGCGGCGCCCAGCCGCTGGCCGTGACGATGAACGACGGCGTGGCGATCTGCATCGACTGCGACCCCCGCGCCATCGAGCGCCGCATCGAGCACCGCTACCTCGACGTCCGCGCCGACAGCCTCGAACACGCCCTCACCCTCGCCACCGAGGCGCGCGACGCCCGCCGGCCGCTCTCCATCGGCCTGCTCGGCAACGCCGCCGAACTCCTGCCGCGGATGCTCGCCGAGGGCGCGCCGATCGACATCGTCACCGACCAGACCTCCGCCCACGACCCGCTGGCCTACCTGCCGGCCGGCGTGGCCTTCGAGGACATGGCCTCCTACGCCAAGGAGAAGCCGGCCGAGTTCACCGACCGGGCGCGGGAGTCGATGGCCCGCCACGTGGAGGCCATGGTCGGCTTCAAGGACGCCGGCGCCGAGGTCTTCGACTACGGCAACTCCATCCGCGGTGAGGCCAGACTCGCCGGCTACCAGCGCGCCTTCGACTTCCCCGGCTTCGTGCCCGCCTACATCCGGCCGCTGTTCTGCGAGGGCAAGGGCCCCTTCCGCTGGGCGGCGCTCTCCGGCGACCCGGCCGACATCCACCGCACCGACAAGGCCGTCCTGGACCTCTTCCCGGAGAACGAGTCACTGGCCCGGTGGATCAGGATGGCGGGCGAGCGCGTCCACTTCCAGGGCCTGCCGGCCCGCATCTGCTGGCTCGGGCAGGGGGAACGCGCCCTGGCCGGTGAGCGGTTCAACGACATGGTGGCCTCCGGCGAGCTCACCGCGCCCGTGGTGATCGGCCGCGACCACCTCGACACCGGATCGGTGGCCTCCCCCTACCGGGAGACCGAGGCGATGCGCGACGGCTCGGACGCGATCGCCGACTGGCCGCTGCTCAACGCCATGATCAACACCGCCTCGGGTGCCACCTGGGTCTCCCTCCACCACGGCGGCGGCGTCGGCATGGGCCGTTCGATCCACGCCGGGCAGGTCAGCGTCGCCGACGGCACACCGCTGGCCGGCGAGAAGATCCGGCGGGTCCTGACCAACGACCCGGGCATGGGCGTCATCCGCCACGTCGACGCCGGCTACGAGATCGCCGAGCGCACCGCGGCCGAGCAGGGCGTCCGCATCCCGATGCAGGAGGGTGACCAGCGTTGAGTGCCGCCTCCTTCCACGAGATGTGGACCCAGCTGCGGCCGGTGGGGCGGGACGGCGACAGCGGCGGTTACCACCGCCACGCCTGGACCGGGGCGGACGCCGACTGCCGCGACTGGTTCCGCGCCCAGGCTGCCGACCGGGGCATGACCTGCGAGACCGACCGCAACGGCAACCAGTGGGCGCACCTGGGCGACCCGGCGGCCGGCGACGCCGTCGCGATCGGCTCCCACCTGGACTCGGTACCCGGCGGTGGCGCCTTCGACGGGCCGCTCGGCGTGGTCTCCTCCTTCGCCGCGATCGACGAACTCCGCAGCAGGGGGGCGAAGTTCAGCCGTCCGGTGAGCGTCGCCAACTTCTCCGACGAGGAGGGTGCCCGCTTCGGCCTGGCCTGCGTCGGCTCCCGCCTCGCCGCCGGGGCCCTGACGCCCGACGCGGCCCGCGCGCTGCGCGACGCCGACGGCACCACCCTGGCCACCGCGATGGAACGCGCCGGCCAGGACCCGGAGGCGATCGGCCCCGACCCCGAACGCCTCGCCCGCATCGGCGCCTTCGTCGAGCTCCACATCGAGCAGGGCAGGGCGCTCGACCTCACCGGTGACGCGGTGGGGGTGGCCTCGGCGATCTGGCCGCACGGCCGCTGGCGCTTCGACTTCCACGGCGAGGCCAACCACGCCGGCACCACGCGCCTGGCCGACCGCCGGGACCCGATGCTCGCCTACGCCGCGACCGTGCTGGCCGCACGGCGCGAGGCGGCTGCCGCGGGGGCGCTGGCCACCTTCGGCAAGGTCGCCGTCGAACCGAACGGCGTCAACGCGATCCCCTCCCTGGTCCGCGGCTGGCTCGACTCGCGCGCCGCCGACCAGGAGACCCTGGACTCCCTGGTGGCTGCCGTCGAACACGCGGCGCGCGAGGGGGCGGCGCTGGAGGGCACCCGCGTGGACGTCGTGCGCGAGTCCTTCACCCCGGAGGTCGCCTTCGGCGCGGGGCTCCGCGACACCCTGGTGGAACTGCTCGGCGGCTCCGCCCCGGTGCTGCCCACCGGTGCCGGGCACGACGCGGGCATCCTCTCCGGCACCCTGCCCACCGCGATGCTCTTCGTCCGCAACCCCACCGGCGTCTCCCACTCGCCGGCCGAGAACGCCGCGGAGGACGACTGCACGGCGGGGGTCACCGCACTCGTCGACGTACTCGAAGGGCTGGCCTGCGCATGAGCGAGAACCGTGAAGCGGCGACCGGCTCCCCCCCCCCCGGGCCGGGCGCCCCCACCCGGCCCCCCCACAGGCAAGATAAAACGTGGCTGGGGGAGGAGGTGGT
>NZ_JBHWGP010000049.1:0-2850 GCF_042733155.1 Streptomyces sp. NPDC059740 | reverse complement strand
TCGACCCAGCATCCCGGGCGGGCCGCCCCGCCCCCCCCCCCCCCCGTCCCCCCCCCCCCCCGCCGCGCCGGGGGGGCCCCCCCCCCCCGCCACCGGGCCCGCCTACTGGCTCGAACACGCGTGGCTGGGCGAGGAGGTGGTCTCCGGCGTGCTGCTGCGGACCGCCGGCGAGCACATCGCCGAGCTGCGGACGGGGGTGGCCGCCGCCCCGGCGGGCGCCACCGCGCTGCGCGGCCTCACCCTCCCCGGGCTCGCCAACGCCCACTCCCACGCCTTCCACCGGGCGCTGCGGGCCGTCGCACAGGCGGCGCCGGCCGGCGGCGGTGCGGGCTCGGCACCGGAGTCCTTCTGGGCCTGGCGCGAGGTCATGTACGCCACCGCCACCCGGCTGGACCCCGACAGCTACTACCGGCTCGCCCGGGCCGTCTACGCCGAGATGGTCCTGGCCGGGATCACGGCGGTCGGCGAGTTCCACTACCTCCACCACTCCCCCGACGGCACCCCGTACGCCGACCCCAACGCCATGGGCCACGCCCTCGCCGCGGCGGCGCGGGACGCCGGGCTGCGCCTGACCCTGCTGGACACCGCCTACCTCTCCTCCGGGTTCGGCGCACCGCCCACCGCGGAGCAGCGGCGCTTCAGCGACGGCACCGCCGAGTCCTGGGCGGCGCGGGCGGGTGAGCTGAAGGACGGCGAGCGGCTGCGGATCGGCGCCGCGGTCCACTCGGTGCGGGCCGTCCCCGCCGAACAGCTCGCCACGGTCGCGGCCTTCGCCACCGGGCGGCAGGCGCCGCTCCACGTCCACCTCTCCGAGCAGACGGCGGAGAACGAGGCGTGCCGGGCCGCGCACGGCTGCACGCCCACCCGGCTCCTGGCCGACCACGGGGTGCTGGGCCCAGCCACCACCGGCGTCCACAACACCCACCTGACCGAGGAGGACATCGCCCTCCTCGGCGCCACCGGCACCGGCACCTGCATGTGCCCCACCACCGAACGCGACCTCGCGGACGGCATCGGCCCGGCCGTCGCCCTCGAACAGGCGGGCTCCCCGCTGAGCCTGGGCAGTGACAGCCATGCGGTGATCGACCTCCTGGAGGAGGCCCGCGCCCTGGAGCTGGACGAACGGCTGCGGACCCGGCGTCGCGGCCACTGGACCGCGGCGCGGCTGCTCACCGCCGCCACCGGCGGCGGTCACCGGGCGCTGGGCTGGCCGGAGGCGGGGCGTCTCGCCGTCGGCGCGCTCGCCGACCTCACCACTCTCAGCCTCACCTCGGTGCGCACCGCGGGCGCCGAGCCGCGCCACGGCGCCGAGACCGCGGTCTTCGCCGCGTCCGCGGCCGACGTCAGCCATACGGTGGTGGGCGGCCGGCACCTGGTCCGCGACGGCGTCCACACGACCGTGGCCGACGTGCCGGCGGAGCTCTCCCGCGCGGTCGCCGCGCTGCGCGGCTGAGCGGTTCCGCCCCTGCGTTTCCCCCGCGTCACGGGCGCCGGCCCAGGCCGGCGCCCGTGACGCTGTTCACCGGCAAACCACGACCCCAGAAAGCGTGGAGCGATGACCAGCACCACCATCACCCGCATCGCCAGCCTCGTCACCAACGACCCCGCCCTCGGCGCGGGTCCCCTCGGCGAGATCCCGGACGCCGCCGTCGTCATCGAGGACGACCGGGTGGTGTGGGCCGGGCCGGCGGGCAGTGCGCCCGAGGCCGACCACCAGGTGGACGCCGGCGGACGCGCGCTCGTCCCCGGGTACGTGGACTCCCACTCCCACCTGGTCTTCGGCGGCGACCGGACGCAGGAGTTCAACGCCCGGATGTCGGGGCGCCCGTACTCCGCGGGCGGCATCCGCACCACCGTCGCCGCGACCCGGGCCGCCACCGACGAGGAGCTCGCCGCCAACCTGGAGCGCCACCTCCAGGAGGCGCTGCGGCAGGGCACCACCACGATGGAGACCAAGTCCGGCTACGGCCTCACCGTCGCCGACGAGGCCCGCGCGCTGAGGATCGCTGCGGCCCACACCGACGAGGTCACCTATCTCGGTGCGCACGTCGTGCCCGGCGAGACGGACCCTGCCGACTACGTCGCGCTGGTCACCGGCGAGATGCTGGACGCCTGCGCGCCGCACGCCCGGTGGGTCGACGTCTTCTGCGAGGAGGGCGCCTTCGACGGCGACCAGGCCCGGGCGATCCTGACCGCCGGCCTCGCCAAGGGCCTCCAGGCCCGCGTCCACGCCAACCAGCTCACCGAGGGGCCGGGCGTGCAGCTCGCCGTCGAGCTCGGCGCCGCCTCCGCCGACCACTGCAGCCGGCTCACCGACGCCGACGTGGCCGCCCTCGCCGACGGCACGACGGTGGCGACGCTGCTGCCGGGCGCGGAGTTCTCCACCCGGCAGCCCTGGCCCGACGCCCGCCGGCTGCTCGACGCCGGGGTCACCGTGGCCCTGTCCACCGACTGCAACCCGGGCTCCTCCTACACCAGCTCCATGGCGTTCTGCCTGGCGCTGGCGGTGCGCGAGATGGGCATGACACCGGACGAGGCACTGTGGGCCGCCACCGCGGGCGGCGCTGCCGCCCTGCGCCGCAGCGACGTCGGCCGGATCGCCCCCGGCGTCCGCGCCGACCTGCTCCTCCTGGACGCACCCAGCCACGTCCACCTCGCCTACCGGCCCGGCGTCCCGCTGACCCACGCGGTGTGGCGGGCAGGCGCACGGGTGCACTGAGCCGGTGGGCGGCACGCCCCGCGCCCCGGGGCCCGTGCGGTCCGGCCTGGCCGCAGGGACCCGGGCGCGGGGCTGCGGCCATGCCGGGCCGGCCCGCCGCCCGCCGGGGCGCGGCGCGGGGTGCCCCGGGC
>NZ_JBHWGP010000048.1:0-36953 GCF_042733155.1 Streptomyces sp. NPDC059740 | reverse complement strand
GGCCCCGGGCGGGGTTGCGGCGGCGGACGGGGCCGCGCCCGCGGGTGCGGTGGCCGAGCCGGCGGCCGCTGCCGCAGCGACCGCCGGGGGCGCCCGGGTCCCCGGCCCCCGCCGGCCGGAGGCTCTCTCCCCCTCGCGCGCCAACGACTTCATGCAGTGCCCGCTGCTCTACCGCTTCCGGGTGATCGACCGGCTGCCGGAGAAGCCGAGTCCGGCGGCGACCCGGGGCACGGTCGTCCACTCGGTGCTGGAGCGCCTCTTCGACGAGCCCGCGACCCGGCGGACGCCGCAGGGCGCGCGGGCGATGGTGCCCGGTGAGTGGGAGCGGCTGCTGGCCAAGCGGCCCGAGCTGGCGGAGCTCTTCGCCGAGGACCCGCAGGGCGAACGGCTGGCGCAGTGGCTGGCCGAGGCCGAGTCGCTGGTGGAGCGCTGGTTCTCGCTGGAGGACCCGACCCGGCTGGAACCCGCCGACCGCGAGCTGTTCGTGGAGACCTCGCTCGACTCGGGGCTGCGGCTGCGCGGGTTCATCGACCGGGTGGACGTGGCGCCCACGGGCGAGGTGCGCCTGGTCGACTACAAGACCGGCAAGGCCCCGCGCCCGGAGTACGCCGAGGGCGCGCTGTTCCAGATGAAGTTCTACGCGCTGGTGGTGTGGCGGCTGCGCGGGGTGGTGCCGCGCCGGCTCCAGCTCGTCTACCTCGGCAGCGGCGACGTGCTCACCTACGATCCCGGTGAGGCGGAACTGCTGGCGGTGGAGCGGAAGTTGCTCGCCCTGTGGGACGCCATCGCGCGGGCCACGGTCACCGGCGACTGGCGGCCGCGCCGCTCGAAGCTGTGCGGCTGGTGCGACCACCAGGCGGTCTGCCCCGAGTTCGGCGGCACTCCCCCGGTGTATCCGCTGCCGGTCCTCCCGCCCGGCGAGCGGGTCGGCGAGGGAGGCAGAATGGATGCCGTCTAACGAAGGAGTCACCGTGGCCGTCCGTGTCCTGTTGGTGGATGACCAGCCCCTGTTGCGCACCGGGTTCCGCATGATCCTGGAGGCCGAGCAGGACCTCGCGGTCGTCGGGGAGGCGGGGGACGGCGAGCAGGCGCTGGAGCAGGTCCGCAGGCTCCAGCCGGACGTGGTGCTGATGGACGTCCGGATGCCGCGGATGGACGGGGTGGAGGCCACCCGGCGGATCACCGGCCCGGAGCGCGACGGTCCCGCGAAGGTGCTGGTGCTCACCACCTTCGACCTGGACGAGTACGTCGTGGAGGCGCTGCGGGCGGGGGCCAGCGGCTTCCTGCTCAAGGACGCGCCGGCGGCGGAGCTGGTGCAGGCGATCCGGGTGGTGGCCGCGGGTGAGGCGATGCTGGCGCCGAGCGTGACGCGGCGGCTGCTGGACAAGTACGCGGGCCATCTGCCCTCGGGTGAGGAGCCGGTGCCGGACGCGCTGCGCACTCTCACCGAGCGCGAGGTCGAGGTGTTGAAGCTGGTGGCCCGCGGGCTGTCGAACGCCGAGATCGCGGCGGACCTCTTCGTCAGCGAGACGACGGTCAAGACCCACGTCGGGCACGTCCTGACCAAGCTGGGGCTGCGGGACCGGGTGCAGGCCGCGGTCTACGCCTACGAGAGCGGCCTGGTGCGGCCGGGCGGCCAGCCGGGCTGAGCGGAGCATGAGGACGGGGCCCGGGCCACTGCGGCCCGGGCCCCGTGCGTATCTCCCCGGTCAGTCGCTGATGCCTCGGCCCAGCTCCCAGATCTGCAGTCCGGAGGAGGAGTTGATGGCCCACTCCGCGCCCGTGACGTCATCGCGCGCGGCGACGTACTGCTCGGTCTGCCACAGCGGGACGATCGGTACGTCGTCCGCGAAGATCTGCTGCATCCGCTTGAGGTCGGCGCCGGCGTCGGCGACCCGCTTGGGGTGGCGCCGGGTGTCCGGCAGCAGCGAGCCCTCGATCTCCCGGTTGGTGTACATCGAGCCGATGGAGCTGGCCTTGCCGACGAAGGGGGCCAGGTAGTTGTCGGCGTCGGGGAAGTCCGGGGACCAGCCCAGGATGAACGCGCTCCAGGCGCCCGAAGCGCCGCGGCTGCGGAAGTCCTGGAAGTTGTCGATGTTGTTCTCCTTCACCTCGAACAGCTTGCTGTCCTCGAGTTGCCGCTTGATCTCACGGAACTCGGCGGTGGTCACCGAGGCGGTGACGTCGGAGAAGCTGATCGTCAGGGGCACCGGCGTGCTCACTCCGGCGGCCTGCAGGATCGCGGCGGCCTTCTTGACGCTGGGCTGCCCCCACTTGGAGAAGTAGGAGTTGACGTGGGCGGGGACGCCGGCGGGCACCACCGAGTAGAGCGGCTGCCCCTGGTACTGGTACACCCGGCCACCGAACTCCGAGCGGTCGATGAGCTGGGCCAGCGCCTCACGCACGGCCTTGTTCGACGTCGGGGAGCGGCGGACGTTGAGGCCGAGGAAGCGGATGTCGCCGGCCTGCTGGGCCTGGAGGACGATGCCCTGTTTCCGGGCGTTCTGGAGGCCCTTGATCTGGTCGGAGGCCAGAACCCGGTTCATCAGGTCGATGTCGCCCTTGCGCAGCGCCGCCTCCATGGCCTGCGGGGTCTGGAAGATCCGCATCTCGACCGCGTCGTTGGACGGCTTCAGACTGCCCTGGTAGTCCGGGTTCCGGGTGAACGTGATCTTGGTGGCCGCGCCGTCGTTGCTCTGCGCGTCCAGCGTGTACGGCCCCGAGCCCACCGCCGTGAAGCCCTTGTGCAGGGAGGTGGCGGAGTAGGCACTGTGGTCGACGATGGCGGCGGCCGGGGTGGCCACCTTCTGCGGGAAGGTGGCGTCGGGTTCCTTGAGGTGGAAGACGACCTCGGTGGCGCCGCGCGTCTCGACCTTGTCGACGTTGTCGATCAGGGAGACCGGACCGCTCTGGTACTTGATGCGCTGCATGCGGTCTATGGAGAACTTGACGTCGCGCGCGGTGAGGCTGTGGCCGTTGGAGAACTTCAGGCCGTCACGGAGACGGCACTCGTACACCTCGCTCTGGGTGTCGGTGAACTTGCACCACTCGGCGGCCTCGGGAACCGGCTGGGTGCCGGAACGCGGCAGGATCATCAGGGTCTGGTACACCGAGCGCAGCACGTTCCACTGCCCGAGCTGGTAGTCCTGGGCAGGGTCCAGCGGGGCGGGGCCGTCCTTGGAGGCCGTCAACTGGTCGGTGGTCCCGACGACGATGGGACTTCCGTCGCCACCCGAGCCGTCGCTGCTGCCGCAGGCGGCGAGCACGGGGGCCAGCAGGCCGGCGAGCGCCGGCAGCACCAGGATCTTGCGAATCATCGTCGGCAGTCCTTCTCACCATCAGCACAGAGGTGTTGCTGGCGACGAGGTTAGTGCGGCGGGGCGCCGCAGCCGACCCGCCCGGTGCCGAGAGGGCGTCAGGACTCCGCCCTTCTCCGCCATTTCGGCTGCCCGGGGAAGGGAACCTTTCGTGCGGGGCCTCACCAATCGGGACACTTGGTCTCGTCACAATTCCCCCACATCACTTGCGGAGCACCTGTCGCACGAGCTGTCGAGAGGCTGAGGCGTGACGAACGTCACTGCGGCGACCGGGGCCTGGCAGGTGAGTGGGGGTGACTGACGGGGCATGCCTGATGGCCGCGCGTGGTCACCGCGCGGCCGTCAGGGACGGACCGGCGCCTCACTGCAGGCTCGGGGAGCCTTTGGCAACCAGTCCGCGGAGAAAGGCGAGGTTCACCTCCTCCAGGGACTTCACCACCGTCCGGCCGGTTTCCGGGATGGGTGCCACGGAGGGCACCGCGACGACGGCGCAGCCGGCCGCCTCGGCGGCCGTGACGCCCGTCATGGTGTCCTCGACGACGGCGCAGCGCCTCGCGTCGACGCCCAGCCGGGTCGCCGCCGTGAGGTAGGGGTCGGGGTGCGGTTTGGTGCGGGGCAGGTCGTCTCCGGCCAGGGTGAGGTCGAAGTGCTCGGGGCCGAGCGAGTCCAGCATCCGGTCGACGATGGCGCGGTGGGAGGCGGAGACCAGGGCGGTGGGCACCTGGTGGGCGGCGAGTTCCGCGAGCAGCCGGGCGGCTCCGGGCATGAGCGGCACGCCCTGCCCGATGCGCTCGGCGAAGCGCGCGTTGAGCAGGGTGCTGAGTTCGGCCAGGGCGATGTCGGCGCCGGTGACGTTGATCAGGTAGGAGGCGCTGCGGCTCATGGGGCCGCCGACCACCACGTCGCGGTGGTGGTCCTCCAGGTGGTAGCCGAGGTCGGCGAAGACGGCGGTTTCCGCCTCCCACCAGAAGCCCTCGGTGTCCACGAGCGTGCCGTCCAGGTCCAGGAAGACCGCCTGGAGCGGGTGGCCGCCGGTCGGTCTGGTCCCGACCGCAGGGATGCTGCTGGTCATCCGCGCACCTCCTTAGTGTCCGTCCCCCGTGGAGACGAGGGCCGGTCGCCTCCCCGCGATAAGGGGGGACGACCGGCCGCCCGGTGAGTCCTCTCTCCATGCCCCGCAGACGCACCGCGCACACCAACCGTCACACGGTGTCACCGCGTTCCCGGACGGCCACCGTTCCCCGGATCCGCCGGCGCGCTCCGCGGCGCGGCCGGCGGCCCCCGGTGACCTGCCCGGACGCCCGCGGCAGCAGGGTTCCTGCCGGATCGACCAGTGTAGGTTCCCGGGCCGGTCAGCGCGCGTTGAAGTACTTGGCCTCGGGGTGGTGGAGGACGATGGCGTCGGTGGACTGCTCGGGGTGGAGCTGGAACTCCTCGGAGAGGTGGACGCCGATCCGTTCCGGCTGGAGCAGGTCGGCGATCTTGGCCCGGTCCTCCAGGTTCGGGCAGGCGCCGTAGCCCAGCGAGAAGCGCGCCCCGCGGTACTTGAGGGCGAACATGTCCGCCATCTCGGTGGGGTCCTCGCCGGAGAGGCCGAGTTCGGCGCGGACACGGGCGTGCCAGTACTCGGCCAGGGCCTCGGCGAGCTGCACCGAGAGGCCGTGCAGTTCCAGGTAGTCGCGGTAGGAGTCGGCGGCGAACAGCTTCGCGGTGGCCTCGCCGATCCGGGAGCCGACGGTGACGACCTGGAGGCCGACCACGTCCAGCTCACCGGTCTCCTGGGGACGGAAGAAGTCGGCCAGGCAGAGCCGGCGCCCGCGCCGCTGCCGCGGGAAGGTGAAGCGGGTCAGCTCGCCGCCGTCCTCGTCGACCAGGACGAGGTCCTCGTCCTTGGAGTAGCAGCGGAAGTAGCCGTGGACGACGGCGGCCTCCAGCAGGTTCTCGGTCTGGAGCCGGTCCAGCCAGCCGCGCAGCCGCGGCCGGCCCTCGCTCTCCACCAGTTCCTCGTAGCCGGGGCCCTGGCCGGTGCGGCTCTGCTTCAGGCCCCACTGGCCCTTGAAGAGGGCGCCCTCGTCCAGCCAGGAGGCGTACTCGCGCAGTTGGATGCCCTTGACGACGCGGGTGCCCCAGAACGGCGGGGTGGGCACCGGGTTGTCCGTGGCGGTGTCCGAGCGCGCCGGGCCCTCGTCGACCTCGGGTTCGGCGACGACGCCCTCCCGGGCGGGCACTCGGCGCTGCTTGAGTTCGGGCAGCTTCGCGCCGGGCACGCCGCGCTTGACGCCGATGAGGGCGTCCATCAGCCGCAGCCCCTCGAAGGCGTCGCGGGCGTAGCGGACCTCGCCCTGGTAGATCTCGTGGAGGTCCTGCTCGACGTAGGCGCGGGTGAGCGCGGCGCCGCCCAGGATGACGGGGAAGTCGGCGGCCAGGCCGCGCTGGTTGAGCTCCTCCAGGTTCTCCTTCATGATCACCGTGGACTTCACCAGCAGTCCCGACATGCCGATGACGTCGGCCTTGTGCTCCGCTGCGGCGTCCAGGATGGCCGAGACGGGCTGCTTGATGCCGAGGTTGACGACGTTGTAGCCGTTGTTGGACAGGATGATGTCCACCAGGTTCTTGCCGATGTCGTGGACGTCGCCGCGGACGGTGGCGAGCACGATGGTGCCCTTGCCGTCGTCGTCGGTCTTCTCCATGTGCGGCTCCAGGTAGGCCACCGCGGCCTTCATCACCTCGGCCGACTGGAGAACGAAGGGGAGCTGCATCTGGCCGGAGCCGAAGAGCTCACCGACGACCTTCATCCCCTCCAGCAGCGTCTCGTTGACGATGTCGAGCGCCGGGCGCTCGGCCAGGGCGGCGTCCAGGTCCGCCTCCAGGCCGTTGCGCTCGCCGTCGATGATGCGCCGTTGCAGCCGCTCCTCCAGCGGCAGGGCGGCCAGTTCCTCGGCGGCCGAGGCACGCAGCGACTTGGCGGTCGCCCCCTCGAAGAGCTGCATCAGCTTCTGCAGCGGGTCGTAGCCCTCCGCGCGCCGGTCGTAGATGAGGTCGAGGGCGGTGTCGACCTGCTCCTGCTCGAAGCGGGCGATCGGCAGGATCTTCGAGGCGTGCACGATCGCCGAGTCCAGCCCGGCCTTGACGCACTCGTCCAGGAAGACGGAGTTGAGCACGATGCGGGCGGCCGGGTTGAGGCCGAAGGAGATGTTGGACAGGCCCAGCGTGGTCTGGACCTCGGGGTGGCGGCGCTTGAGTTCGCGGATGCCCTCGATGGTGGCGATGCCGTCCTTGCGGGACTCCTCCTGGCCGGTGCAGATGGTGAAGGTCAGGCAGTCGATGAGGATGTCGGACTCGTGGACGCCCCAGTTGCCGGTGAGGTCGTCGATGAGCCGCTCGGCGATCTCCACCTTCTTCTCGGCGGTGCGGGCCTGGCCCTCCTCGTCGATGGTGAGGGCGATGAGTGCGGCGCCGTGCTCCTTGGCGAGGCGGGTGACCTTGGTGAAGCGGGAGTCGGGGCCGTCGCCGTCCTCGTAGTTGACGGAGTTGATCACCGCCCGGCCGCCCAGCTTCTCCAGGCCGGCCTCCAGGACGTCCACCTCGGTGGAGTCCAGCACCACCGGCAGCGTGGAGGCGGTGGCGAACCGGCCGGCCAGTTCGCGCATGTCGGCGACGCCGTCCCGGCCGACGTAGTCGACGCACAGGTCCAGCAGGTGGGCGCCCTCGCGGATCTGGTCGCGCGCCAGCTCCACGCAGTCCTCCCAGCGCCCCTCCAGCATCGCCTCGCGGAACTTCTTCGAGCCGTTGGCGTTGGTGCGCTCGCCGATGGCCAGGTAGGAGGTGTCCTGCCGGAACGGCACCGCCTGGTAGAGGGAGGCCGCGCCCGGCTCGGGCTGCGGGTCGCGCTCGGCCGGGGAGACGCCGCGGACCCGTTCGACGACCTGCCGCAGGTGCTCGGGCGTGGTGCCGCAGCAGCCGCCGACCAGGGACAGGCCGTAGTCGGTGACGAAGGCGTGCTGGGCGTCGGCGAGCCCCTCGGCGTCCAGCGGGAAGTGCGCGCCGTCCTTGGTGAGGACGGGCAGTCCGGCGTTGGGCATGCACAGCAGCGGGATGCGCGAGTGGCGCGTGAGGTAGCGCAGGTGCTCGTTCATCTCGGCCGGGCCGGTGGAGCAGTTCAGGCCGATCATGTCGATGCCGAGCGGCTCCAGCGCGGTCAGCGCCGCTCCGATCTCCGAACCCAGCAGCATCGTGCCGGTGGTCTCGAAGGCGAGTGAGACCAGCAGCGGCAGGTCGGCGCCGGCGGCCTGGAGGGCGCGGCGGGCGCCGAGGACGGCGGCCTTGGTCTGGAGCAGGTCCTGAGTGGTCTCCACCAGCAGCGCGTCGGCGCCGCCCGCGATCAGCCCCTCGGCGTTGGCCTGGAAGCCGTCGCGGATCGTGGCGTAGTCGATGTGGCCGAGAGTGGGGAGCTTGGTGCCCGGCCCCATGGAGCCCAGGACCCAGCGCTGCCGGCCGTCGCGGGCCCCGAAGCCGTCGGCGCACTCCCGGGCGAGGCGGGCGCCCGCCTCGGAGAGCTCGAAGGCGCGCTCGGAGATGTCGTACTCCCCCAGTGCGGCGTGGTTGGCACCGAAGGTGTTGGTCTCCACACAGTCGACGCCGACCTCGAAGTAGGCCTCGTGGACCGAGCGCACGATGTCGGGCCGCGTGATGTTGAGCACCTCGTTGCAGCCTTCGAGCTGCTGGAAGTCCTCCAGCGTCGGGTCCTGCTCCTGGAGCATCGTGCCCATGGCGCCGTCGGCGACGACGACGCGGGAGGCGAGGGCCTCGCGCAGGGCGGTGGGCCTGTCTGCGGGTGCGGTGGAGGGCACGGACGATGCCATGGAGGTGTCTCCTGTGTGTGCGACGGCTGTCGGCTTTGCGCCCTTGTGGAGGGGACGCACTGCACCAGCCTATAGGCCCGGGGCAGGCGCGGGCGGGGGCGTCCACCGCGTGGACGGGGGTGTGGGCGGACGGCCGCGGGGGAAGCCGCCCTTGGCCGTGCGACATAGACCGCTATCGTTCAGCATTGTCGAACCACGTGACGGAAGGCGCCTCGATGGCACGAACCATCCAGTCCCTCGAGCGGGCAGCGGCGATGCTGCGGCTCCTGGCGGGCGGCGAGCGCCGGCTCACCCTGTCGGAGATCTCCGCCGCACTGGATCTCGCCAAGGGCACCGCGCACGGCATCCTGCGCACCCTCCAGCTGGAGGGCTTCGTGGAGCAGGACGCCGCGTCGGGCCGCTACCAGCTGGGTGCGGAGCTGCTGCGCCTGGGCAACAGCTATCTGGACGTCCACGAGCTGCGCGCCAGAGCCCTGGTGTGGACCGACGGCCTGGCGCGCTCCAGCGGCGAGAGCGCCTACCTGGGGGTGCTGCACCAGGGCGGGGTGCTGGTGACGCACCACGTCTTCCGCCCCGACGACAGCCAGCAGGTCCTGGAGGTCGGGGCGATGCAGCCGCTGCACAGCTCGGCCCTGGGCAAGGTGCTGGCGGCCTACGACCCGGTGGCCCACAACGAGCTGGCCGACGCCGAGCGGGAGGCGTTCACCGACCACACCCTGACCGCGCTGCCGGAGCTGGAGCATGTGCTCGATCTCACCCGGGCACGGGGCTGGGCGAGTGACGTGGAGGAGACCTGGCACGGCGTGGCCTCGGTCGCCGCGCCCGTGCACGACCGGCGCCGCATACCGGTGGGTGCGGTCGGCGTCTCCGGGGCCGTGGAGCGGCTGTGCCGCGACGGCGACCCCCGCGCGGAGATCGTCGCCGCGGTGCGGGACTGCGCGCGGGCCATCTCCCGCGATCTGGGCGCGAGTCGAATTTAGGTTGGATGTCCGATAAGTTCGTTACGTGCTCTTCCCGTCCGGAGTCTTGACGTTTTGAGGGAGGTGGGACGAGACTGCCGTCCGTCGGTCGGCAATGTCGAACACTGGGCGACAGTTTCGTCTTCTGGAGGCAATGCCGCAGGCCGACGACGCTCGCCGGTAGCGCTGACCGCCCAGGGAAGGCGGCTCACGTCCGCCGGTTTCCCTGGACGAAGGACAAAGGAGTCGCGGGTGTCCAGCTCCGACATCTTCATCAGCGAGACCCTGGGTACCGCTGTACTGATTGTGATGGGTGGCGGCGTCTGTGCCGCCGTCACGTTCAAGCGCTCGAAGGCGTTCAGCGCCGGCTGGGTCGCCATCGCCTTCGGGTGGGGTTTCGGCGTCCTCGCCGGCGCCTACATAGCCGTGAAGTCCGGCGCCCACCTGAACCCGGCGGTCACTCTCGGCATCGCCATCCAGGGCGGAATCCCCTGGAGCGACGTCCCGGTCTACCTCGGGTCGGAGATGCTCGGCGCGATCATCGGTGCGGTGCTCGTCTACCTCGCCTACTACGGCCAGTTCAAGGACCACCTCTCCGACCCCGAGGTCGTCAACCCGCCATCCGGTGACGAGGGCCTGGTGGACATCGAGGAGGCGCCGAAGGCGGGGCCGACGCTCGGTGTCTTCTCCACCGGCCCCGAGATCCGCAACGTGGTGCAGAACCTCATGACCGAGATCATCGCCACGTTCGTACTGGTGATGTTCATCCTGACGCTCGGCCTGAGCGCCGACGGCAAGGGTGTCGGCACTCTCGGCTCGCTCCTGGTGGCCTTCGTCGTCGTCGGCATCGGCCTCTCGCTCGGTGGTCCCACCGGGTACGCCATCAACCCGGCCCGCGACCTCGGTCCGCGCATCGCCCACTGGCTGCTGCCCATGGGCCCCCACAAGGGCGGCTCGGACTGGGGCTACGCCTGGATCCCGGTCGTCGGTCCGCTGATCGGCGGGGCCATCGCAGGCGGCCTGTACCAGGGACTCTTCGCCTGAGGACGCCGCCGACACCCGCCACCGGACCGCCGATCCCAACGGAGCGCACACCATGAGCGACACCCAGACCACCACCCACGGCCCGTTCATCGCCGCGATCGACCAGGGCACCACCTCCAGCCGCTGCATCGTCTTCGACCGCGACGGGCGCATCGTCGCCGTCGACCAGAAGGAGCACGAGCAGATACTCCCCAAGCCCGGCTGGGTGGAGCACGACGCGGCGGAGATCTGGCGCAACGTCCAGGAGGTCGTGGCGAACGCCATCGACCAGGCCGGCATCACCGCCGCGGACGTCAAGGCCATCGGCATCACCAACCAGCGCGAGACCACCATGCTGTGGGACCGCCACACGGGCGAGCCGGTGCACAACGCCATCGTCTGGCAGGACACCCGCACCGCCGCCCTCTGCCGCGAGCTGGGCCGCAACGTCGGCCAGGACCGCTTCCGGCGCGAGACGGGCCTGCCGCTCTCCAGCTACTTCGCCGGCCCCAAGATCCGCTGGCTGCTGGAGAACGTCGACGGCCTGCAGGCGCGCGCCGAGGCCGGCGACCTCATGTTCGGCACCATGGACTCCTGGGTCATCTGGAACCTGACCGGCGGTGTCAACGGCGGCGTCCACGTCACCGACGTCACCAACGCCTCGCGCACCATGCTGATGAACCTGCACCGCATGGAGTGGGACGAGAAGATCTGCGCCTCCATCGGCGTCCCGACGTCCGTGCTGCCGGAGATCCGCTCCTCCTCGGAGGTCTACGGGGAGTGTGCGGAGGGCGTCCTGCAGGGCGTCCCGGTCGCCTCGGCCCTCGGCGACCAGCAGGCCGCGCTCTTCGGCCAGACCTGCTTCGAGACCGGTGAGGCCAAGTCCACCTACGGCACCGGCACCTTCATGCTGATGAACACCGGCACCCGGCCGGTCAACTCCTACAACGGGCTGCTGACCACCGTCGGTTACCGCATCGGCGACCAGGAGGCCGTCTACGCCCTCGAGGGTTCCATCGCCGTCACCGGTTCGCTGGTGCAGTGGATGCGCGACCAGATGGGCCTGATCAGCTCCGCCGCCGAGATCGAGACGCTGGCCAGCAGCGTCGAGGACAACGGCGGCGCCTACTTCGTACCGGCCTTCTCCGGCCTGTTCGCCCCCTACTGGCGTCCCGACGCCCGGGGCGTCATCACCGGCCTGACCCGGTACGTCACCAAGGCGCACATCGCCCGCGCCGTCCTGGAGGCCACCGCCTGGCAGACCAGGGAGATCGCCGACGCCATGAGCAAGGACTCCGGCGTCGAGGTGACCTCGCTGCGCGTCGACGGCGGCATGACCGCCAACAACCTGCTGATGCAGACGATGGCGGACTGCCTGGACGCACCGGTGGTGCGCCCCATGGTGTCCGAGACCACCTGTCTCGGCGCGGCCTACGCCGCCGGCCTGGCCGTCGGCTTCTGGCCCGACACCGACGCGCTGCGGCGCAACTGGCGGCGCGCCGCCGAGTGGACACCGCAGATGGACACGGCGACCCGTGACCGCGAGTACAAGAACTGGCTCAAGGCCGTACAACGGACCATGGGCTGGCTCGAAGACGAGGAGTAAAGCGCATGAGCACTGCCCTGCAGAGCGTTCCGGCACTCGGAACGCATCCGGCTGACGGTTCCCTTCCGAGCCGGGCCGAGACCCGGGACCAGCTATCGAAGGCTACGTACGACCTCCTGGTGATCGGGGGTGGCATCCTGGGCATATCCACGGCCTGGCACGCCTCCCAGTCGGGTCTGCGGGTCGCTCTGGTGGACGCCGGCGACTTCGCCGGCGCCACCTCCTCCGCCTCCTCCAAGCTGCTCCACGGCGGTCTGCGCTACCTGCAGACCGGCGCGGTGAAGCTGGTGGCGGAGAACCACTTCGAGCGCCGGGCGGTCTCCCGTGAGGTCGCCCCGCACCTCGCCAACCCCCTCACCTTCTACCTGCCGGTGTACAAGGGCGGGCCGCACAGCGCCGCCAAGCTCGGCGCGGGCGTCTTCGCCTACTCGGCGCTCTCCGCGTTCGGCGACGGTGTGGGGCACGTCATCTCCCCGGCCAAGGCCCAGCGCGACGTGCCGGAGCTGCGCACCGACAACCTCAAGGCCGTCGCGGTCTACGGCGACGACCAGATGAACGACGCCCGCATGGCGCTGATGACGGTCCGCGCCGCCGTCCAGGCCGGCGCCACCGTCCTCAACCACGCCGCCGTCACGGGGCTGCGCTTCACCGGCGGCCGGGTCACCGGCGCCGACCTGCGCGACGCGGTGGACGGCACCGAGTTCGGCGTCAACGCCCGCCTGGTGCTCAACGCGACCGGGCCCTGGGTCGACCACCTGCGCAAGCTGGAGGACCCGGCCGCCGCCCCGTCCATCCGCCTGTCCAAGGGCGCCCACCTGGTGCTGCGCCGCACCGCGCCGTGGAACGCGGCGCTGGCGACCCCGATCGACAAGTACCGCATCACCTTCGCCCTCCCCTGGGAGGACATGCTGCTGCTCGGCACCACCGACGAGGAGTACGAGGGCGACCCGGCGGACGTGGCCGTCAACGAGAAGGACGTCGAGCAGATCCTGCACGAGGCTGCCTTCTCCGTCCGCGACCAGCAGCTCTCCCGCGACCTGATCACCTACTCCTTCGCGGGTCTGCGGGTACTGCCGGGCGGTCCCGGGGGCACGTCCACCGCCAAGCGCGAGACGGTGGTGACCGAGGGCAGCGGCGGGATGCTGTCGGTGGCCGGCGGCAAGTGGACGACCTTCCGCCACATCGGGCGCACCGTGATGAAGAAGCTGGCGGAACTGCCCGGCCACCCGCTGGCCGACGACATGCAGCCGATGGGCAGCCTGCCCAGGAAGCTGCCGCTGCCCGGCATCGCCAGCCCCGACGCGGTCACCCACCGCCTCCTGGTGGACGGTGCGGGCCCGCAGCCGCAGATGGCGCCGGAGACCGCCCGCCACCTGGCGACGCACTACGGTTCGCTCGCCTTCGACATCGCCCGGCTCGCCAACGAGAACCCGGACCTGGCGCAGCGCATCCACCCCGACGCCCCCGAGATCTGGGCCCAGGTCGTCTACGCCCGGGACCACGAGTGGGCCGAGACCGAGGACGACGTGCTGCGCCGCCGCACCACGCTGACCATCCGCGGCCTGGACACCGAGGAGGTCCGCCGGCGGGTCGGCGAGCTGCTGGCCGAGCGCCGCGGGTGACCCGCCCGCCGGGCGCCTGAGCGACGGCACCCGCACCCCCCCTCCGCCCCGGCTCGCAGGTCGCAGTCGGGGCGGAGCCCTGCGGGCCGCACGGCGTTCCCGCAACCGCGCACCCGCCGCCCTGCGTCCCATGCCCGACGGGGAGTGGGGAGACGGGGGAGACGTGAGCGACACGGACGGCCTGGCGGCACGGCGGACCCAGGACCCGCAGCACGCCGCGGCGGATGCGGCTGCGGGGCGGACGCTGACCGGCCCGGCGGACGACGGCGCGGGACGGGAGGCGGGCTCCGGGGGACGGTGGCGGCCGTGGCCCGGAGGCGGTCGGCAGCGCCGGTCCCCGGGGCCGCGCGGCGGCCGGACCTGGCGGGTGGTCCGCCGGACGGCCCTGGGTTTGGTCCTGCTCCTGGTCCTCACCACCGCGACGGCCGGGCTCGCGCTGCGGCTGCTCTACCGGGGCGAGGTGGCCGCCGACACGTCCACGCGCGGCCGGGACGCCCTGTGGCTGGGGCATGCCTGGGTGGACGGCCGGCACGACGAGGCCGATGTGAGGGCGCTGCTGGCCCGGACGCGGGGCACCGGCCTGCGTGACCTGTACGTGCACACCGGGCCGCTGGAACACGACGGGACGCTGCCGCCCGGCAGCCGGCTCTACCCGCGGGCCGGCTGGTTCCTCTCCGCCGTCCACCGGCTGGCGCCGGCGCTGCGGGTGCACGCCTGGCTCGGCGACAAGCTGACCACCGGCCCGGGCGACGGGGCGGCCATGGACCTCGCCGACCCCGCGACCAGGCGTGCGGTCCTCGCCTCCACGCGCCAGGTCCTGGACGCGGGCTTCGCCGGTGTCCACTTCGACCTGGAGCCGCTGGCCTCCGGCGACCCCGGGCTCCTGCGCCTGCTGGACGAGGTGCGGCCGGTGCTCCACGCGCGCCGGGCGCTGCTGTCGGTGTCGGTGGGGCAGATCGACCCGGTCCCGGCGGCGCACACACTGCTGCGGGCGGGCACCGGGCACGTGAAGTGGGTCACGCAGGACTACTTCGGTCAGGTCGCCCGGCGGGTGGACCAGATCGCGCTGATGACGTACGACACGGCGCTGCCGCTGGAGAGCCTGTACGGCGGTTACGTGGCCCACCAGACCCGGCTGGCCCTGGCGGCGACCGGACCGGGGACGGACCTGCTGATGGGCGTGCCGTTCTACCACGACGAGAACTGGGGCCACCACGCCTCGGCGGAGACGGTACGGGCCACCGTGCGCGGCGTCCGCCTCGGGCTGACCAGGGACGGGGGCCGGCGCTCCCGCTTCGGGCTGGCCCTGTACGTCGACTACGCGGCCACCGCGACCGACTGGGCGGCCTACCGCAACGGCTGGGGCCGCGTCGGGGCCGGGGCCTCCTGACGCCGGGCGCCGGCCCCGCGACCGAGCCTCCCCGCCCCCGGTGCCCGTCCCCCGGTGCTTCTCCCCGGCGGCCCCGCCCCCGCCGCGGCCGGTTCATAATGACGCCGATACATCGGATGTCTCACCGCGGGACGTCCCGGGGAGAGGGGAGGCGGCCGTGGCCGTCACGGACGAGGCGATCGAGAAGATCAAAGGCATGATCGTCTCGGGTGCGCTGCGCCCGGGTGACCGCCTGCCGAAGGAGAGCGAGCTGGCGGCGGAGCTGGGCCTGTCCCGCAACTCGCTGCGGGAGGCGGTCCGCGCGCTGTCGCTGATACGGATCCTGGACGTGCGGCAGGGCGACGGCACCTACGTCACCAGCCTGGACCCGCAGCTCCTGCTGGAGGCGATGAGCTTCGTCGTCGACTTCCACCGCGACGACACCGTGCTGGAGTTCCTCGCGGTGCGGCGCATCCTGGAGCCGGCGGCCACGGCCATGGCCGCGAGCCGCGTCACCGCCGCGCAGGTCGACGCCTTGCAGCGGCAGTTGGACGCCCTCGGCCCGGACCCCTCCGTGGAGGCGCTCGTCGCGGGCGACCTGCACTTCCACCGCAACATCGTGGCCGCCGCGGGCAACTCGGTGCTGGCCTCGCTGCTGGACGGCCTGTCGGGCCCGACGACGCGGGCCCGGGTCTGGCGCGGACTGACCCAGAAGGACGCGGTCGCCCGGACCCTCACCGAGCACCGGGCGATCCTGGGCGCGCTGCGGGACGGCGACGCCGAGGCGGCCCGGTCCTGGGCGACGGTGCACATCGCCAGCGTGGAGCAGTGGTTGCGCTCGTCGCTGTGAGCGCGTCCGGCCCCGGTCGTCGCGCCCGCCCGGAGCGCCCGGCCCGGCGGTGGTCGGCCAGGCCGTGGTCGGCCAGGCGGTGGTCGCCAGGCGGTGGTCGGCCGGGCCGGGTCGGCCCGGTGCGGGCTCAGAGCCGGTAGACGCGCCGCGCTGTGCCGCCGAAGACCGCCGACCGCTCCGCCGCGTCCAGACCGGCGGTGGCGGCCTCGGCCAGGTCCACCACCTGGTCGTAGCCGGCGGCCAGGGTGCACACCGGCCAGTCCGAGCCGAACATGAGGCGCTGCGGGCCGAAGAGGTCGAGCACCTCGCGGGCCCAGGGCAGGACCTGCTCCGGCGTCCAGGTCCGCCAGTCGGCCTCGGTGACCAGGCCGGAGAGCTTGCAGACGACGTTGGGGAGCGCCGCCAGCCCCGCCACGCCCCCGGCCCACGGCTCGCGTGCGCCGCCGGCGACGGCGGGTTTGGCCGCGTGGTCCAGGACGAAGGTGAGCTGCGGCAGCTCCCGTACCGCCCGCTGCGCCGCCGCGAGTTGGCCGTGGCCGACCAGCAGGTCGTAGACGAGTCCGGCGTCGGCCACCGCGGCCAGGCCGCGCAGCACCTCCGGTCGGGTCAGCCAGTCGGGGTCCGCCTCGTCCTGGACCTGGTGCCGCACCCCGACCAGCCCGCTCGGGAGCGAGGCCAGCACGCCGGGCAGGCCGGGGTCGGTGAGGTCGGCCCAGCCGACGACGCCCGCGACGGTGTCCGACTGCGCGGCCAGGGCCAGCAGTTCACGGGTCTCCTCGGCCGAGGAGCACGCCTGGACCACGACGCTCGCGTCGATCCGGTGGGCGCTCAGGTGCGGGGCGAGGTCGGGCAGGGCGAAGGTGCGGCGGATCGGGTCGGCCCAGGGCCCGTCCATCCACGGCTGGTCCCGGCGGGCCAGGTCCCACAGGTGGTGGTGGGCGTCCACGCGTGCCACGGGCGGGGCCGCAGCCATCCCCGCCGGTCCGCTCCCGCTCACGCCTCCGCCCCCGTACCGGTCAGCGGCAGCGGCAGGTCGGCGCCGAGCAGGCCCTCCTCGACCAGGGTGTGCCAGAGCGCGTCGGGGATGTCGTGGGTGAACAGCGCGGCGTTCTCGGCCACCTCCTCGGGGGAGGCGGCGCCGACGACCGCGGCGGCGACGGCGGGGTGGGCGAAGGGGAAGCGCAGCGCGGCGGCCTTCAGGGGGACGCCGAACCGGGCGCACACCGCGGCCAGTCGCCGGGCGCGGGCGAGGACCGGCGGCGGCACCGGCCGGTAGTCGTAGGGCGCGTGCTCGCCGGGGTCGGCCAGCAGGCCGGAGTTGTACACCCCGCCCACGACGACGGAGGTGCCGCGCTCGGCGCAGCGGGGCAGCAGGTCCTCGAAGGCGGTGCGCTCCAGCAGCGTCCAGCGGCCGGCGCAGAGCACCACGTCCACGTCGAGATCGGTGACGAGGCGGGCCAGGACGCCGCTGTGGTTCATGCCGAAGCCGATGGCCCGCACCACCCCCTCCTCGCGCAGTTCGGCCAGCGCGGCGAAGCCCGTCGCACGGACCTCGGGCAGGTGGTCCTCGACGTCGTGGAGGTAGACGATGTCGACCGCGTCCACCCCGAGCCGTTCCAGGGACGCCTCCAGGGTGGCCCGGATGCCGTCGCGGGTGAAGTCCCACTCCCGGGCGCGCGGCGGGGTGTCGGTGTAGCCCTGCGGGTCGGGCCGCTCCCCCGGTGCCAGCGGGCGCAACCGCCGGCCGACCTTGGTGGCCAGGGTGTAGCTCTCGCGCGGCCGCCCCCTCAGGGCCGCTCCCAGCCGCTCCTCGGCCAGCCCCACCCCGTAGTGCGGGGCGACGTCGAGGTGGTGCGCGCCCAGCCGCAGCGCGGTGCGGACCGTCTCGGTGGCGCGCTGCCCGGACAGCGGCCGGTAGAGGTTGCCGAGCGGGGCGCAGCCGAGGCCGAGCGGGGGCACGGTGACGGTGGTGCGGCCCAGGCGGCGGGGCCCGGTGGGCGGGTACGGCATGGCTCCTCCTTGGGTCCCGGGCGGCGGGGCCCGGTGGCCGGGCGGTCAGTCCTGCTTCTCGCCGCTGGTGAAGCGGGAGATGACGAGCGCGAGGATGATGATCGTGCCGTTGAGGAACTGCGTCCACAGCGGGGGGACGCCGCCCAGCGTCATGACGTTGATGACGAGTTGGAGGGTCAGGACGCCGGTGAGCGCGCCGAAGAGCGTGCCGCGCCCGCCCTTGAGGCTGATGCCGCCGATGACGGCCGCGGCGAAGACCTGGAAGATCCAGCCGTCGCCCTGGGTGGCGGAGACCGCACCGTAGTGCCCGGTGTACAGGACACCCGCGAAGGCGGCGAGCAGCCCCGCCACCGCCAGGACGATCCAGGTCAGGCGCTCCACGCGGATGCCGGCGGCGCGGGCGGCCTCCGGGTTGCCGCCGATGGCGTACAGGGCGCGGCCGTGGCGCAGGTACCCCAGGACGGCCCCGCCCACCGCGTACAGCGCCAGGCAGATCCAGACGGCGGCGGGCAGCCCCAGCCACTGCGCCTTGCCGAGGTAGGCGAAGGAGGCGGGGACGTCGCCGATGGACTGGCCCTGGGAGATGCCGACCTGGAGGCCGCGGAGCGTGGTGAGCATGCCGAGGGTGGCGATGAACCCGTTGACGCGCACCTTGAGGACGAGGAAGCCGTTGACGGCGCCGACGAGCGCGCCGAAGGCCAGACAGAGCGGCACCGCCGTCCACGTGGGCAGGGCGCCCAGGCCCTCGAAGCGGTTGCCGTGGGCGGGCATCACCAGCCAGAGGGCGACCACGGGGGCCAGGCCGATGGTCGACTCCAGCGAGAGGTCCATGCGGCCGCTGATGAGGACGAGCGCCTCGCCCAGGACGAGCAGGCCGAGTTCGGTGGACTGCTGGACGACGCCGACGAGGTTGTCGCCGGTGAGGAAGGCGGGCGAGACGATGAACCCGATCACGCCGAGCACGAGGATCACCGGCACCAGGGACAGGTCGCGCCAGCGGGCCAGTGCCGGCCGGCGCTCCGGGCGCGGGGCGGTGGCGGTGGCCGCGCCGGTCGGCTGCTGTGCGGTCTCGGTCTTCACGCGGGGTTCCCTTCCGTGCCGTCCGTGCCGGGCGGGGCCGGCGCTGCTGTGCTTCCCGGGCCGGGAGCGGCGGCGTCCGCGCCCACCCCCTCCATGGCGGCGACGAGTTCGCCGTCGCTCCAGCCGGCCGGGAACTCGGCGGTGACGCGGCCGTGGAAGACGGCGAGGACGCGGTCGCAGACGCGGAGGTCGTCGAGTTCGTCGGAGACGATGACCGCGGCGCTGCCGGTGTCGGCCACCTCCCGCACGACGCCCAGCAGCGACTCCTTGGAGCGGACGTCGACGCCGTTGGTGGGGCGGGTGGCGACCAGGACGTGCGGGTCGCGGGCGAGCGCCCGGGCGACGACGACCTTCTGCTGGTTGCCGCCGGAGAGGCCGGAGACGGGCTGGGCGGGGCCGGTGGTCTTGATGTCCAGGGAGTCGATGACGCGGCGGGCGAAGGCGCGGGTGCGGCCGGGCAGCACGGTGCCCCAGGGTCCGAGCTGGTCGGCGACAGTGAGGGTGGCGTTCTCGGCGACGCTGCGGCCGAGGACCAGCCCCTGGTGGTGGCGGTCCTCGGGCACGTAGCCGATGCCGGCGGCCAGGGCGTGCGGCACGCTGCCGGTCCGCACCCGCGCGCCGCGGACCTCGACCCGCCCGGCGTCCGGGGCGAGCAGGCCGGCCAGCGTCTCCCCCACGGCGGTGACACCGCTGGCGCTGGCCCCCGCGAGCCCCACCACCTCGCCGGAGCGCACGGTCAGCGACAGCGGCCCGAACCGGCCCCGGACGGTGAGGTCCTCGGTGCGCAGCACCACCTCGCCGGCGCCCGCCGCGGCCGGTGTGCCGGCGGTGGTCCGCCTCCGGGCGGCGGGTACGGAGGCGGCCCCGGCCTCGCCCTCGCCCGTCATGGCGTCCACCAGGTCCGCCCTGGACAGGCCGGCGACGGGGGCGGTCAGGACGTGCCGGGCGTCACGGTAGACGGTGACGGTGTCGCACAGCTCGTAGACCTCCTTGAGGTGGTGGGAGATGTAGAGGAGTGAGACGCCGCGTTCCCGCAGGGCCCGCAGTTTGGTGAAGAGCCGCTCGATGCCGGCGGCGTCGAGGCGGGCGGTGGGCTCGTCGAGGATGATGAGCCGGGCACCGAAGGACAGGGCGCGGGCGATTTCCACGAACTGCCGCTGCTCGACGGTGAGGTCGCGGACGCGGGCGGCGGGGTCGACGGCGACGCCGTACTCGCCCAGGAGCGCGGCGGCCTGCGCGCGCAGGGCGCGCCAGCGGATGGCGGGGCGGCCCTGGAAGCGGCCGAGGTAGAGGTTCTCGGCGACGGTGAGCTCGGGGACGGTCATGGACTTCTGGTAGACGCAGGCGACCTTGGACTGCCAGGCGGCGGTGTCGCCCCAGTCGGGCGCGGGCTGCCCGGCGAAGGTGACGCTGCCGGCCTCGGGGCGCTCCATTCCGGTGAGGACGGAGACCAGGGTCGACTTGCCGGCGCCGTTGCGGCCCACGAGGGCGTGCGCCTGGCCGGCGCGGACGGCCAGGTGGGCGCCGTCCAGGGCGGTGGTGGGGCCGTACCGCTTGACGACGCCCTCGGCGCGGACCGCCCAGGGCCCGGCGTCGGGGCGGTCCGCGCCGCTCACTTCTCCTTCTCCATCTGGTTGGCCCACAGCTTGGGGTCGTCGACGTTGTCCTTGGTGACCAGGGGGGCGGGGAGCTGGTCCTCCAGGCCGCCGGGGATCTTCACGATGGTGGAGTCGTGGTCGGTGGGCCCGGGGTGGAAGGTCTTCTTGCGCAGTGCCTGGCGGGCGTAGTACAGGGCGTACTTCGCGTAGGCGTCGGCGGGTTGGGAGAGGGTGGCGTCGATCTTGCCGGCCCGGATGGCGGTGAACTCGTCGGGGATGCCGTCGTTGGAGATGACGGTGATGTGGCCCTTGGTCCCGGCCGGCTTCAGCAGGTTCTTCTGCTCCAGCAGGGCGAGGGTGGGTTGCAGGAAGACGCCGCCGGCCTGGAGGTAGATCCCGTCGATGTCGCGGTGCTGGGCCAGCAGGCTCTGCAGTTTGGCGGAGCCGACCTCGCCCTTCCAGTCGGTGGTGAGCTCGTGGACGGTGATGCCGGGGTACTTCTTCTTCATGCAGGCGCCGAACGCCTCGGAGCGGTCGCGTCCGTTGATGGAGGACAGGTCGCCCTCGAGTTCGGCGACGCGGCCCTTCCCGCCGAGCTTCTTCCCGAGGTAGTCGCAGGACTTCTCGCCGTAGGCGCGGTTGTCGGCGCGGACGACCATGTAGACCCTGCCCTTGTCGGGGCGGGTGTCGACGCTGATGACGGGGATCTTCTTCTCGGCGAGCCGCTGGAGTTCGGAGGAGATGGCGCCGGTGTCCTGGGGGGCCATCACGATGGCCTTCGCCCCCTGGTCGGTGAGGGCCTGGACGTTGGAGACGACCTTGTCTATCTGGTTCTGGGAGTTGGAGACCGGCAGTGCGTCGACGGCCCCGGCGTCCAGGTCCTTCTTCAGGTACTGCTGGTAGGAGCTCCAGAAGTCGGTGTCGGTCCGCGGCACGTCGATGCCCACCTTGCCGCCGCCCTGCGTGGAGCTACCTCGGTTGCAGCCGGTGAGGGCGGCGGTGGCCAGCAGCACGGCGCAGGCCGCCACGGCCGTCGTACGCGGTGTCATGGTGCGGGTCCTTCCGGTGGGTGGGCCGGGCTCGGTCGGGCGGTGCGGGGCGCCGGGTCAGGGGGCGGGCCGCAGCCGCAGGCCCTGCATGCCGCCGTCGACGGCCAGCGCGGTGCCGGTGGTGGAGGCGGCGGCGGGTGAGGCGAGGTGGACGATGGCGGCGGCGACCTCGGCGGCGGAGACCAGCCGGCCCATCGGCTGGCGGGCGTTCAGCGCGGCGCGTTCGGCCTCCGGGTCCTCGGCCGCGTCGAGCAGCCGGCCGACCCAGGGGGTGTCGGCGGTCCCGGGGTTGACGCAGTTGACGCGGATGCCCTCGCGGACGTGGTCGGCGGCCATGGCGAGGGTCAGCGAGAGGACGGCGCCCTTGGTGGCGCTGTAGAGGGCACGTTGCGGCAGGCCGGCGGTGGCCGCTATGGAGCAGGTGTGGGTGATCGACACCTTGCCCGGGTGGTCGGCGGCGGCGCGGCGCAGGTGGGGCAGGGCGGCCCGGGCGGTGCGCACCAGCCCGGTGACGTTGACGTCCAGGACGTGGTGCCACTCGGCGTCGTCGTTGTCCTCGACGGTCCCGATCGCGCCGATGCCGGCGTTGCCGACCAGGGTGTGCAGGCCGCCGAGGGCGCCGGCGGCCTCCGCCACGGCGGCGCGCACCTCCTCGTCGGAGGTGACGTCGGCCGTGACGGCGAGTGCCCCCTCGGGGGCGCCGGACGGGTCGCGGTCCAGCACGGCGACCCGGGCGCCGCGGGCCATCAGCAGCTCGGCGGTGGCGGCGCCGATGCCGGAGGCGCCGCCGGTGACGAGGGCGGCCATGCCGCCGAAGTCGGAGTTACTCATGCTCGGGCCTCTCGCTCTCGGTGGTGTGCTGGTGGTCGGCGGCCGGGCCGCTCGCCGCGGCGCGCCACACGGGTCCGTCGGGGTAGCGGTGGTCGGCGAGGGAGGCGGGCTTCATCCGGGCGGAGAAGCCGGGGCGGTGGGGCGCGCGGTAGCGGCCGTCGCTGACCCGGACCGGGTCGGTGAAGTGCTCGTGGAGGTGGTCGACGTACTCGATGGCGCGGCCCGCCAGGGATCCGGAGACCGCCACGTAGTCGAACATGGCCAGGTGCTGGACGAGTTCGCACAGGCCGACGCCGCCGGCGTGCGGGCAGACGGGGACGCCGTACTTGGCGGCCAGCAGCAGGATGGCGAGGTTCTCGTTGACGCCGGCGACCCGGGCGGCGTCGATCTGGACGAAGTCGACGGCCCCGGCCTGGAGGAGCTGCTTGAACACCACGCGGTTGGCGACGTGTTCCCCGGTGGCGACGGGGACGGGCTGGCCGGCGCGGATGGCGGCGTGGCCCAGGACGTCGTCGGGGCTGGTGGGCTCCTCGATCCAGTACGGGTCGAAGGGCGCGAGGGCGGTCATCCAGCGGACCGCCTCGGCGACGTCCCAGCGCTGGTTGGCGTCGACGGCGATGCGCACCCGGGGGCCGACGCTCTCGCGGGCGATCCGCAGGCGGCGCACGTCGTCGTCCAGGTCGGCGCCCACCTTCAGCTTGATCTGGTCGAAGCCCTCGGCGACGGCCTCCCGGGAGAGCCGGGCCAGTTTGGCGTCGTCGTAGCCGAGCCAGCCGGGCGTGGTGGTGTAGGCCGGGTAGCCCTCGGCCCGCAGCCGTTCGGCCCGCTCGGCGCGGCCGGGTTCGGCGGCGCGCAGCAGCGCCAGTGCCTCCTGCGGCGTCAGGGCGTCGGAGAGGTAGCGGAAGTCGACGAGGGAGAGCAGTTCCTCGCTGGTCATCGAGGCGAGGAACTCCCACACCGGCAGCCCGGCCCGGGTGGCCGCCAGGTCCCAGGCGGCGTTGACGACGGCGCCGGCAGCCATGTGGGAGACGCCCTTCTCGGGCCCGAGCCAGCGCAGCTGCGAGTCGTGCGTGAGGTCGTGGTGGAGGGCGGCGAGGTCGGCTGCCGTGGCGGGGGCCGGGCGGCCGACGACGTGCGGGGTGAGGGAGCCGATGGCGGCGGCCATGACGTCGTTGCCGCGCCCGATGGTGAAGCAGAAGCCGTGACCGGCGTCCCCGCTGCCGGTGTGCAGGACCACGTAGGCGGCCGAGTAGTCGGGGTCGGGGTTCATGGCGTCGGACCCGTCGAGCTGCCGCGAGGTGGGGAAGCGTACGTCGTGGACCTCCAGCGCGGTGACGGTGTCGGTGGTGGCCATGCGCGCTCCCGGGGACGTACCGGCTGGGGCCGATGTCGCCGTCTCGCCACGACGAAGAACATCGGATCTTTCGCGGACATCCGATGTATAGCCGGGCCCGCTTCGCGGAGTCCATACGTCGTCGTCGATTTCTTCCGCATCGGCTCAAGGGGGCTTCGCGGGCGTCCCGCAGCGGACCGCTCACCGTCACTCACCGCAGGGGGTGACAGGTCGGATGTATCACCACCTCCTTGTGCACGGGGGATGCGGTGGGGCCCCTGGGACGCCGTAGGCTGGGCCTGGACGTGTCCTGCGGTCGCCCTCCGGGGCGGGTGCGGACGGAAGACAGCGGCCCCGCCGCTGCGAGGAGGGCGGCTGAGGGCCGCCAGAGGCAACGCGAGCAGCGGGCCGGCGGTCGTGAGGCGACCGGTCCGGCCGGAAGGAGGCGCTGGGTGATCGAGCTCGAGGGTGTTCCCGAGCTGATCGACCCGGTCATGGTGGCCGCGTTCGAGGGCTGGAACGACGCCGGCGACGCAGCCTCCGCCGCGGTCGCGCACCTGGACCGGGAGTGGAAGGGCGAGGTGTTCGCGGCGCTGGACGCCGAGGACTACTACGACTTCCAGGTCAACCGTCCGACGGTGTTCCTGGACGACGGGGTACGGAAGATCACCTGGCCCACCACCCGGCTGTCGGTGGTGCGGGTGGGCGGCGCCTCCCCGCGGGACCTGGTGCTGGTGCGCGGTATCGAGCCCAGCATGCGCTGGCGGACCTTCTGCAACGAGATCCTCGGCATCGCGCACGAGCTGGGTGTGGAGATGCTGGTGATCCTCGGGTCGCTGCTCGGCGACACGCCGCACACGCGCCCGGTGCCGGTCACCGGCGTCACCTCCGACCCGGTCCTGGCCCGGACCATGGACCTGGAGGAGACGAAGTACGAGGGGCCGACCGGCATCGTCGGCGTCCTCCAGGAGGCCTGCACCCATGCCGGCGTGCCGGCGGTGAGCCTCTGGGCGGCCGTGCCGCACTACGTCTCGCAGCCCCCGAACCCGAAGGCCACGCTCGCGCTCCTCAACCGCCTGGAGGACCTGCTGGACATCCGGGTGCCGATGGGCGAGCTGGGCGAGGACGCCCGGGCCTGGCAGACCGGCGTGGACCAGCTCGCCTCCGAGGACAGCGAGGTCGCCGAGTACGTGCAGACCCTGGAGGAGGCCCGCGACACCGCGGAGCTGCCGGAGGCCTCCGGCGAGGCCATCGCGCGCGAGTTCGAGCGCTATCTGCGCCGGCGGGACGGCCAGCCCGGTCCCGGCGGGCACGCCGCGGAGTCCGGCGGTCCGGCCGCGGCTCCCGGGGCCTCGGCCACCACCACGGACCGCCCCGCCGTCCCCGGACAGGACGAGGCCGCCGACCCCGGGGAGGACACCGCGGACGGGTCGGGCGACGACCCCGGCGCGCACGGCGCGGGCCGGCGGCAGCGCCCCTCCCGCCCGGACCGGGAGGCGCCGGACCACGGCGGCGACCGCGAGGACGGCACGGAACACCCGCACGAGGACTGAAAGCCGCCTCCGCATCCCGCAAGACCTTGCAGGGCCCGGCTGCCGCCGCCACGGACGGCACCCGGGCCCTTGGTCCTGCACCTCCCACCGGCGCCGGCCGGGCCCCCGGGGCGGTGCGGCCGGCCGCCTACGCGGAGCAGTGGAAGACGGGGTCGGCCCAGTCGCCGTGGTCGCCGCTCCTGCTGCCGTCGGTGTCGGTGATCTTCAGATGGACGTGGCGGGCGCCGGCCAGCGGCACGTCCACCGCGACGGGGGCGGAGGCGCCGGTGACCTCGGGGGAGGTCCACAGGGTCCGCCCGTCCGCCTCCAGCGAGAAGGCGACCTTGCCGTAGCCGTCGATCTCGTCGTCGATGCCCACGTCCGCGGTGAAGGACCGGCAGGCCCCACCGGTGTAGACCTCGACGTCGCTGTCGGCGTGGGCGCCGATGCCCTTGGCGTAGGTCTTCCCGGCCAGGGTGATCGGGTGTCCGTCACCGGCGGCCGACTCCCCGTTGCTGGTGTCGCGCTCCACCGGACCGTAACCGCCCTTGGCGGTGAGCCACTCCATGTCGGAGGCGGGGGTGTCGGCGGTGGGCGCGGCGGGGACCACGCGCGTCTCGAACCGCTGGGTGGTGGTGCGCGCGGCCCCTGCCGACCTGTAGCGCACCGTGGCCGTCACGGTGACCGGGTCGGCGGGGTCGGCGTCCTTCGGGGCCGTCAGGTCCAGGTGTGTGCGCGCCGTTGCTCCGGCGGCGATCCGGCCGAGGCGGGCCGGCGCCGAGACCTTCCAGTCCGCGGGGGCCGTGAGGTCCAGCGTGACCCCGGTGGCGTCCCGGGTCCCTCCCGCGACGGACAGCGCCACCGGGGTGGCCTGGCCGCGGGCCGTCTCCTGGCCGGAGGGCGCGCCGACGGTCACCGCCGCGCCGGGGTGCCGGCCGCCCACCGCGGCGGCGCCGTGCAGGAGCAGCGAGAAGGGCCGGTCGGTGGGGCGGTCCGCGGTCTTCACGTGCACCACGCCGCCCCGGTCACCCGCGTCGTACCACCAGCCCTCGCGTGCGGCGTCGAAGGCCGCCTCGGTCGCCAGGTGCCGCAGGTGGCCGCCGGTGAGGCCGACCGTGCGGGGCGCGTCCTGGGTGTGGACGGTGAACTCGTAGGGGCGCCGGGCCTGCTTGCCCACGAAGTGCCCGACGGAGGCGCCCACGTCGATCCGCACGTCACCGGCGCCCGAGCGCGGGGCCCGCACGGTGACCTTCTGGCGGGCCGAGGACCCGTCGCGGTGTGCGCGGGTCACGCCGTCGTCCTCGTAGAGCGTGAAGGAGGAGTCGCCCTGCGGGTAGACGTCCCAGGCCAGCGGCGAGTCGGGGCCGCGGTCGCGGTAGGAGGTGATGCCGGGCCACATCGGGACGGTCGCACCGCCCTTGACGAACAGCGGCAGGGTGTCCAGCGGCGCCCGGTAGCCGTCCACGGTGGTCGGCCCCTGGTAGGTGCGTCCGCTCCAGTAGTCGGTCCAGGTGCCCTTCGGCAGGTAGATGCCGTCGCGGGTGTCGCTGTCCTGGTAGACGGGGGCGACGAGGAAGTCCTCGCCAGTGAGGAACTCGTACTTCGCCGCGTCGGAGGCCGCCACCGGGTCCTCGGGGTACTCCAGCGCCAGGGGCCGTACCGCGCCGACACCGGTGCGGTGGGCCTGCTCGGCGTAGGTGTACATGTACGGCAGCAGCGACTCCTTGAGCTTGAGGTATTTGCGGTTGATCGAGGTGTACGGCTCGCCGTACCGGAAGGGCTGCTTGTCGCTGTCGGCCCAGCCGTCCATCGTCATCACGGCCGGCAGGAAGGACTTCCACTCCAGGTCGCGCACGTAGGTCTTGGGGCTGCCGCCGAAGATGCCGTCGATGTCACCGGTGGTGTAGGCCAGGCCCGACATGGTGGCGCCGGCGTAGGTGGGGATCTGCCACCGCACGTAGTCCCAGGAGCCGCTCTGGTCGCCGGACCACTGCACCCCGCAGCGCTGCGCGCCGGCCCAGCTCTCGGGCGCCCAGGTGAAGCCCCGGGCGTCGCTGTTGTCCTCGATGCCCCGGTAGGCCTGCTTGCAGCCGTCGAGGGCGAACTTGTAGCCGTCGCCGACCCAGGCCACGTCCAGTTTGGCCACCCGCTGCCCGGCCTTGACCTGGTCGGCCAGCTCGTCCAGGCCGTCCTCGGTCCACAGACCCATCTTCATGTCCCGCTGCGCCAGGCCGTCGCCGGCCTTCGCGAGGTCCTCGTAGCCGCAGCCGTAGCCGTCGTTGACGAGCATCCAGCCGTTCGGCATGTCGTGCTCGCGGTACTCGTCGGCGACCTTCAGCGCGTCCAGGGTGTGGCGTTCGCCCCGGTTGGCGTTGTGGAGGTAGCAGTCGGAGTCGCCGGTCTCCAGGCCGTAGACCGGCGGCAGGAAGGGCTTGCCGGTGAGCGCGGTGTACTCGCCGATGACGTCCTTGGCGGAGTCGCCGGCGAAGTAGTAGGCGTCGAAGCGCTGTTCCTTCTCGGAGGTGGTCACCGGGTCGCCGAAGGAGTAGGTGCCGGGCGCGTAGGTGTTGCGGTAGACGCCGTAGCCGCCCGAGGAGAGGTAGAACGGCACCGAGTTGGGGTGGCCGCCCTCGTCCCAGTCGTAGTCGACGCCGACTTCGAGCGTCCTGCCGCGCTGCGAGGTGTTGCCGCTGCCGTTCTGCTCGCCGGCGCCGTAGAACTGCTCGTGGGCGCCGCGGCCGAGGGTCTGGGTGGTCTGCGTGCCGTCCCAGGTCAGGCCCTTGGTCTCGGACCACAGCAGCGTCCCGTCGTGGCGGCGCAGTTCGAAGCGGAGGGGGGCCTTGTAGGCGCGCAGGGTCACCTTCGAGGTGCTCATCTCGTAGGCGTCACCCCGCTCGCGCCAGTGGGTGGCCGGCGGCCTGCCCTGCGGCAGGACGATGTCGTCGCCGGTGGGGTCGGTGAAGGTCCCGTCGGGGGCGAGTTCGATGCGGAAGGTGTCGGCGGTGACGAAGCTGACCCGGGCCGCGGCGTCACCGGCGCGCAGCGCGTAGACCGCGCCGTTCTCCGCCTCGAACCCGGTGACGTCGCCGACGGTGTGCGCGGTGGCGCCCGGCGCGGCGGCCTGTACCGGCCCGGCCGGGCCGGTCACCGCGGCCGCCAGGCCCAGCAGCGCGCCCGCGAGAGCCACTCTGAGTCCTCGTGGTGTTCTCATGCGTCACGTCTAGCGGCATTGTCACGTACACGACCATGGACTAACCGGTCGGTGTTCTGGACTCTTCCGACGCGACGGGAGCGGCCGCCACCGCGAAGGGGCGGGCCCACGGGCCCGCCCCTTCGCCGGTCATGCGCTGGTCACGCGCTGGTCAGAGCGCCACGCCCAGCAGCGCGTCGACCGCCCGGGACACCAGGCCGGGCGCCCCGGTGTCGGTGCCGCCCTCGACTTCCTGGCGCTCCGCCCAGCGGTCCACCGCGGCGAGCGCGGCAGGGGAGTCCAGGTCCTCGGCGAGCGCCTCGCGGATCTCGGTGAGCAGGCCGTCCGCCGCGGGGCCGTCGGGTCGGGAGACCGCCGAGCGCCAGCGGCCCAGGCGCGCCTCGGCCTCCGGCAGGGTCTGGTCGGTCCACTCCCAGTCCGCGCGGTAGTGGTGGGCGAGCAGGGCCAACCGGATCGCGGCCGGGTCGACACCGTCCCGCCGCAGCCGCGAGACGAAGACCAGGTTGCCCTTGGACTTCGACATCTTCTCGCCGTCCAGGGCCACCATGCCGGCGTGGACGTAGGCCCGGGCGAAGGGGTGCTCACCGGTCGCCACCTGGGCGTGGGAGGCGCCCATCTCGTGGTGCGGGAAGGCGAGGTCGCTGCCGCCGCCCTGGACGTCGAAGCCCATGCCCAGGTGCTCCAGGGCGATGGCGACGCACTCGATGTGCCAGCCCGGACGGCCCTGCCCCAGGGAACCGCCGTCCCAGCTAGGCTCGCCCTCGCGGGCGGCCATCCACAGCATCGGGTCGACGGGGTTCTTCTTGCCGGGGCGCTCCGGGTCGCCGCCGCGCTCGGCCGAGAGGAGACGCATCGCCTCGGCGTCGAGCCCGGAGACCTCGCCGAAGTGCGGGTCGGCCTCGACGGAGAAGTAGTGGTCGCCGTCGATCTCGTAGGTGGCGCCCAGGTCCCGCAGGCGCTCGACCAGCGGCACGATCCGCGGTATGGCCTCGACGGCGCCGACGTAGTGGGCGGGCGGCAGCATCCGCAGAGCGGTCATGTCCTCGCGGAAGAGCGCGGTCTCCCGCTCGGCGAGCGCCGTCCAGTCCTCGCCGTCCCGGATGGCGCGCTCCAGCAGCGGATCGTCGACGTCCGTGACGTTCTGCACGTACTGCACCTGGCGCTTCGTGTCGAGCCACACGCGCTGGACGAGGTCGAACGCGTTGTAGGTCGCCGCGTGCCCCATGTGGGTGGCGTCGTACGGGGTGATCCCGCAGACGTAGACGCGGGCGACGGGGCCGGGGGCCAGGGTGAGGAGTCCCCCGGTCGCGGTGTCGTGGATCCGTAGGTCGCGGCCCTGGCCAGGCAGGGCGGGGACCTCAGAAGCGGGCCATGCATGCATGGCATGAGCCTAACCGGCAGCGGGTTCGGACATCGAACCGCAGGCGGGTTCGCGGGACCGGCTCGACCGGAAAGGCACTCTTGCGCGCAGCGGCGCCGTGTGTACGAAGCGCCTGCCCGGGTCGGCGGCAGGGCCGTCACCCGGGCAGCGGGTCTCACATCGGCGGCCAGGGGATGGCGGGCCAGTCCCCGCTCGGCAGGGGGTGCAGGCCGGTGCGGAGCAGCGCCGCCACCCGTTCGCGCAGCGCGTCGAGCTCGGCGGGGGTGATGAGCTTCGCGAGCCGCTCCGCGAGGGGCTCCCCCGAGTTCAGCTCCCGCGCCAGCCGGGCGAGGGTGGTCTTCGCCTCCTCGGTCAGCGGCTCCCCCGCCCAGCCCCACAGCAGGGTGCGGAGCTTGTTCTCGGCGTGGAAGGTCACACCGTGGTCGATGGCGTACAGCCGGCCCTCCGGCGTGGGCAGCAGGTGGCCGCCCTTGCGGTCGCCGTTGTTGATCACGGCGTCGAGGACGGCGAGCCGGCGCAGCCGCTCGTCGTCGGCGTGGACGAGGAGCGCGGTGCGGCCCTCCCCGACCTCGACCAGCCCGATGGCCTTCCAGCCCGGCCCGGGCGTCTCCGCCTCGACCACCGCGAGCAGCGGCCCCAGCCCGAGGTCGAGGACGTCCGCCAGGTCCTCCTCGTCCTCGTCCTCGTCGTCGCGGCCCGCCCCGGCCAGGTCCGGCGCGGCAGCGCCCCCGTCCGGCGCGGCACAGTCCTCAGCCGGGCCGTCCGCGACCCCCTCAGCGTCCGTGTCCGCGTCCGCGTCTGCGTCTGCGTCTGCGTCTGCGTCTGCGTCTGCCGGAGGCTCCTCGGGGTCCTCCACCACCGTCTGGCCCAGCTCGATCCACTCCTGCACCATGCCGGGGCCGAACGGACCGTCCCGCAGGACCGTGGCGGGGACCAGGTCCCAGCCGGTGGCGCGGGAGACCTCGAAGGCGGCCACCTCACGCTGCGCCAGCGTGCCGTCGGGGAAGTCCCACAGCGGCCGCTCCCCCGCCACCGGCTTGTAGACGCAGGCGCGGGAGGTGCTCTCCGCGGTGACGGTGCAGTACAGCACGGCGTTGGACGCCTCACGGATCTGACCGCGCACCACCAGCTCCCCGTCCGTCAGGAGCCCCTCAGCCGTCGGCGCGGCCTCGCCGGGTGGTACGCAGGCGCCGCCGGTCTCCACCGCGGACGGGTCCGGCGAGGTCAGGCGTCGCGTCGGTATCCGTTCTGGCGCGGGCATACGTGTCCTTCCGGGTCGAGCGGCAGGCTGCACAGCGGGCACGGCGGGCGGCCGGCGTTGACGACCTCCAGCGCCCGTTTGGCGAAGGCGCGCGCCATCATCCCCGTCAACCGCACCCGCAGCATGGGCGGGCCGTTCTCGTCGTCCTGGAGGAGCCGCTCCTCGGCCTCGGCGAGGTCCTCGTCGCTCTCGGCCTCCAGCTCCACCAGGGCCTGTGCCTCGACGATCATCCGCTCGTCGTCGCCGTCCCAGGCGAGCGCCATGGTGCCCACCCGGAACTCCTCCTCGACGGGCGACTCCAGCGGTGCGGTGTCGGCCAGTTCGGCGGGGGCGACGGCGGGGACGGAGGCGTTGCCGCCGCTGCGGCGCACGACCTCGTCCAGCAGTTCGTCCATCCGCTCGGCGAGCGCGGCGACCTGCGTCTTCTCCAGGGCGACGCTGGTGGTGCGGCCCGCGGAGGTGACCTGGAGGTAGAAGCTACGACGGCCAGGCAACCCGACCGTACCGGCCACGAAGCGGTCCGGAGTGTCGTAGAAGAACACCTGACGGGACAACGTCCTGCTCCGTTTGCTCGACAGCGGATGTGGGGGCGGCGGTGGGACCGCGGCCGGCGTCAGAGGTGGCGCCGTCGCACCACCCTACTGTGCTGGCTGATCACGGTCCTCCCACGCCACCGCCCACGGCGGCATCCCGTCCCGCGGCCGCCGCGTCGCCGTCCCCGGTGGGGGCGAGCGCGGACAGGTCGCCGGTCTCGCCCAGGCGGACGAGGTAGGGACTGAGCCGGGTGTAGCGGATCACGGTCACCGAGCAGGGCTCCACCGAGATCCGCTGGAAGTTGTCGAGGTGGAGCCCGAGGGCGTCGGCGACCAGCGACTTGATGATGTCGCCGTGGGAGCAGGCGAGGTAGAAGGCCTCCGGGCCGTGTTCCTGCGCGATCCGCTCGTTCCAGTCGCGGACGGCCTCGACGGCGCGGTGCTGCATGTTCCGCATCGACTCGCCACCGGGGAAGGCCGCCGCGGAGGGGTGCCGCTGGACGACCTCCATCAGCGGTTCGTCCATGAGCTCGGCGAGCTTGCGACCGGACCAGTCACCGTAGTCGCACTCCGAGAGCCGCTCCTCGACATGGCGGGGCAGCGTGGGCCGGGCCGCCAGCAGGGGGGCCAGGGTCTCCTGGCAGCGCTGGAGGGGGCTGGAGACCGCCGCGGCCAGGGGCAGGGCCGCCAGCCGGTCCGGCAGCGCGGCGGCCTGGGCCTCGCCGCGTCCGTCCAGGGCGACGCCGGGGGTGCGTCCGGCGAGCACCCCTGAGTTGTTGGCGGTGGAGCGGCCGTGCCGCACCAGGATGAGCGTGGGCATGTCCGTCAGCCTACGTCCGCGCCCCCGGTCGCCGTCACCACGCGGGCCGGCCACCCTGACGGCCTCCGGTGGGAGTGGCGCACCGGAGGGGGGGTATGCAGGGGACATGCCGTCTGTGATCGTCGACTGCGCCCTCTACCGCGGCGGGCGCCGCACCGAGGGGCCGAAGGACCTCGACGCCGCCCTGGCCCGGGCCCGCGAGGACGAGGACACCTTCCTCTGGCTCGGCGTGCTGGAGCCGACCGCGGAGCAGTTCGACGAGTTCAGCAGGGTCTTCGGACTCCACGAGCTGGCGGTGGAGGACGCCCTCAAGGCCCACCAGCGGCCCAAGCTGGAGGTGTACGACGACTCGCTGTTCATGGTGCTCAAGCCCGTGGTGTACGACCACGACAAGGACACCATCACCACCGAGGAGCTGATGCTCTTCGTCGGTGACTCCTTCGTGCTGACGGTGCGGCACGGCAGCCACAGTCCGCTGGGGAGCGTCCGCGACCGCATGGAGCACGACCGGGAGGTGCTGCGGCAGGGCCCCACCGCCGTGCTGTACGCGGTCTGCGACGCGGTGGTGGACCACTACATCGACGTGGCGGCCGAGCTCCAGGTGGACCTGGAGGAGCTGGAGGCCGAGGTCTTCGCCCCGCCGGGCAGCGGCACCGGCACCGCGGAGCGGATCTACGGCTTCAAGCGCCAGGTGATGGAGTTCCGCCGGGCGACCGGACCGCTGGCCGAGCCGATGACCCGGCTCCAGGGCGCCGGCGTCCCGTTCGTCCACGAGCAGTCCCGGCCCTTCTTCCGCGACGTCTCCGACCACCTCTCGCGCGCCAACGACTCGGTCGAGGGGCTGGACCGGCTGCTGTCGGACGTCCTCTCCGCCCACCTGGCCCAGATGGGTGTCCGGCAGAACGACGACATGCGCAAGATCTCGTCCTGGGCGGCGCTCGCCGCGGTGCCGACGCTGATCGCCGGCATCTACGGCATGAACTTCCAGCACATGCCGGAACTGAGCTGGACCTACGGCTATCCGGCCGTGCTGCTGCTGATGGCCGTCCTGGAGTGGTTGCTGTTCCGGGGGTTCAAGCGCCGCGGCTGGCTCTGAGGGGTCCTTGCAATATCCCCGCCCGGGCCGCGTGGCTCAGGCGTACTCGGCGGCGGTGGGGGCGGGACCGCCCAGGGCGTCCAGCCGCTCGGGCGTGCGCAGCGTCACCAGCCGGCGCCAGCCGCCCAGGCGCTCCCAGACGTGGACGGCGTGGATGCCGGCGGTCAGCACCCGCATCCTGGCGGGGGACCAGCCCAGGAGGCGGCCCATGTGCGCCATGACGGAGATGCTCACGTCGCGGTAGACGCGGATCTCGGCCAGCGCGCAGGTGCGCAGCGTGCGGCTGATCCAGGCGTCGTGGCCGGCGCCGGCGAGCCGGAGCAGTTCCTCGTGGCAGTAGGCGAGGTGGTTGTCCTCGTCGCGGGAGATCATCGAGACCGCCCGGCCGATCTCCGGGTGGTCGCCGAAGTGGCGCAGCAGCAGGCGCATCTGGTCCGAGGCGCGCTGCTCCGTGACGCGGCTGTGGGCGAGGTAGGTGACGACGTCCCGCTCGGTCAGCTGCTCCTCGCGCCGCAGCTTCTCGTGGGCCAGGCCGATGCCGCGCGCCTCCAGCAGCACGGTGTAGTCGGTGGCCCGGGGCACCGGCACCGGCTCCAGCCGGCGGCGGCGCAGCAGCGCCTGGAAGATGCGGCCGTGCTTGTCCTCGTCGGCGCCGTGGCGCGCCACCTTGGGGGCCAGGTGCGCCAGCGAGGGCGGCAGCAGTGCGGCGATGCGGCCGTTCTCCCAGCCACCCTGCGCCTCGCCGCTCGCGGCGATGGAACAGAACAGGCGGTACGCCTCGTCGTCGTCGAGGATCTCCTGGAACAGGCTCTTGGCTGAGAGCATCCGAACGCCACCTCCGTGCAGGACGGCCACCACGCGCAGGGAGCCAGTGAAGTGCGCCCGCGGCGGGGGGTGCAACAGCGACAGGCCGTGGGGTCACCCGTCCGGCGGTCCCGCCGGACGCGGGGCCCGCGAGCCGGGGGCCCGCGGGTGGGGGTGAGTGCGGGCGGCGGCCCGTAACCGGGCCCGGGCGACCGCGTTGTCACGGTGACGGTCGTGGCGAGGTCGCCCCGAGCCCCCACTGCGGCCGTGGTTCTCGCTGCGGGCCCGGGACGTCGCCGTCCCGGGCCCGTTGGTCGCCCCGGCGGTGTGCGGGCCCTGCCGGGCCGGGCGGTCAGGCCAGCCCGGCGTGCTCCAGGGCCTGGACCCCGGCGCGCAGCGAGGCCACCCGCTCCTCCAGGGTGAACCCGGACGGCGCGAGGGTGAGGGTGGTGACGCCCGCCTCCGCGTAGGCCGTCATCCGTTCGGCGATGCGCTCCACGGAGCCCAGCAGGGTGGTGGAGTCGATGAGCTGGTGGGGCACCGCGGCGGCGGCCCCCGCCTTGTCCCCCGCCAGGTACTTGTCCTGGACCTCGGCGGCCTCCTTCTCGTAGCCCATGCGGCACGCCAGGCGGTTGTAGAAGTTCTGCTTCCGGCTTCCCATGCCGCCGACGTACAGGGCCGTGTAGGGGCGGAAGGTGTCGGCCAGGGAGGCCACGTCCGCGTCCGCGCCCAGCGCCAGCGGCACGGTCGGGCAGACGTCGAAGCCCTCCATGGTCAGGCCCGCCTTCTCCCGGCCCGCCCGCAGCGGGGCGATGGCCGTCTCCGCCAGGTGCTCGGCGGAGGGGAAGATCAGCAGGGCGCCGTCGGCGATCTCGCCGGTCTGCTCCAGGTTCTTCGGGCCGATCGCCGCGATGTAGGTGGGGATGTGCTCGCGCTCCGGGTGGACGGTGAGCTTGAGGGGCTTGCCGGGGCCGTCGGGCAGCGGCAGCGTCCAGTGCTCACCCTGGTAGCTCAGGCGCTCCCGGCTCATGGCGCGCCGCACGATCTCCACGTACTCGCGGGTGCGGGCGAGCGGCTTGTCGAACTTGACGCCGTACCAGCCCTCGGAGACCTGCGGGCCCGAGACACCGATGCCCAGGCGGAACCGGCCGCCGGAGAGGCTGTCCAGGGTCGCGGCGGTCATCGCCGTCATCGCCGGGGTACGCGCCGGGATCTGGAGGATGGCCGAGCCCACGTCGATCCGCTCGGTCTGCGCGGCCACCCAGGACAGCACGGTGGGGGCGTCCGAACCGTAGGCCTCGGCGGCCCAGCAGACGGCGTAGCCGAGGCGGTCGGCCTCCTGCGCCACCGCCAGGTTGTCCCCGTCCATCCCGGCTCCCCAGTAGCCGAGGTTGATGCCGAGCTTCATATACCGCTCCCTACCGATCAGTAACGTCGCTGTTCCGCGGACTCTAACGTGCCGGTGGACGGGTGTCAGGGGCGCGTTGTCCACAGGCCCCCTGACGAGGACGTGCGGCCAGTAGTGTCAGGCCCATGGAGCAAAGGCACCTGGGCCGTACGGGCCTGCGCGTGTCCCGCCTCGGGCTCGGCACCCTCACCTGGGCGCGGGACACCGACGAACGCGGCGCCGCCGACCAGTTGAAGGCCTTCTGGGAGGCGGGCGGCACGCTGGTGGACACCGCCGACGTCTACGCGGACGGCAGCGCCGAGTACCTGCTGGGGCGGCTGCTGGACGGCCTGGTGCCGCGCGCCGACCTCGTGATCTCCACGAAGGCCGGCAGCGTCCTGGCGGCCGACCGCCGCGTCGACGCCTCCCGCGGCCACCTGCTGGCCGCCCTCGACGCCTCCCTGGAGCGGCTGGGCACCGACCACGTGGACCTCTGGCAGGTGCACGCCTTCGACCCGGCCACCCCGCTGGAGGAGTCCCTGCAGGCCCTGGACATCGCGGTGGCCAGCGGGCGGGCGCGCTACGTCGGCGTCTCCGGGTTCTCCGGGTGGCAGCTCGCGAAGGCCGCCACCTGGCAGTCGGCAGGGGGTACCGGGCGCACCCCGCTGGCCGGGACCCAGATGGAGTACTCCCTCCTGCAGCGCGGTGTGGAGCGCGAGGTGCTGCCGGCCGCACTGGACCTGGGCGTCGGTCTGCTGCCCTCCTCGCCCCTGGGCCGCGGGGTGCTCACCGGCAAGTACCGGGACGGCACGCCCGGCGACTCCCGGGGCGCCTCCGAGCAGCTCGGACCGTTCGTGGCGCCCTACCTGGACGAGACGGCGAGCCGCATCGTCGACGCGGTGCGGACGGCGGCGGACGGCCTGGCGGCGACACCCCTCCAGGTCGCCCTGGCGTGGGTGCGGGACCGCCCCGGGGTGGCCGCCCCGGTGGTCGGCGCCCGCACCGCCGAGCAGCTGAGGGCCTCGCTGTCAGTGGAGGCCCTTACCCTTCCTGACGAGATCCGCCGGGCGCTGGACGACGTGTCGGCCCCGGTGCACCACTACCCCGACCACGACTGGAGCACGCTGTGAGCACCGACCGCCCCGCCGGCCACCCCGAGCCCGAACCGGGTACCGGGCCGGGAGCAGCGCAGGACGGCGCGGCGCCCGAGGCGGTCGCGTCGCCGCCCGTGCCCCCCGGCCGGCCCGCGGCGGAGCCGGGCGGCGGGCAGGGGACGGCCGGGGGGACGGCCGCCACCAGGGAGGCGCTCGCCGCGGCCGTGCGGGCCGTGGAGAAGGGCGAGCGCCCGGCTGCGTCCTTCTTCACCGACACGGCGCGGGCGGCGCCCGGCGCGGGCCCCCGGCCCCGGCGGGCGGACGC
>NZ_JBHWGP010000047.1:0-44871 GCF_042733155.1 Streptomyces sp. NPDC059740 | reverse complement strand
CCGCGCTCGCCACCACCTCGCCCGACATCGGCAACGACCTGGACATGCAGCGTCTTCTGCAGTTCCTCCCCTACTTCGTGCTCGGGCTCAACCTCAGGCCCGAGCACTTCCACCGCCTGCGCAACCGGCGCGCACGCCTGCTGTCCCTGCCCGTGCTCGCCGCGGCGGTCGCAGTGGCCTACTGGGCCGCCCCCAGGATGAACTCCTCCTGGTTCGATCACCGCGACGCGGCCCAGGAACTCGGGGCCCCCTGGTGGACCGGACCGGTGATGACCCTGGCCACGTTCGGCTGCTCGCTGGTGCTGGTGGCCTGCTTCCTGGCCTGGGTCCCGGGGCGGCGCATGTGGTGCACCGCGCTCGGGGCCGGCACCCTCTACGGCTACCTGCTGCACGGCTTCGTCGTGCAGGGCTCCCGCTTCTGGGACTGGTACGGGGCTCCCTGGCTCCACACCGCCTGGGGCATGCTCGCCGTCACCCTCCTGGCAGCAGCCCTCGTCACCACGCTGTGCACCCCACCCGTACAGCGTCTCTTCCGGCCGGTCATGGAGCCGAAGCTCAACTGGGCCTTCCGCGAGAGGCTCGGTTCGAGTACCTGACGAGGCCGCAGGCGCCGTCCGGAACCCCGGGCGCGCCTCCCGCGTGAAGGGGGCCACGACCCGATGCGGTCGTGGCCCCCTCGCCGTCACGCCTTCGTGCAGCACCACCTCGTGCCGGAGTGCTCACTCATCCTCGTAGAAGTTGTTGACCACCACCTCGGGCTCGTCGTCGTCGAACGCCTCGTTCAGCAGGGCGCCGCCGACGAGCCCTGCCGCACCGGCGCCGATGAGCGCACCCGCACCGAAGCGGCGACCCTGCCCGCCGTGCTCCGCGTGGTGGTCGTGACGGTCGTGGTAGCCGTGCTGCTCCGGGTAGCCACCGTAGGGCTGGCCGCTGGGCGGGTAGCCCCCCTGCGGATAACCGCCCTGGGCGTAGCCGGGCTGCGGGTACCCCTGCTGGGGCGGGGTGTAGAACGGCGGGGCGGTGGTCTGGACGCGCTGGGCGCAGGCGCCGCAGACCTCGACGGGACGTGGTACGCCCCACTGCGGCGCCCAGCTGACCTGCTGGGTGGCGGGGCCGTGACCGGGGTCGAAGAAACAGATCATGTTCGCGCTTTCTGTCATGGGGAAGGACGCGGGGGCGGTGGAGAAGGACATGGCGGGAGGCGGCGGAGCGGGGAACGGCTCCGGTGGCACGGCAGGGCCCGGACCTCGGACCGGGGCGGACTGCGAGTCGACGAGGTCTGTCGGCTCCGGCTGCGGGCTCGGCCCGGGTTCGGCCACCTCGATGCCGAAGTCGCCTGCGATGCCGGCCAGGCCGGTGGCGTACCCCTGGCCGACGGCGCGGAACTTCCACTCGGCCTCGCGCCGGTAGATCTCGCCGAACAGGACCGCGGACTGGCCGGCTGCCCGCTCCGACAGGTCGTAACGCACCAACTCCGCACCGGACTCGTCGTCCAGGACGCGGATGGAGGCACCGCGGACCTGGGTGAAGTCCCGGCCCGGGGGAGCGGTGGGGCTGAGCGACGCGGCGAAGACGACCTTCACCGCGCTCGGGGGCATCGACTCCAGGTCCACCGACAGCTGCTCGTTGTCGGGCCCGGAGCTCAGCCGACCCAGGTGCCGCACGGCCCCTTCCGGGCTGGCGGGATTGTTGTAGAACACGAAGTGGCGCTCGGAGAGCACCGACCCCCGGTCGTCACAGACGAGGGCGCTCGCATCCAGCTCCACGCCGTCGCCCTGCCAGGCCAGCCCCACCCGCACGGTGCTCAGACCGGGGGACTGCCGGGTCAGGGAGTGGTTGGCGCCCCGGGTCAGGGCCACACTCATGAACTACCTCCGTAACCAGTCAAGTGATCATTCCCGTCCCCCGCCGGATGGTCGCACCCCCGCCCGGGAACGGGGCGGTGCACGGGGACCGACTTGACCTCGCAGTACGGCGGAGACTCGCCGTTCACCAGCACCACTCCTCGGAACGGGTGAGGAAAGCAGCAACACCGGCGCCGCACGCACCAGCACGGGCAGCGCGCGCTGCCGGGTGAGCTGTCACCTCGTGGTGGAACCGGCTGACCCAGTGCGCGGGGGAGCGCATTGGTTCTACAGGATTGTAGATCCATTGGGCCTGTCGTCGTGAGCCACGGGTCACCGAGTCCTGTCCTGCACGGGCGTACTCCTGACGGCCCGTGAGGTTCAGGAAGCGGCGGGTGGGTCCTCTTACCCGGCGACGTCCGACACGACTGCCGGGGTGGCAGAGCCCGACCCCGCCAGTCACGGGTCCCGGCCCCTGCTTCCCGGCCTCACCGCAGGTCCCCCTCAGGCAGGGGTGCGCCGACGTGCGAGGTCCCCGGACGCGGCAGAGGGGTCGGCGGGCCCCACCGTGCGTTCCGGGGCCGAGCCGCGCAGACCCACGGCCACGGCCACGGTGACGGCCAGGACGACGCAGGCGACGGTGCGCAGCCCCTCGCCCATCGCGCCGGTGAAGTCCGCCACCTGCGCCGCGGTGTGCGGGACCCCGTGTGTCCGACCGGCCAGGACCGTACCTACGGCCGCCACCCCGAGGGCCGCCCCCACCTCCCGGGCCGCAGTGTTGAGGCCGGAGCCCAGACCCGCCTGGTGGGACGGGACCTGGGACATGACGGTGATGGTCAACGGCGGCGCGCACAGCCCGGCACCCGCCGAGAGGACCAGCAGGCAGCCGGCGTAAAGGGGGTAGGGAGTGGTGGCCCGCACGGTGGAGAGCAGCAGCAGCGCCACCCCGATCATCACCAGGCCGACCGTGGCGGGGAGTCGGGGGCCGCGCCGGACCGTCAACCGGGAGGCGAGACGGGGCATCAGGGACATACCGACCGTCAGTGGGACCAGCGCCACGCCCGTGAGCCCGACCGGGAACCTCTTGGCGTACTGCAGGTACTGGCCGTTGACGTAGAAGAGGGCGAAGAGGCCGAAGAAGGACAGGGCCATGCCGAGGGCGCCGGCGCGCAACCGGCGCGCGGTCAGGAGCCGCGGGTCGAAAAGCGGGTGCTCGGCACGCAGGGCATGCCAGGTGTACAGGGCCAGCAGCACCGCTCCGGAACCGAAGGCCGGCAGCTCGGCACCGGCCGCCCAGTGGTGCTCAGGTCCCTCGATCAGGCCGAAGACGACCGCGACCAGGGAACCGGTGAGCAGGAGCGAGCCGACCGGATCGAGCGGGGTCTCGGGACGGCGCGGTGTCGGCGAGGTGGTGCGCAGCACCGCGAGGGCCAGCAGCGCAGCGAGCGGGACCATGCCCCAGAACAGCGCGCGCCAGCTGAGGAACTGTCCCACCAGTCCGCCGCACAGGTTGCCCAGGAACCCGCCGAGCCCCATGGCCAGCGTCCAGGCGGCCAGGGCGTGCGGGCGGTGTCCGGGCGTGGCCAGGTGCACGATCAGAGACATGGTGGCCGGGGTGATCAGGGCGGCGCCGGCGCCGCAGAGGGCACGTCCGGCGATCATCTCGACCGGGTCCGCAGCGAACCCGCTGAGCGCCGCACCCGCCGCGAACACGGCGAGGCCCGTCAACAGTGCGGCGCGACGGCCCAACCGGTCACCGAATGCACCTGCGGGTATGAGGAGTCCGGCGAAGACGACGACGTAGGCGTCGACGGCCCACAGCAGTTCGCTCGGGCTCGGCCGGAGCCCCGAGGCGGCGAGTTGGGGCAGGAGCAGATTGACTGCGGCGACCATCGACTGGGCGACCAGGACACAGGCGCACAGCGCCAGCAGGGTCGCCCGCGGTAGGCCCGCAACATGCTGGGAGACGGTTCCGGGGCGTGACAGGGCAGGGGTGGGCACGGCTCCTCCCGGGAGCTGGGTGGTGGGAAAGCGGAGGGCACCGACCGGACGCGGGGGCGGGGCGTGCGGTGGGGCCGGCGGCCGGGTGACGGTTCAAGCAGCGCCGGTGGGTGCCGTTCCACCGTAGGCTCGGCCGGACATGACTTCCAGTGCAAGTTAGGCAAGGAGTACCTGCGTCACATGCAATCCAAGAGGGACCTCAACCTGCTGCTCGCTCTGGACGTCCTGCTGGAGGAGGAGAGCGTCGCCGGTGCGGCTGCCCGTCTCCATCTGTCGGAACCGGCGATGAGTCGCACACTGGGCCGGGTTCGGCGGGCCCTGGGTGATCCGGTGCTGGTCCGGGCCGGCCGGCGGATGGTGCCGACCCCGCGTGCCCTCGCGGTGCGCGGTGAGGTCCGCGCGGTGGTGGAGCGCGCCCTGGCCCTGTTCGTCGCAGGCACAGCCGTCGACCTCGGCACGCTGGAGCGCACGTTCACCGTGGTCACCAACGACGTGTTCGTGGCCACCAGCGCGGCGGACCTGCTGGCCCACGTCCAACGGCGGGCCCCCGGTGTGCGCCTGCGGTTCCTGCCCGAGAGCCCCCAGGACGTCGCGGTGCTGCGGGAGGGGCTTGCCGACCTGGAGATCGGGGCGGTGGACGACCGGAGCCCGGAGGTGCAGGTCGAACTGCTCGGCAGCCAGCGGATGGTCGGTGTGGTCAGGTCCGACCACCCACTGCTGGAAGGCGAACTGACCGCCGAGCGCTACGCCGCCGCCGACCACCTGGTGGTCTCACGGCGGGGACGGCTCCAGGGCCCGATCGACGCGGCACTGGCCGAACGAGGACTGCGGCGGCGGGTGGCGGGAAGCGTCGGTACCTTTCCCGGTTCGCTGTTCACGCTGGCCGCCGGCGACCTGGTCGGCTCGATCCCCTCCCACGGGGCCGCCCTGGCCGCCGCCCTCGGGCTCGTCACCTTCGAGGTACCGGTGCCCCTTCCCCCACTGCCCTTCGGGCTGGCCTGGCACCCCCGCCACGAGGCCGACCCCGGACACGCCTGGTTGCGTTCCTGCGCGCGCGAGGTGCTGGAGCCGCGGCTGGCCGAGGGCCGGGACGACGACGGTGACGGCGGCTGAAGGGGGGAGAAGCCGGAGGCGGGGTTCTGCCCCGGCCGATCGACCGACCACCGACTCTCGCCGCGGAAGGGGCAGTTCCCTCCCACACAAGCCGCCGCCACAACAGCGGACGACCCTCGCCCCCTGCCGCCCGGCCTCGACCCGGTCCGGGCCGCCGCCCTACTGCACCCGGCAGCCACCGCCCACCTCGCCCTCTTCCCGCACGGGCAGCTGCGCGAGCGGATGACGGTGGTGGTCGGGCGCGGAGCCGGGAACGTGGGCGGGACGCCTGCGGTCCCGGTCGGTGCGCCGCCTCCCGCTGGCCTCGGCTGCCGAAGCGCACGCGGCGGTCGAGCGCGGGACGCCCGGCGGCGAACGGCTGGTGCTGCTCCCCGGGTGACGGGAGGGCCGGGGGCCGCGGCGTCCGGATCACCCGTCCGGGCGGAGTGCGGATGACGGGTCATCACACATTCGCCTGAAATTTGGCATGGACACTTCCGGTTGGCGGGTCCCGCTGCTACCACTGGTGCGGCAGAGACCCTGCTCTACGGAGGTTCCATGAGACTGACCCGTATCGCCGGTGTGGTGTCCGCCTTCGCGCTCACCACGGTGCTAGCCCTCACCGGGGCGGGTGCCGCATCCGCCGAACCCCTCGCCGCCACCGGCTACGTGGCCCTGGGCGACTCCTACTCCTCAGGCGTCGGCTCGGGCAGCTACGACAGCGCGAGCGGCAACTGCAAGCGCTCCACCAAGGCGTACCCGCAGCTGTGGGCGGCGGCCCACGCACCCTCCTCGTTCGCCTTCACCGCGTGCAGCGGAGCCCGCACCGACGACGTGCTCGCCGGCCAGCTCGGCCCCCTGAACTCCGCCACCGGCCTGGTCAGCATCAGCATCGGAGGCAACGACGCGGGCTTCGGCGACACCATGAGCACCTGTGCGCTCAGCTCCGAGAGCGAGTGCCTGGCCGCACTGGCCACGGCCGGTTCCTACATCAGCAGCACCCTCGGCGGCCGGCTGGACACCGTCTACGCCGCCATCTCCGCCAAGGCCCCGGCCGCCCACGTCGTCGTCCTCGGCTACCCGCGGCTGTACAAGCTCGACGGGAGCTGCGTGGTCGGCCTCTCGGAGAAGGAGCGCAGCACCATCAACGCGACGGCGGACGCGCTCGACTCCGTCATCGCCCAGCGCGCCGCAGCCCACGGCTTCAGCTTCGGGGACGTCCGCACCGCCTTCACCGGGCACGAGATCTGCTCCGGCAGCGCGTGGCTGCACAGCGTCACCCTGCCGGTCGACGAGTCCTACCACCCCACCGCCACGGGCCAGTCCAGCGGCTACCTCCCCGTCTTCCAGTCCCTCGCCTGAGGGCTGCGGTGACGCGGCACGCCACCTGGCCGGGCCGTGCCGCGCACCGGCCGGCGACGGCGTGCACCCGCCCCAACTGCCGCAGCCGGCAACCCGTTCCGACCGCATGTGATCATCCGGCGACCTGTCTCGTATGGTGTTCCTCTACATCGACGCGGGCAGGTGAATCCTGTGACCGGGCTGCACGAATGTCGTACGAGAGCGATAGGGTTACCCTGCCCGGGCCGCGTGCCCTCGTACGGGTGGGGAGTGTCATGGAACAGATAAGTGTGCGCAGCAGGCCGCGCGTGCCTGCCGTCACATGCCGGAACAGCGCCGTCAGCGCGCGACTGGACCGCCATCTGGCGGTCCTGGGCGGCCCCGCCGTGCCACGCGGCGAGAGCGAGGGAGCCACGAGCCTGATGCAGGAGATCACCTCCCGCGACGTGGCTCGTACCAGCAGGCACAACCGTGGCGCGAGGGTCTCCCTCTTCGCCCCCCTGCGCAGGCTGCGACGCTCGCTCTTCGGCGGGCACGGCTGACGACAGGTCGATCCGGCCGACGGATGAGACTCCGCGCCGGGGCCCCGCGAAGGCGGGGCCCCGGGGGCCCGAGGGCCCGCGTGCGGTCGTGCCGCCCGGCTCTGACGACACCAGGCACGAACCCCCTCCCGTACCACCGGCCCGACCGCCCCCCGACGCACGGCACCCGCCTCACCCCCACCCGGGCGGCACCCCCACCCCGCCCCGTGCTTCCTCACCAGAGGGCGAACTGCCCCTCCGGCCCCTCCTCCTGACGGTCCAGCACCGAGGCCGGCCGCCGCGCGGCCGAGGACACCGGCAGCACCCCGGCTTCCCGCAGCTCCGCGGTGCCCACCTGTTCCGCGGCCGCCACCGCCGCGACCAGTGCCCGCTGCTCCGCCCGCGCCTCGGCGAGCAGCGAGACGACGGTGACCAGCTCCAGCAGGTCGCTCGTCCACGCCGCGGGCCACGCCTCGGGCACGATCGCCGACAGGCTTCCCGGCTCCCCGGCGGCCCCGGTCCGCACCTCGAACCACCGCGCGAGCACGGGCACACCCGCCGCCTCGTACTCCCACGCCGCCCGCGCCACCGGCGCGATGCGGCCGGCGTCCAGGTACAGCGCCTCCTCCTGCGCCTCGTGACCGATGCGGGCGGGGAGACCGCGGCCGGGCAGCGCGGAGCGGACGTAGGGCCGCCGGCCGCCGGGCATGCGCACCCGCTCACCGCTGTGCGCCCCCCGGGTGAACACGTCCACCAGGCGGCTGCCCAGCGCCACCCCGCGCTCCCACAGCGCCGGTTCGGCCGTCAGCGGCACGACACAGGCGGCGTTCTCGTGGCGGGCGCAGGCCGTGGTCCACGCCAGGAGGTCCTCAGCCGTCACGGGCGTGCCCAGGCGCTGCGCGAGGTGGGCGAGAAGGCCGGGGGCGAGGTTGGGCTCCGCGGCGTCCGGGCGCCGGTACAGCGGCCGGATACGGCCCGGCCGGCCGTTCGGCGCGAGCCCGTCGGGCAGTACCGCGCTCGGGACGACGGCGGGCCCCGGGCCGCGGGGAGCGGCGGGCTGCTCCACGACGAAGACCTGACCCGGACCGGCCACCCGCCACAACTCCGGCCGGGCCGCGTCGATGAGGCGGTGGTCGGGCAGCAGCCACTGCTGGTCGAAGCCGGCGTGCAGGACCCGCACCGGTTCCGGGCAGGCCTGCGCACCGCGCGCGAGCCGGCCGGTGGCCGTGGCCTGACCGGGGAGCTGGGCCACCGCCGTGTGCACCGTGCGAGCCCGGGACGGGGCGAACAGCCGGGCGCGGTCGGCACCTTCGGCACCCACCAGCCGCTGCCAGCGGGCGCGCAGGGTGGCCTGGTCGGGTGCCATGACCCAGCGGCGTCCCAGGCGCAGCGGGCCCGCCGACCACGGCATCAGGTCCGCCAGCAGCGGCACTCCGGGGTGTCGGCCCGCGGCCTGCGGCCCGGCCCCCTGCGTCGCGCTCACGCGGTCACCCTCCCTGACCGTCCGGTCCTCCTACCGGGGCATCGTACGTGGCGGCCGGCCGCCCGCCGGGCCCCTCAGGATGCCGCACGCCCGCGGTCCTGCCGGCGCCTGCCACCCCGCCCACCCGCCTCAGGAGCGGAAGTGGCGCTCCAGGCCCTGCCAGACGGCGTCGTAGTCCCGCTGGAGGTGGTCGGCGTCGCGGGCCTGCTCGGTCAGGGCCAGGGGCCACCTGGTCTCGAACATGAACGCCAGTCCGTCGTCCACCTTCTGCGGGCGCAGTTCCGCCGCGCTCGCCCGTTCGAAGGTGTCCCGGTCGGGGCCGTGGGCCGACATCATCGGATGGAGTGAACCGCCACCGGGCACGAACCCGCCGGCGCCGCCCTGCTTGGCGTCGTAGGCCCCTTCGATGAGCCCCATGTACTCGGACATGACGTTGCGGTGGAAGTAGGGCGGCCGGAAGGTGTCCTCACCCACCAGCCAGCGCGGTGCGAAGACCACGAAGTCGACGCTCGCCAGCCCCGGGGTGTCCGAGGGCGAGGTGAGCACCGTGAAGATCGACGGGTCCGGGTGGTCGAAGCTGATCGACCCCAGGACGTTGAACCGGCGCAGGTCGTAGACGTACGGCAGATGGTTGCCGTGCCAGGCGACCACGTCCAGCGGCGAGTGGTCGTAGTCGGCGCGCCAGAGCCGGCCGCAGTACTTGTTGATCACCTCGCACGGCGCGTCCTCCTCCTCGAAGGCGGCGGTGGGGGCGAGGAAGTCCCGCGCCGCGGCGAGCCCGTTGGCGCCGATCGGGCCGAGGTCGGGGAGCTGGAAGGGCCGGCCGTAGTTCTCGCAGACGTAGCCGCGCGCGGTGTCCGCGAGCAGCTCCACCCGGAACCGGACCCCGCGGGGCACCAGCGCCACGTGCCCGGGCTCGACGCGCAGCGGCCCGAACTCGGTGCGCAGCAGCAGACCGCCGCGTTCGGGGACGAGCAGCAGCTCGCCGTCCGCATCGCCGAACACCCGCCCCCGCATGGAGGTGTTGGCGTGGTAGAGGTGCACGGCCATGCCGGTGCGCGCGGCGATGTCGCCGTTGCCGCCCAGGGTCCACAGCCCGTCGACGAAGTCGGTGGGCGCGGTGGGCTCCGGCAGCGGGTCCCAGCGCAGCCGGTTGGGGTCGGGAGCGGTCTCGGTGAAGGGGGCGCCGCGCAGGCGGGGGCTTGGTACCGGGGTGAAGCGCGGGTGCGCTGCGGAGGGGCGGATGCGGTACAGCCAGGAGCGGCGGTTGTGGGCGCGGGGCTCGGTGAAGGCGGAGCCGCTGAGCTGCTCGGCGTAGAGCCCCAGCGGCGCGCGCTGCGGGGCGTTGCGCCCCACCGGCAGGGCCCCCGGCACCGCCTCGGAGCTGTGCTCGTTGCCGAAGCCGGCGCAGTACCGCAGCCCCTCGGCGTCCTTGCGGGCCTGTTCGTTGGAGGTGTCCACCGTGCGTACTCCCTGACGTCCGCCCTGAAACCGCAGTATCCGGCGCCGACACTAGATATCGCGTCAATCGCCCGTCAACGGGACACCTCGGACCGCCGCGGCCCACTGCCCGGGCCGCCCAGGAGCCCCGGTCGACACACCGCGGGGCAGCTGCGGGTTCTGCTCGTATTGCTCACGTGTCAAGACCTTGTTAACGAAATCGCGCCACTCCTAGCGTCACCTGGGCCGCCGCCGGGCGGCCGTGTTCGACGGTGAACGTGAGGTACCCCCATGCTGACCATCCTCGGCTTCGTGATGATCGCCGCCTTCCTGGCGCTGATCATGACGAAGAAGATGTCGCCGATGGCGTCGCTGGTGCTCATACCGGCGCTCTTCTGCATCCTGATCGGCCAGGGGGGCAGTCTGGGGGACTACGTCCTCAAGGGCGTCGGCGACCTGGCGCCGACCGCGGCGATGCTGATGTTCGCCATCCTCTTCTTCGGAGTGATGATCGACGTCGGGCTCTTCGACCCGATCGTCCGCGTCATCCTGCGCTTCTGCCGCGCCGACCCGCTGCGGATCGTGATGGGCACGGCGGTGCTGGCCGCGATCGTCTCCCTGGACGGGGACGGCTCCACCACCTTCATGATCACCGTGTCGGCGATGTTCCCGCTCTACCGCCGGCTGGGCATGAGCACCCTGGTGATGACGGGGGTGGCCGCGACCGCCAACGGCGTGATGAACACCCTGCCCTGGGGCGGCCCCACCGCCCGCGCGGCCACCGCCCTCAAGGTCGACGCCGGTGACGTCTTCGTCCCCATGGTCCCCGCCCTCGCCGTCGGCATGGTCGCCGTCCTCTTCCTCGCCTACGTCCTGGGCCGCCGCGAGCGCAGCCGGCTGGGCAGGCTCTCGCCGACCACCGGCGGGCAGGCAACGGCCGCCGGCGACCGCCGCGCGGAGCTGGTCCTCGCCGCCGCGGGCACGGGCGGGGCCGCGGCCGGCGGGACCGGGGCGGGCGAACGGCCCGCGGACGCGGCGGGCGAGGCCGGCGGCTCCGGTACGGCCGCGGCCGGACCTGCGGACGACGCGGCCGGCCACCAGGGACTCGACCCGAACCGTGCGACGCTGCGGCCCCGGCTGTACTGGTTCAACGCCGCCCTCACCGTGGCGCTGCTGGTGCTGCTGATCGCGCAGCTCCTGCCCATCCCGGTGCTCTTCCTGCTCGGTGCCGCGCTGGCGCTCACCGTCAACTTCCCCGACATGGCGGCCCAGCGGGCCCGCGTCGCCGCGCACGCCGAGAACGTCCTCAACGTCTCCGGCATGGTCTTCGCCGCCGCGGTGTTCACCGGTGTCCTCACCGGCACCGGCATGGTCGAGCACATGGCGCGATGGATCGTCGGGCACATCCCCGACGCGCTCGGGCCGCACATGGGGCTGGTCACCGGCGTCCTCAGCATCCCGCTGACGTACTTCATGTCCAACGACGGCTTCTACTTCGGCATCGTCCCCATCCTCGCGGAGGCCGGCGCCCACCACGGCGTGACCTCCCTGGAGATCGCCCGCGCCTCGCTCGTCGGCCAGCCGCTGCACATGTCCAGCCCGCTGGTGCCCGCCGTCTTCGTGCTCATCGGCATGGCCAAGGTCGAGTTCGGCGACCACACCCGTTTCACCGTGAAGTGGGCCGTGGTGGTCAGCCTGGTCATCCTGGCGGCCGGACTGCTCTTCGGCACCGTCTGAGACCGGTGCGCCCCGGACCGGCCGGAGCCGGCCCGGGGCCTGCCGCGGTGGACCACGGGAGGAAGGGAGCGCGGGCCCGTCCCGCGGGAGGGGAGAGCGGCATGACCCAGACCCCACGCACCGGCCGCGGCTGGCTGCTGCGCCTGGTGATCACCTTCACCCTCGCCCAGGGCGCGGTGAGCATGGCCCGCCCCGCCGTGTCCTACCGGGCGCTGGCCCTCGGTGCCGACGACCGGGCCGTGGGGCTGGTGACCGCCGTCTACGCACTGCTCCCGCTGCTGGTGGCGGTGCCCCTGGGACGCCGCACCGACCGGGCCCGCTGCACGCCGCTGCTGGCGCTCGGCGTCGCCCTCATCGCCGGCGGGTGCGCGCTCAGTGCGGGGGCGGGCTCCCTGACGGCCATGGCGGCCTGGAGCGGGGTGATGGGCCTGGGCCACCTGTGCTTCGTCATCGGTGCGCAGTCCATCGTGGCCCGGCGCAGCGCCCCCGCCGACCGGGACCGCAACTTCGGCCACTTCACCATCGGCGCCTCCCTGGGCCAGCTGCTGGGGCCCGTCGCCGCCGGCGCCGTGGTCTCGGCGGGCACGGGCGGGCGGAGCGGGGGCAGCGCGCTGGCGCTCGTCCTCGCGGCGGCCGGCGGCGCCCTGGCCTACCTGACGCTGTGGCGGCTGGAGCACCCGGGCCCGGACGGGTCCCCGGCCGGGCCCGCCGCCCCGGGCGCCGCCCGGGTGCCGGTCCACCGCATCCTGCGCACCCGGGGAGTGGCGCCGGGCATCCTGGTCAGCCTCGCGGTGCTCTCCGCGACCGACATCCTCACCGCCTACCTGCCCGTCGTCGGCGAGCAGCGGTCCGTGGCCCCGGCCACCGTGGGGCTGCTGCTGAGCGTACGGGCCGCCGCCACGGTCGCCTGCCGGCTGGTGATGACCCCGCTGCTGCGGCTGTGCGGGCGCACCCTGCTCCTGGCGTCGACCTGTGTGCTCGGCGGGGTGCTGTGCGCCGCGATCGCCCTGCCGCTGCCGGTGGCGGCGCTGGCGCCGGTGCTGGCGCTGCTCGGCTTCTGCCTCGGAGTGGGGCAGCCGCTGTCGATGACCACCGTCGTGCAGGCCGCGCCGGACGAGGCGCGCAGTACCGCCCTGGCGCTGCGGTTGTCCGGCAACCGGCTGGGCCAGGTGGCCGCCCCCGCGGGTGCCGGGGCGGTCGCCGGAGTCGTCGGCAGCGCCGCGCCGTTCGTCATGCTGGGCGCGCTGCTGGTGGTGTCGGCCGGCGCCGCGCTGCGGGGCCGGGGCCGGCCGGACGCCGCGGCCGGGGAGGCGGACCGGGAGGGGGCCGGTGTGCCGGGCCCGCCCGCGGCCGGCCGGCCCCGGTCCGCCGCTCCGCCCTCCGGCGAGGAGGAGGCCCCGTCCCGCCGTTGCTGAACCGGGCCGCTGCGCCTGCGGGGCGGTGCATCTGGGAGAGGCGGGCCGTCGGCTCTCGCAGGGGGCGTCGGTGCCGGTGCCGTGCACGCGGGTGACGCGCGGCACCCGTCCCCGCTCTGGCGCCAGACAAACTAGCGGCGCTAATTTCAGGGGGTGGCGCAAGCCGCAGTCCGCAGACCGCGTGTGACAAGGACGGCGAGATGACAGCACACAACGCCCTCTACATCGACGGGGAATGGCGACCGGCGCAGGGCCGCGAGACCATCGACGTCGTCAACCCGGCGGACGAGACGGTGATCGCCGCCGTGCCCGCCGGCTCCGCCGCGGACGTCGACGCCGCGGTCCGTGCCGCCCGGGCCGCCTTCCCCGCCTGGGCCGCCACCCCGCCGGCGCGCCGGGCCGAGCTGCTGGGTGCGCTCCGCGACCAACTCCGCTCCCGCACGGGTGAGATCGCCGCGACGGTCACCGCGGAGCTGGGCTCGCCGCTCACCGTCAGCGAGCGGGTGCACGCCGGGGTGCCGGTCGCGGTGGCCGGCTCCTACGCGGAACTCGCCGCCACCCACGCCTTCGAGGAGAAGCTGGGCAACTCCACCGTCCTGCTCGAACCCGTCGGCGTGGTCGGCGCGATCACCCCCTGGAACTACCCCCTGCACCAGGTCGTCGCCAAGGTGGCCCCCGCCCTCGCCGCCGGCTGCACGGTCGTCCTCAAGCCCGCCGAGGACACCCCGCTGGTGGCCCAGCTCTTCGCCGAGTGCACGGCCGCGGCGGGCCTGCCGGCGGGCGTCTTCAACCTGGTGACCGGACTCGGGCCGGTGGCCGGCCAGGCACTCGCCGAACACCCCGACGTCGACCTGGTCTCCTTCACCGGCTCCACCGCCGTCGGCAGCCGGATCGGCGCGATCGCCGGTGCCGCGGTCAAGCGCGTCGCCCTGGAACTCGGCGGCAAGTCGGCCAACGTCATCCTGCCGGGCGCGGACCTCGCCAAGGCCGTGAATGTCGGGGTGGCCAACGTCTTCGCCAACTCCGGTCAGACGTGCAGCGCATGGACCCGCATGCTGGTCCATGCCGACGTCTACGAGGAGGCGGTGGAACTGGCGACGCGCGCAGCCGCCAAGTACGTGCCGGGCGACCCCACCGCCGAGGGCACCCGGCTCGGACCCGTCGTCAACGCGGTCCAGCGCGACCGGGTGAACGGCTACATCGAGCGCGGTGTCCAGGAGGGCGCCCGCCCGGTCGCCGGCGGTCCCGGTGCCCCCGAGGGCCTGGAGAAGGGCTACTACGTCCGGCCCACGGTCTTCGCCGACGTCACCCCCGGCATGACCATCGCCCAGGAGGAGATCTTCGGGCCGGTGCTCTCGATCCTGCGGTACGCCGACCAGGACGAGGCCGTCGAGATCGCCAACGGCACCGTCTACGGCCTGGCCGGTGCCGTGTGGGCCGCGAACGACGAGAGCGCCGTCGCCTTCGCCCGCCGGCTGCACACCGGGCAGGTCGACATCAACGGCGGCCGCTTCAATCCGCTGGCCCCCTTCGGCGGTTACAAGCGCTCCGGCGTCGGCCGCGAGCTCGGTCCGCACGGCCTCGCCGAGTACCTGCAGACCAAGTCGCTGCAGTTCTGAGGCGGGCGGGCCCCGGCCCCGCATCCCACGGGAGTGGCGGGCGGCCGGGGCCCGCACCCGGCGCACCCGCCGTCCACCACCAGTCGTCCCCTCGAAGTCAGGAGTACCCGTCGTGGTCCGTGCCGCCGTCCTGTCAGCTGTCGGCTCGCCCCTGGAGGTCACCGACATCGTCCTGCCCGAACCCGGGCCCGGCCAGGTCCGGGTGCGCCTCGCGGCGGCCGGGGTCTGCCACTCCGACCTCTCGCTCAGCAACGGCACCATGGGCGTGCCGCTGCCCGCCGTCCTCGGCCACGAGGGGTCGGGCACCGTCGTCTCCGTCGGCGAGGGCGTCACCCACGTGGCGCCGGGCGACTCGGTCGTCCTCAACTGGGCCCCCTCCTGCGGCGAGTGCCACCACTGCACCATCGGCGAGGTGTGGCTGTGCACCGAGGCCCTCACCGGAGCCGCCGCCGTCCACGCCCACACCGCGGACGGCACTCCGCTCCACCCGGGCCTGAACGTGGCGGCGTTCGCCCAGGAGACGGTCGTGGCCGCCCGCTGCGTGCTGCCGGTCCCCGAGGGCGTCTCACTCACCGACGCCGCGCTGCTGGGCTGCGCCGTGCTGACCGGTTACGGGGCGGTGCACCACGCGGCGCGGGTGCGCGAGGGCGAGTCGGTGGTGGTCTTCGGCGTCGGCGGGGTCGGCCTGGCGACGCTGCAGGCGGTCCGCATCGCGGGCGCCTCGGCGGTGATCGCGGTCGACGTCTCGCCGGCCAAGGAGGAACTGGCCCGCCGGGCCGGCGCGACCCATTTCGTGGTGGCCTCGGAGCGCACCGCGAAGGACGTCCGCGCCCTGACCGGGGGCCGGGGCGCGGACGTCGCCATCGAGTGCGTCGGCCGCGCCGCCACGATCCGCACCGCCTGGAGCTCCACCCGCCGCGGCGGGCGCACCACCGTGGTCGGCATCGGCGGCAAGGACGAGCAGGTGTCCTTCAGCGCCCTGGAGATCTTCCACTTCGCCCGGACCCTCACCGGCTGCGTCTACGGCAACTCCGACCCGGCCCGCGACCTCCCGGTCATCGCCGGGCACGTCCGCGCCGGACGGCTGGACCTCGCCGCCCTGGTCACCGACCGGATCGACCTCGACGGCATCCCCGCCGCCTTCGGGAACATGGTCGCCGGAAAGGGCGGCCGGGCCCTGGTCGTCTTCTGAGCCGGGCCGCCTCCCTTGGCGCCCGGGGCCCGAGTGACCCCCGGCGCCAGGGGAATTGGACGGGCACAGGTATGGCGCAGGGGCGCCGCTTCGGTACGCTGGCCCGGCGCTCGACCCGCGCCCGGTGAAGTCCGGGGCGGCGCGCGCTCGCGGGGCCCGACGTGCCCCGCGGTGATCCGTTGGTGGCTGGCGTGGGGGAGTGGGTTGTGACGACGGGCAAAGTGGTGCGCTTCGACGACATGCGCGGGTACGGGTTCATCGCCCCGGACGACGGCAGTGGTGACATCTTCGTCCACGTCAACGACCTGCTGGACGACAAGCACCAGTTCCGTTCCGGGCTGCGGGTGGCCTTCGAGGTGGAGGAGGGCGACCGCGGTCTGAAGGCCTCGGAGGTGCGCATCGTCGACTCCGGGGCGCCGGTGCCGCCGTTCCGCCTGGTCGCGGCGGACCGGGTGCACCCCCTGGACGGTGAGGGCGAGGGCGGCGAGGACGAGATCTGCGACCTGCTCTCCCCTGCGGAGCTCCAGCACGAGGTCACCGAGTCGCTCCTGACGGTCTCGCCGCCGCTCAGCGCGGACCAGATCCTGCACGTACGCGAACGCGTCCTCGCGCTGGCCCGCTCCCACCGCTGGACAGAGGCCTGAGGGCCCTGCGGCACGGGTGAGGCGGGGCCGGGCGGCCGTTTCCCGGGCGCCCGGCCCCACCCCGTTCCCTCTCGTCCCGGCTCCCCGATCCAAGGGGGCCGGGACGTCCGCTTTCCGGGCCCCTCCAAGGGCCCCGGCGCCTGCTGCTCAGGCCACCTGGCCGAACTGCTTCTCCAGCCCGTCCAGCAGTGCGGTGAGCCCCGTCTCGAAGGCCCGCTCGTCGATCCGCTGCTGCCGCTCGGCGAGCAGGTGCGCCTGCTGGAGGTGGGGGTAGGCGGCCGGGTCGTAGGCGTCCGCGTCGTCGACGAAACCGCCGGCGAAGGAGCCCAGCGCCGAGCCGGTGACGAAGTACCGCATCAGCGCCCCGATAGAGGTGGCGTGGGCGGGCGGCCAGCCCGCCTCGACCATCGCGCCGAACACCGCGTCCGCCAGCCGCAGCCCCGCCGGCCTGCGCCCGGGACCCGCAGCCAGGACCGGCACCACGTTCGGGTGCGCGGAGAGCGCGGCGCGGTAGGAGACGGCCCAGTCGTGCAGCGCGGTGCGCCAGGGCCGCCCGTCCTCGAACATCGACAGGTCGACCTGCGCGCTGACGGAGTCCGCCACCGCCTCCAGGATCTCGTCCTTGGTGCGGAAGTGGTTGTAGAGAGAGGGCCCGCTCACGCCCAGCTCCGCCGCGAGGCGCCGGGTGGAGAGCGCCGCGAGCCCCTCGGTGTCGACGAGGAGGCGTGCGGTCGCAACGATGCGGTCGCGGCTGAGCAGGGGCTTGCGCGGTCGGGCCATGGCGCACATAGTAGGGCTGCCAGCAGAAACTAGCAGTGATAGTTAAGGTGGGTGCGCCGTGGTGAACCTGGAGCTCAACGAGGAGCAGGCAGCCGTCCGACAGCTCGCCCGGGACTTCGTGGCACGGGAGATCACCCCGAACGTCGTCGCCTGGGACCGCGCCGAGGAGGTCGACCGCTCGATCGTGCGGAAGCTCGGCGAGGTCGGCTTCCTCGGCCTGACGATCGACGAGGCCCACGGCGGCAGCGGCGGCGACCACCTCGCCTACTGCCTGGTGACCGAGGAACTGGGTCGCGGCGACTCCTCGGTCCGCGGCATCGTCTCCGTCTCCCTCGGGCTGGTCGCCAAGACCGTCGCCGCCTGGGGGGACGAGGAGCACAAGCGGCGCTGGCTGCCGGACCTGACCTCCGGACGGGCCGTCGGCTGCTTCGGTCTGACCGAGCCCGGCACCGGCTCCGACGCCGGCAACCTCGCCACCCGGGCCGTGCGGGACGGCGGGGACTACGTGATCAACGGCACCAAGATGTTCATCACCAACGGCACCTGGGCCGACGTCGTCCTGCTCTTCGCCCGCACCGGGGACGCCCCCGGCCACAAGGGCGTCTCCGCCTTCCTCGTCCCCGCCGGCACCCCCGGCCTGACCCGGCGCACGCTGCACGGCAAGCTCGGCCTGCGCGGCCAGGCCACGGCGGAGCTGGCCCTGGAGGACGTGCGGGTGCCCGCCTCGGCCATGATGGGGCCCGAGGGCAAGGGCTTCTCGGTGGCGATGTCCGCCCTCGCCAAGGGGCGCATGTCGGTGGCGGCAGGCTGCGTCGGCATCGCCCAGGCGGCACTGGACGCCGCGGTCGGGTACGCCGGCGAGCGCGAGCAGTTCGGCAAGAGCATCGCCCACCACCAGCTCGTCCAGGAGATGCTCAGCGACATCGCCGTCGACGTGGACGCCGCGCGGCTGCTGACCTGGCGGGTCGCCGACCTCATCGACCGCGGACAGCCCTTCGCCACCGAGGCGTCCAAGGCCAAGCTCTTCGCCTCGGAGGCGGCCGTCCGGGCCGCCAACAACGCCCTGCAGGTCCACGGCGGCTACGGTTACATCGACGAGTACCCGGCGGGCAAGCTGCTGCGCGACGCCCGCGTCATGACCCTGTACGAGGGCACCAGTCAGATCCAGAAGCTGCTGATCGGCCGGGCGCTCACCGGGGTCTCGGCCTTCTGAGACCCCGGTGGCCGGGACCGGCCGCTCAAGGTCCCTGCCACCGCGCCGCGCGCCGCCCCGACCTGTCCGGGACGACGCGAAGGGCTCCTAAGCGCTTGCTCAGCCGCCGGGTATGGTGTTCGATCCGTCGGGACGGTATGAGACGGGTGCGAACGATCGGGGTGCGCGATGGGTACCGAGGCCGAGCACGGCGCGGCCGGGCAGGAGGCGGACGCGCCGGCCGCCGTCCGGGAATGGGCCGACGTGGCGCCCGAGGCGGCCCGCAGGCTGCTGCTGGCTGCCGTGGAGGCGTTCGCGGAACGCGGCTACCACGCCACCACGACCCGGGACATCGCGAGCCGGGCCGGCATGAGCCCGGCCGCCCTGTACATCCATTACCGCACCAAGGAGGAACTCCTCTACCGCATCAGCGGCATCGGCCACGAGAAGGCGCTGAGCATCATCGACGACGCCGCGAAGGGACCCGGCAGCCCCACCGAGCGGCTCGCGACGGCCGTCCGCACCTTCGCCAGCTGGCACGCCGAGCACCACACCACCGCCCGCGTGATCCAGTACGAACTCACCGCGCTGGCCGAGGAGCACTACGTCCACGTCAGCAACGCGCGCCGGCGCACCGACCGCCTGCTGCGCGGCATCATCGAGGACGGCGCCCGGTGCGGCGAGTTCGCGGTGGACGACGTCGCCGCCACCACGCTGGCCGTGCTCTCGCTCTGCGTGGACGTCGCCCGCTGGTTCTCCAGCGAGGGGCGCCGCACCGCCGAGGAGGTCGGCGAGGTCTACGCGGACCTGGTGCTGCGGATGGTGGGAGCGGGCGCGCGCTGAACCGCCGCCGCCCGGTGGCCCCCGGGGGGCGGCGGCTCCCCACCGGGCCGGCTCAGAGGTAGAACCGGCTCAGCGTCTCCGCGACGCACACCGGCTTGCTGCCGCCCTCCCGCTCGACGGTGACCGTCGTCGCGAGCTGGATGCCGCCGGCCACGTCGCTCACCTCGGTGATCTGCCCGGTGGCGCGCAGCCGCGAACCGACGGGCACCGGGGCGGGGAAACGGACCTTGTTGACGCCGTAGTTCACGGCCATCTTGACGTTCGAGACGGTCATCAGCTGCGGCACCAGCGTCGGCAGGAGCGAGAGCGTGAGGTAGCCGTGCGCGATGGTGGTGCCGAACGGGCCGGCCGCCGCCCTCGCCGGGTCCACGTGGATCCACTGGTGGTCCCCGGTGGCGTCCGCGAAGAGGTCCACCCGCTTCTGGTCGACCTCCAGCCAGTCGCTGTGGCCGAGCTGTTCGCCCACCGCGCCCTTCAGCTCGTCCACCGAGGCGAACACCCGTGGCTGCGCCATGTCCCTCACACTCCTCAACGCTCGTCGTCAGCGCGCCCCGCCGGTCCGCCGCCCACCACGGCACGGCCGGCCGCCCCGGGCGGGGCGCGGCCGCGGTGCGGTCAGGCGTGCGGTCTCCGAATGGCTAAGCGCTTGCTCAGCATGGTGAAGCGGAAGGCGCCTGTCAATGAACGGGCGGGCGGGGGCGGCGGGGCGTGCCCGCGCCGGCCGGGCCGGGAGGTCGCGGAGCCGGCGGCCGGGCGCCGCGTCGCCGGTGTCCGGCCGGCGCCCGGGACCCGCCTGCTCACGCTGCTGCGAACTCCCGGTGCACCACGCTGCGTTGTGCCTTGAGCAGGGCGGTGGGCGTCAGCAGGGCCACCGGGGCCACGATGCCGCAGTCCCGGCACACCGGGCCCGAGACCGGGTAGCGCGGCAGGTGGGTGCGCCACTCGAAGTCGGTGGCCCCGCACACCGGGCAGTCGGCGCGCGGCCGGCCCGCCTCCATCGCGTCGATCACCCGTCGCAGCACCACGGCCAGGTCGGCGTCCGGGTGGTGGTGCGGCGCCTCGCAGGGCACGATGTCGCAGCCGCCCCAGGTCAGGCGGTGCCAGTCGTCCAGCGCGGTGGGCTGCCGCACGCCGGCCCGCTTCTCCAGCCGTCGCCGGCGCGCCACCCGGCGTTCGTAGGAGAGCCACACGTCGCGGGCCTCCTCCAGCTCCGTGAGGGCGAGGACCAACCGGTCGGGGTCCACCTCGCGTTCGTAGGGCGAGATGCCGACCCGGTGGCACAGGTGGTGCCAGGTGGTGCGGTGTCCGTAGGGGGCGAAGCGCTCCAGGCACTTGCGGAGCGCGGTACGACGCTGCGGCGCGACGAGAGAGGGATTGCGCACCTGTTCGGCGAGGGCTCTGAAACCGGCCATTTCTTCTCACCTCCGAGGGGAGGGACGCGAGGGACGTCGATGGGACGTGACGGGAGGCGTCACGGCTCCCTCGAATTCGCGTGCGAATCTCCCGGGTTGCGACGTCCGGGCGCGGACGGTGGTGGTCGAGGGTGGTGGGCGGACGGGACGGTCGGCCACCCGGACAGCGCCGGTCACCACCGGTGCTGTCCGGGTGTTGCCGGAGCGTGTGCCCGCCCTGCCCCGACTCACTCCGTCCACTCGCCCCCTTCCCCCTCAAGGGGGTCCGGCCGGCGGGAGACCGGTTCGGCCCCGGCCGCCTGCCTGCCTGCCGGGCGGTCGGGCGGGGAGCCTGCCGGACCGCACCACCGGGCACCGCCGCGGCCCGGCACCGCTCAGCCCAGGGCGCGTTCGCGGGTCTCGGGCAGGCCCGCCACGCAGGCCAGCGAGACCAGCGCCATGGCCGTCACGAACCAGCCCACCGAGGCCGAGCCGAAGGACGACTGGAGCCGGGTGGCGATCAGCGGGGAGACCGCCCCGCCCAGCACGCCGCCGAGGTTGTACGCCAGCGAGGCGCCGGAGTAGCGCACCTTGGTGCCGAAGAGCTCGGGCAGGAACGCGCCCATGGGCCCGTACACCACGCCCATGCAGAACAGCGCGCCGCCCAGCGCCAGCGCGATCAGCACCGGGGCGCGGGTGTCCAGCAGCGGGAAGAGGACCAGGCCCCAGACCGCCGCGAGCCCCGCCCCGGTGAGCACCAGCCGGCGCCGGCCCGCCCCGTCGGAGCGGGTCGCGGCCAGCCAGGTGCCGCCGGCCAGGAAGAGGCAGGCCACCATGGACAGCGCCAGCATCGTGCTGCGCCCCACGCCCAGCGGCCCGGTCGCGTACGACAGGCAGTAGGTCGTGGCCGTGTAGAAGAGGCAGTACGCGACGATCATGCCGCCGGTGCCCAGCAGGAGTTCGCGCGGGTGCCGGCGCAGCACGTCCAGCGTCGGCACCCGGCTGGCCTCCTGAGCCTTCATGACCCGGGCGAAGACGGGCGTCTCGCTGATCCGCAGCCGGACGAACAGGCCCACCCCCACCAGCAGGAAGGACAGCAGGAACGGCACCCGCCAGCCCCAGGAGCGGAAGGCGGCGTCGTCCAGCCCCTCCGACAGCGCCCAGAAGACCCCCGTGGCGGCGAAGAAGCCCACCGAGGGGCCGAGTTGGGGGAAGGCGGCGTACAGGCCGCGCCGTTTCCTCGGCGCGTGTTCCACCGCCAGCAGCGCGGCGCCGCCCCACTCTCCGCCCAGACCGATGCCCTGGAGGAACCGCAGCGCCACCAGCAGCACCGGGGCCCACAGACCGAGCGTCGCGTAACCGGGCAGCAGGCCGACGAGCGCCGTGGACAGCCCCATCAGCAGCAGCGAGACCACCAGGACCGACTTGCGTCCGACCCGGTCGCCGAAGTGGCCGAAGATCACCGAGCCCAGGGGGCGTGCGACGAAGGCGACCGCGTAGGTCGACAGCGAGGCGAGCGTGGCGTTGACCGGGTCCAGGGTCGGGAAGAAGGCCTGGTTCAACACCAGAGCGGCGGCGGTGCCGTAGACGTAGAAGTCGTAGAACTCGATGGCGGTGCCGATGAACGAGGCGACGGCCACCCGGCGCAGGCTCTCCTGGCTCTCCCCGCCGGTGGCGGGGTCGGTCTCCGCGGGGCCCGGGACGGCTTCCGGTCTGCCGTCGGGCGGCTGGGACTCGGTTGCGGCGGGCGGGGTCTGAGGGCTGGTGTCGTTCTCCACCACCGCACTCTCACCGGCCGCCTCCGAAGGAGTCAATAGACGAGATGGCCCCTCCCGGCCAGTGAGACGCCGTCACCGGGCGGGGTGTGCCGGGCCGGCGGCGACCGCGTACCGCCGCCGGCCCGCGCGCTCAGCGGTAGTGCAGGTAACGCGCCCGCACCGCACGGAACCGGGCCAGGTCCTCCTGCCAGGAGCGGACCACCTCGTTCGTCCCGGCACCCGCGTTGATCATGGTGCGGACGGCCGGGTCGCCGGTGAGCTTGTCGAGCCAGTCGTCCTCCCGCCAGGCGAAGCCGCTCCACACCTCCTTCGCCGTGACCAGCAGCGCCACGCCGGTGCGCACCGCGTCGAAGGCCTCCCGGTCGTGGACGTGGAGCTGCACCCCGCCGATGGTCTTCCCCTCGAACTTGGAGAAGGTCGGTGCGAAGTACGCCTCCCGGAACCACACCCCCGGCAGGTCCTCCTCCCGCAGGCGCGCGGCCCAGGCGGCGTCCAGGCCGTCGGCGCCCAGCAGTTCGAAGGGGCGGGCCGTGCCGCGCCCCTCGGACAGGTTGGTCGCCTCGAACATGCAGCTGCCCGGGTAGACCAGAGCGGTGTCGGGGGTGGGCATGTTGGGGCTGGGCGGGACCCACGGCAGCCCGGTGGCGTCGAAGAAGTCCTCCCGCCGCCAGCCGGACATCCACACGGTCGACAGCTCCACCTGTTTCCCGGCGGCGCGGGTGAGGAACTCGCCGTTGAAGAGCCGGGCCAGCTCGCCCACCGTCATGCCGTGGGACTGCGAGATCGGCTGCCGGCCGACGAAGGAGGACAGCTCGGGGCGGAGCACCGGGCCGGTCGCCTCGCGCCCGGTGATCGGGTTCGGCCGGTCGAGCACCACGAAGCGCTTGCCGGCGGTGGCCGCGGCCACCATGCAGTCGTAGAGCGTCCAGATGTAGGTGTAGAAGCGCGCCCCGACGTCCTGGATGTCGAAGACGACGGTGTCCACGCCGGAGCGGACGAAGACGTCGACCAGGTCCTGGCCGCTCTTGTTGTAGGTGTCGTAGACGGGCAGGCCGGTCGCCGGGTCCTTGCCGTCGCCCTCCGCCCCGCCGGCCTGCGCGGTGCCGCGGAAGCCGTGCTCCGGTCCGAACACCGCCGTCAGGTGCACCCGCTCGTCCGCGTGCATGACGTCCACGATGTGGCGCACGTCGGCTGTGACGCCGGTGGGGTTGGTGACGACGCCGACCCGCTGCCCCGCCAGCAGCCGGTACCCGCCGGCGGCCAGCAGGTCGAAGCCGGTGCGCACGCCCTTCCCCCCGGGCCGCCGGCCTCCGCCGGCCCCCTGGGCGTGGGCGGCGGGAGCGGCCCCGACGCCGACGCCCGCGGTGAGGGCGGCGGCGCTCAGCAGGTTCCGTCTGGACAGGGCCATCTCTACCTCCGGTGATCGTCGCGTGTCGTGCGCACGCTAACGCGCGGTGGACCGGGAGGGAACGTCTCGCGGCCCCGCGTCGGCCGGACTCTTCCGCCGGAACATACCGACTGGTTAGTCTGCCCATCGGAAGAGGCACACAGGCGAGAGGTGACGGCGTGAACCAGGTGCGGGAGAAGACGGTCGTCGTGACGGGGGCGGGTGGCGGGATCGGTGCGGCACTGGCCCACCGGTTCGCCGCCGAGGGCGCCCGCGTGGTGGTCAACGACCTCGACGCGGACAAGGCGGAGCGCACCGCCGCCGCGATCGGCGCGAAGGCCGTCCCCGGGGACGCCGCCGCCGACGCGGAGGCACTGGTGGCGGCGGCCCGCGAAGCGCTCGGCGGCCGCATCGACGTCTACTGCGCCAACGCCGGCGTGGCCCCGGCAGGCGGCCCCGAGGCCGCCGAGGAGGACTGGTCCCTGGCGTGGGAGGTCAACGTCATGGCCCACGTGCGGGCCGCCCGGGCGCTGCTGCCCCAGTGGCTGGCCGGTGACGGCGGCCGGTTCGTGGCGACCGTCTCGGCGGCCGGCCTGCTGACCATGGTCGGCTCCGCCCCGTACAGCGTCTCCAAGCACGCCGCCCACGCCTTCGCGGAGTGGCTCTCGGCCACCTACCGCCACCGCGGCGTCCACGTCCACGCCATCTGCCCGCAGGGCGTGCGCACCGACATGCTCGCCGGTTCCGGAACCACCGGAGACCTCGTGCTCACCCCCGGTGCCATCGCCCCCGAGGCGGTGGCCGACGCCCTCTTCGACGCCATCGCCGAGGACCGCTTCCTGGTCCTGCCGCACCCGGAGGTCGCCGGGTACTACGCGGCCCGCGCCGCCGACCCCGACCGCTGGCTCGGCGGCATGAACCGCCTCCAGCGCAAGGTGGAGGCCGCCGGCGGCTGACCCGAGCCCCGGGCCGCCGCCCGCCGTCCGCGGCGCAGGCGCAGCGGCCCGCACCGGGCACGGACGCCGGGGACAGGCGCCCGCGCCCCGGCCGGCGGCCCGCCCCGCCCCGCCCCGCCGGCCCAGGAACCACCCCAGCGACGAAGTGAGAGAAGGGCCGCACCGCATGACCTCCTACCAGGACAAGCCGTGGCTGAAGCAGTTGACCGAGGCCCAGCGGGCCCCCGTCCACCCGCCCGCCAGCGTGCTGCACGCCTTCCGGGAGGGCGCCCGGAGCCACCCCGACACGGTCGCCCTGGCCTACTTCGACGCCCGGCTCACCTACGCGGAGACCGACACGCTCTCCGACGGCGTCGCCGCCCACCTCGCCGCGAGCGGTCTGCGCCCCGGCGACCGCGCGGTGCTGATGCTCCAGAACACCCCCCACTTCGTCCTGGCGCTGCTGGGTCTGTGGAAGGCCGGCGCGGTGGTCGTACCGGTCAACCCGATGTACAAGTCCGCCGAGATCACCCACGTCCTGACCGACGCCGAGGTCACCGCCGTGGTCTGCGCCGACCGCACCTGGAACGCCTTCCTGCGCGAGGCCGCGGCGGCCGTGCCGACCGTCACCGTCGCCCTCACCGCGGACGAGACGGGCCTGCAGAGCCGGAACGACGCCCGGCTCTTCCGCGACACCGCACCCGTGACCTGCGAGGGCGCCACCGACCTGCTGACGGCGGCCCGCTCCGGCGCCCCCGCCCCCGAGGTCCCGGAGCTGACCGGCGAGGACATCGCGCTCATCAGCTACACCTCGGGCACCTCCGGCACCCCCAAGGGCGCCACCAACACCCACGGCAACATCGCCTACAACGCCGAGCGGCAGCGCACCGGCCTGCCGCTGCCCGCGAACCCCACCTACTTCGTGCTGGCCCCGCTCTTCCACATCACCGGCATGGTCTGCGAACTCGCCTCCTGCCTCTTCAGCGGCGGCACCCTCGCCCTGGCCTACCGTTTCGAGGCGGGCGTGGTCCTCGACGCCTTCCTGGAGCACCGGCCGGCCTTCACCGTCGGCCCGTCCACCGCCTTCATGGCGCTCATGGCCCACCCGGACGTCACCCCCGACCACTTCTCCTCCTTCGTCCACATCTCCTCCGGCGGCGCCCCGCTGCCGCCGGCGCTGGCCGGGAAGTTCAAGGAGGCGTTCGGCCTCAACCTCAACAACGGCTACGGGCTCACCGAGTGCACCGCGCCCTGCGCCAGCGTCCCGCCCGGCCGCACGGCGCCCGTGGACAAGGTCTCCGGCACCCTCGCCGTCGGCGTGCCCGGCCCGGACTGCGTGGTCCGCATCATCGACGACCACGGTGCCGACGTGCCCTTCGGCGAGCAGGGCGAGATAGCGGTGCGCGGCCCGCAGGTCGTCCCCGGCTACTGGCGGCGCCCCGACGCCACCGCGGAGGCCATCCCGGACGGGGAACTGCGCACCGGCGACATCGGCTTCATGGACACCGACGGCTGGCTGTACGTCGTCGACCGCAAGAAGGACATGATCAACGCCTCCGGGTTCAAGGTCTGGCCGCGCGAGGTCGAGGACGTGCTCTACACCCACCCCGCGGTGCGTGAGGCGGCCGTCGTCGGCGTCCCCGACACCTACCGGGGCGAGACCGTCAAGGCCTTCGTCAGCCTGCGGCCGGGCGCCACCGCGGAGCCGGCGGAGATCACGGCCTACTGCAAGGAGCGGCTGGCCGCCTACAAGTACCCGCGGCTGGTCGAGGTGCTGCCCGAACTGCCCAAGACCACCAGCGGCAAGATCCTCCGCCGCGAGCTGCGCGGCGGCGGGACCCGGAGCTGACGGCCGGCCGGGGCCGGGACAGCGGGGTGGGCGGGGGCCGGGCACCCCGCCGACCCGGTCGTCCCGGATACGATCGGGCGGCAGGCACCACGAACGGGATGAGGACGATGGCCGGGACGACGGAGGGCGCCACCAGACCGGTGGTGCAACGACTGCTGGCCACCGCCACCCGGCTCTTCGCCGAACAGGGCTACGACCGGACCTCCGTCCAGGAGATCGTCGACGCGGCCGGCGTCACCAAGGGCGCCCTGTACCACTACTTCGGTTCCAAGGACGACCTCCTGCACGAGGTCTACGGCCGGGTCCTGCGCCTGCAGCAGGACCGGCTGGACCACTTCGTCGGCCAGGACGCCCCCGTCGAGCAGCGGCTGCGGGACGCGGCGGCGGACGTCGTCGTCACCACCATCGAGAACCTGGACGACACCAAGATCTTCTTCCGCTCGATGCACCACCTCGCCCCCGAGAAGCAGAAGCAGGTCCGCGCCGAACGCCGCCGCTACCACCAGGGCTTCCGCGCCCTGATCGAGGAGGGCCAGCGAAGCGGAGTCTTCCGCGACGACACGCCCGCCGACCTCGTCGTCGACTACCACTTCGGGTCCGTCCACCACCTGGGCAACTGGTACCGCGCCGACGGCGCCCTCACCCCCCAGCAGGTCGCCGACCACCTCGCCGACCTGCTGATGCGGGCCCTGCGGCCCTGACCCGCCGGCGCCTGCGGGAGCCGGTGGCCGGGGCGATGCCCACCGCTTTGCCGCCCCGGCCGTGCGCCCGGCCCGCCGAGCCGCCCGGCCGCCTCGCCGGACACCTTCCGGCCCGGTACGCAGCCGGTGCGCCCTGCGCTGTCAGAGCCGCGTGGAACACTCGCCGCGTTGTTGTCCGAAGCGGCAGGGCGCACCGGCGCCGCAGCAGGGGGAGTGGGCATCCATGAGCGTGAGCGTCTCGTTCATCAGCGCGTCGGCACAGGAGCTGGAGCGGGCCGAGAAAGAGCCGGACTGGGCCCGGGAGTTCGTCGCGGAACTCTACGGCAGCGACGACTACCCGGCGCCGGACCGCCCCGACGGCGGCCCCGGGAAGGCGTTCAACGGCCTCCAGTACCTGCTCGACGAGGTGCAGGCACCCTTCGAGTTCCTCATGGGCGGTGATCCGGTCGGGGACGACGGCACCCTGTTCGTGTGGTCCGCGAGGCAGGTCGAGTCGGTGGCACGGCTGTTCCGGGCGACCCCGTGGCCGGCGCTGGCGGCCCACTACGACCCGGAGCGCATGTCCGCGCAGGACGTGTACCCCGCCATGTGGCGGTCCGACCCCGAAGGCAGCCTGGCCTGGCTCAAGGAGGCCTACGAGGACCTGGTCGCCTTCTTCGCCGCGGCGGCCGGGCGCGGGTACGGGGCGTTGATGAACTTCAGCTTCTGAGGGCTGCCCCGTAGTCCCGGTGGAACAGCGAGCGGCGTCCGGTGCATGCACCGCCAGGCGGGGAGCCGCCCGCACGCTGGGCGTGTTCCAGGGGTTCGGCAGCGCGGCGAGGCGCCGTGCCGGGCGTCGGGAGCCCCCGGGGCAGCCCCCGGGGGCCGAGGCCGGGCGAGTTCGCACGGGCCGGCACCCGCCGGGCCTGGAGGCGATGGCGCCGGCACCGTCTGCCGGTCGTCACTTCGACGGGGCACCCTCTGCGGCTTTCAGGTTCGCGCCTTCCAGGTCCGCGCCCTGAAGGACGGCGTGTTCGAGAGTCGCGTCCTTGACATTCACGTTCTTCAGATTTGCGTGCGACAGATCTGCGTGGGTGAGGTCCGCCAGTTCCAGGTCGGCCAGTTCCAGGTCCGCGTCACTCAGGTTCACATGGCGCAGGTTCGAAGCGCTCAGGTTGGCGCCCGCTTTCGCGCCGTGCAGGTCCGCGCCGTGAAAGTCCACGCCGTTCGACTGCGAGGCATCCAGGTCTGCTCCGCTGAGGTCGGCGCCACTGAGGTCTGCGCCGTTCAGATCAGTCTCGACCAGGTTCGCACCGTGCAGGTCCGCGCCGCGCAGGTTCGCACCGCTCAACTCCGCACCTCTGAGGTCTATGGGCGTGTCCGTCGCGAGGGGAGTGACGAGGATGGCCAAGGCTGCCGCCACGTCGGCGGCGGGACGGGCCGGTGGCCCGGGGGCGTTCTTGGGCAGGACGGCATGACTGCGGACGTAAGCGGAGATCACCTGCACGACGGTGGGGGCGTCACGCGGGGAGTCCTTGGCGATGCGCTCCAAGGCGTACAAGCCACCCAACCGGACCTCCTCGGACTTGTCCCCGAGGTTGGTCACCGCCGCGTTGTAACGGTCGGTCACCTGCCCGTCCCGGGTCAGGTTCTGCTCCTCCCCGGCCTGGTGGATCGTTACGGCCGTGAAGCCGAGCGCTGCCACCGTACTCGCACTGACCAGCAGGGATACCGCGCGCTCCAGCCGGCCCCACCGGGACCGGGACTCCGCGGGAGCCGGGGCAGCACTGGTACCCGCCCTCTCCGTCCCGGCCCGTGCAGCCTGCCGCGCGGGCGGCTCGGCATCCGCCGGAACGCCGTCCACCGGCGTGGCAGGCGGGTGTGCACCGGCAGCGGTACGCCGATCGGGACGACGGGCAGCGATCCGCCGTAACCGCGTGCTCCGCGCTACGCGACCCACATTGGACATGACGGTATTTCACCACCCCAAGGCCCTTCTACGGGGCCGGACCTCCTCACAAGTGCACTGACAGCCGGTGCAGCAGACCGGGGGAGCCGTCGCTGTCCCGGGTGACACACGGGTGTCAGGCACGTGGAGCACGTGCCCTGTCCGAGGACGTGCCCACAGGTGGCCGTGGGGTTGTCGGGCATGTTCGGCCATGCCTTGCGGGCCGGGGCTCAGCGTGCCCCGCTCCCGGTGCCCCCACCGGTCGCCAGGGGGCAGGTGCGCGAGGGGGGTAGGCACCGCCGGGCCCGGGTGCGCCGGACGCGGGAGGTGTTCCCGGCCGGCGTGCCCGGGCCCGGCCTCCACCCGCGGTCTCGCGGCCGGCGACGCGGAGGAGGAGGCGTGCGGGCGGACGGGCCCTCAGCGGTAGCGCTTGAGTTCCCGCCGGGCCAGGGAGCGCTGGTGCACCTCGTCGGGGCCGTCGGCCAGTCGCAGGGTGCGCGCCCCGGCCCACAGCTCCGCCAGCGGGAAGTCCTGGCTGACGCCGCCGGCGCCGTGGAGCTGCACCGCGCGGTCGATGATGTCCACGACCGTGCGCGGCGTCGCGATCTTGATGGCCTGGATCTCGGTGTGCGCGCCGCGGTTGCCGACGGTGTCCATCAGCCACGCGGTCTTCAGCACCAGCAGACGCAGCTGCTCCACGGCCACCCGGGCGTCGGCGATCCACTCCCGCACCACGCCCTGGTCGGCCAGCGGCTTGCCGAACGCCTCCCGCGCCACGGCCCGGCGGCACATCAGCTCGATGGCGCGCTCGGCCATGCCGATCAGCCGCATGCAGTGGTGGATGCGGCCCGGACCGAGCCGCGCCTGGGCGATCGCGAAGCCGCCGCCCTCCTCGCCCACCAGGTTGGCCGCCGGCACCCGGACGTCGTGGAAGACCACCTCGGCGTGGCCACCGTGGTAGTGGTCCTGGTAACCGTAGACCTGCATCGCCCTGCGGACCTCGACGCCCGGGGTGTCCCTGGGCACCAGGACCATCGACTGCTGGCGGCGGACGTCCGCACCCTGCGGGTCGGTCTTGCCCATGACGATGAAGATCCGGCACAGCGGGTTCATTGCGCCCGAGATGTACCACTTGCGGCCGTTGATGACGTAGTCGTCGCCGTCCCGCTCGATCCGCGTCTCGATGTTGGTCGCGTCGGAGGAGGCGACCTCCGGCTCGGTCATGGCGAACGCCGAGCGGATCTCGCCCGCGAGCAGCGGCTCCAGCCACTGCTTGCGCTGCCCCTCGTCGGCGAACTCCGAGAGCAGCTCCATGTTTCCGGTGTCGGGCGCCGCGCAGTTCAGGGCGGTCGGAGCGAGTTGCGGGCTGCGGCCGGTGATCTCCGCCAGCGGCGCGTACTGGAGGTTGGTCAGGCCCGCCCCGTAGCGCGGGTCGGGCAGGAAGAGGTTCCACAGACCGCGGCGGCGCGCCTCGGCCTTCAGTTCCTCGACGACGGCCGGGGTGTCCCAGGGCGAGTCGAGCGCGGCACGCTGCTCGGCCGCGACCGCCTCGGCCGGGTACACGTGGGAGTCCATGAAGTCCAGGAGCTCGGAGCGGAGTTCCTCGGTCCGGGTGTCGTAGGAGAAGTCCATCGCTGCCTCATGCCCCTCGGTGCTCGTCGGTCGTGGAAGTGCTGGGACGGGCGGTCGGCGCGCCCGCCGCCAGGGTGTCGCGGCCGCCCGCGACGAACACCGGCACCAACTCGCCGATGCGGTCGAAGCCGGCGCCCACCGTCTGCCCGAGCGTGAAGCGGTAGTGGATGCCCTCCAGGATCACCGCCAGCTTGAAGTAGGCGAACGCCGTGTACCAGGCGACCTCGGACACGTCACGGCCCGAGGCCGCCGCGTAGCGCTCCACCAGTTCGGCGGGGGAGGGGTGGCCGGCGGCGTTGCGGACGGTGGCGACGGGGGCGTCGGGCCCCGCGTCCAGGCTGCTGTACATCACCAGCAGGCCCAGGTCGGAGAGCGGGTCGCCGAGGGTGGACATCTCCCAGTCCAGGACCGCGTTGATCCGGTCGTCCGCGCCGACGAGCACGTTGTCCAGCCGGAAGTCGCCGTGGACCACGGTGGGCGCCGGCGAGACGGGCAGCGTACGCGCGAGCTGCTCCTGCAACTCGTCCATGCCGGGCAGCTCACGGCTGCGGGAGGCCGCCAGCTGCTTGGCGTAGCGCCGCACCTGCCGCTCCAGGAAGCCGTCCGGACGCCCGAAGTCGCCCAGGCCCACCGCCTCCGGGTCCACGGCGTGCAACTCCACCAAGGTGTCGACCAGCGAGAACAGCAGGTCGCGAGTGCGCTGCGGGCCCAGCGGCGCCAACTGCGCGGCGGTCCGGTACGGCGTCCCGGAGACGTGTTCCATGAGATAGAACGGCGCCCCCAGCACCGCCTCGTCCTCGCAGAGGAAGACCGCGCGGGGTACCGGGACGGCCGTCGGCCCGAGCGCGCTGATGACGCGGAACTCCCGCCGCATGTCGTGCGCCGTGGCCAGCACGTGGCCCAGCGGCGGGCGTCGCAGCACCCAGCGGCCCGTGCCGTCGCTCAGGCGGTAGGTGAGGTTGGACCGGCCGCCCTCGATCAGCTCCGCCTCCAGCGGGCCGTGCACCAGTCCCCGGTGCTCGCGGTCGAGGTACGCCTGCAGACGCCCGAGGTCGAGACCCGGCGGGTCCGGCCGGGGCGTGGGGTCCGGCGACGACATGGCCATACTGGTCTCGCTTCCCGTGGGGCGGCTGCCGACCCCCTGATCATGCCGACTAGTCGGTATGGAGTCCAGAGGGGGCCCGGCCCGTTCTGCCGGGCGGCCCGCCCGGCACCCCGCCGGTGGGCCGGGACGGCGGCGCGGGCACACTTCGTCCCCGGACGAACCGTGCCGGCGCGACACTGGGGGCATGGCCCCGAGCACCCCGCCCCCACCCGGTGCCGACGCGCCGCCACCCCTCGGCGACGTCGACATCGCCACCGTCGCCGCCCTCTTCGGGGAGCGCACCCGTGCCAGGGTGCTGACGGCGCTCGCCGGCGGCCGGGCGCTGCCCGCCAGCGTCCTGGCGGCCGAGACCGGCGTCTCCGCGCCGACCATGAGCGCCCACCTCGCCCGTCTGCTGGACGGCTCCCTGGTCACCGTCGAGCGCAACGGCCGCCACCGCTACTACCGGCTCGCGACACCCGCGGTGGGGGAGGCCGTGGAGGCGCTGGCCCGGCTCGCTCCCCAGCAGCCCGTCCGCTCGCTGCGGCAGGGCACCCGGGCGCGGGCCCTGCGCCGGGCCCGGACCTGCTACGACCACCTGGCCGGCGAACTGGGCGTCGGCCTCACCACCGTCCTGCTCGACCGCGGTGCCCTGTGCCGCGAGGACGGTGCCACCACCACCGACCGCCGCGAGGACGACCGGCTCTCCACCCGGATGGCCACCCACCCCTACCGCCTCGGGCCGCACGCGCCGCAGGTCCTCGCGGAACTCGGCGTCGACCTGGCGGCCGAGACGGCCTCGGCGAGCCGCCGCCCCCTGCTGCGCTTCTGCGTCGACTGGAGCGAACAGCGCCACCACCTCGCCGGGCGCCTGGGTGCCGCGGTGGCCACGGCCCTGCTGGACGGCGGCTGGGCGGTACGGGTCCCCGGCACCCGGGCCCTGCGCCTGACCGGGGACGGTGAGCGGGGACTGACCGCCTTCGGCCTGGCGGGACCGCGGGCCGCCCGCACCACCGCCACAGGTTGAGCCGGCGGCCCGGACCGCCCGTCGGAGGAACCCCGGACCGGCCCTTCAGAGGAAGACGATGACGGTGCCCAGCGCCGCCAGCGCCAGCACGCACCCCGCCGCGGTCAGCGCCACCCCGTGCGACATGATCGCCGGCCGCGGAGAGCAGGAGACGGCCCGCAGCCGCAGGTGCGCCGCCACGGTGAAGCCCACCCAGGCCAGCGCCACCAGCGCCACGGCGAGCACCGTGCCCGGCGAGAGGCCGTCGTGCAGCACCTGGCGACCGGCCAGGACCGCGGCGACGGCGGCGGACAGCGTGGTCCGCCGCCACGCGAGCCGGGTCCTCTCCGGTTGCAGCCCGGGGTCCCTGACCGGCGCCCCGCCGCCCGCACTGGATGGCTGAGTCATCGCGCTACCGGGTGACCCCGGCCAGCACCAGCACCACCAGCGCCACCGCGAACCCGCCCACCACCAGGGCGAGGACGGTGGGGAACCGCGAGACCGGCAGGTCCTCGCCCCTGCGCATCGCCCGCTCCGAACGCACCCAGTGGTTGACCGCCCGCACCGCGCACAGCGCCCCGCCGACCAGCAGCACGACCGTGAAGGCGGTCCGCATCGCGGGGTGCAGGGACGGCACGAACTGGTCCACGGCGAAACCGCCACCCACCAGTGCCAGCGCGGTCCGCAGCCAGGCGAGGAAGGTGCGCTCGTTGGCGAGCGAGAACCGGTAGTCGGGTGTCTTCCCCTCGGCACGCACCCGCTCGGGAGCGAACCACAACCGCACGTTCGCGCCGGTCGCGCGTGCTTTACCGGAGGAGACCATGGCCGAAACCCTACCTGCGGCGCCCGGAGCAGCCGGGCCCGGGAGCGCGGCAGGCCCCGGAGCCGGACCGGCCGGCGCCGCGACGGCCCGGGCCTGCCCACGCCGGCCGGCGGCCGCGGGTCAGGCCGGCGCGCCCCGCGACTCCACCAGGCGCTGCCAGGCCGCCAGGCCGTCCGGTACCCACGGCCACTGCTCCAGCCGCGCCGCCAGCTCCTCGCGGGTGAGGAAGGCGTGCCAGGCCACCTCCTCCGGCTGCGGGTTCACCCGGAGCTCGCAGCGCACCCGGTACACCGCGGACCACCAGGTGTGCTCGGGGGTGTCGTAGAGGAACTTGAAGAGGAACTCCGGCTGCGGCAGGCCGGCCACGCCCAGCTCCTCCTCGGCCTCCCGCAGCGCCGCCTCGTCGTACCCCTCGCCGGCACCGACCACCCCGCCGACGAACATGTCGTAGTGGGAGGGGAAGACCAGCTTGCGGTCGGTGCGGCGGTGGACGAAGACACGGCCCTCGCCGTCCTGCACCAGGACGAAGGTGCAGCGGGTCCGCAGCCTTCGGGCGTACGCCTCGCCGCGCGCCGACCGGCCCACCACCCGGTCCTCCTCGTCGACCACGTCCAGGACCTCGCCGGCGTCCAGCACCTCGCCGGTGCCGGGCCCCGCCGAGGCCGCGGCCGGCCCGGGGCAGGCGGCGGGGGAGGGAGGCGGCCCGGCGGGGGCGGCGGACGGGGGAACCTCGGAGGAGTCGTCGCGCATCAGTCCGTCAGCCTTTCTCCGCAGCCTGGCACTCCACTGCCGCGCAGCCTACGGACCGGACCACGGCGGCGGCAGCGGCACCCGCCGCCGACCGGGTCGCGGGAGGCGCGGGGAGCGGCTCAGTGCGGCTCCAGCTCGTGCACCGGCACCGCCTCGCCGCCCCGGGGCATCGCCGGGTGGTGGCTGATCACCACGATGCCGACGATGATCGCGACCAGCCCGACGGCCTGCCAGGCCAGCGCCCCCACGGTGACCCGCAACTGGTCCCCCAGGAAGCCCACCCCGCACAGGATGCCCGCCAGCGGCTGCGAGGCCGTCAGCGCCGGCAGGGACATCCGCAGCGGCGCCGCCTCGAACGCGCTCTGCACGATGACCAGCGAGGTGACCCCCAGCCCCACCAGGGCGTACGGCTCCCAACTGGTGAAGAGGTCGCCCAGGCCCCCGTCGTCGACCCGGTTGCCGCAGATCCGCGTGAGCCCGTCCTGGAGCCCGTACAGCAGCCCACCGGACACCCCCAGCATGCCCGCCTCCACCGCCATGCCGAAGCGGCGCGAGAGGCCGGCCAGCAGCAGTGCGGCACCCAGCACGCTGCCCATGATCAACCAGTGCCGCAGCGGCCCGGCCAGACTGTTCCCGCCCTTCGGCTGGCCCGCCACGATGAACGCCGTCACCCCGCCGGCCAGCAGCAGCAGCCCCAGCCAGCCGCTCCACCCCAGCGGCGCCTTCGTGATGCGGCGGGAGAGCGCCATGGCGAACAGCAGGTTGGTGGCGATGAGCGGCTCGACCAGGGTGATCTCACCCACGCCGAGCGCCCAGGCGTTCAGCACCATGCCGACGATCATCGCGCCGATGCCGGCGAGCCAGATCGGCATGTGCGCCAGGTCCCAGAGCAGTCGCAGCGACAGGAAGTCCTGCACCGGGGCGTTCTGCGCCGCCCGTTGCTGGAGTACGAACCCGAACCCCAGGCAGCAGGCGGCACTCAGGGCCAGCAGCCACACCAACACGTCGCGCACCTCAAGTCCAGCGGGGGCGAGAGGGATCGTCTGAGCATAACCACCACCCGCCGTTCAGGCCGTCACCAGCGGGCGCCCCGGGAATTCGGGTCGTACCCGAGGTTGACGCAGAGTTCCCGGCCCGTTGAGGATCAAACCCCGTAGCGCCCCGGCCCCGGCCCCGCGCCGCGCCCCGGGTCCGAGCGGGACGGCGGCCCACGAGCTCGCGGGACGCCGGGCGGGCCGGCAGGCCGAACGCACAGGTACCACCCGAACGAGCGGCCGGGCGCCGCAGAACCGGGTCCACGGCGAGGTGGGAGAAGAGCAGATGGCGTACGACGCCGATGTCATCGTGATCGGGTCCGGGCTCGCCGGGCTCGCCGCGACCGCGGAACTGGCCGAGGCCGGCCGCACCGTCATCCTCCTCGACCAGGAGCCGGAGCAGTCGATGGGCGGCCAGGCGCACTGGTCCTTCGGCGGCCTCTTCCTGGTCGACTCACCCGAGCAGCGCCGGCTGCGCATCCGCGACAGCCGCGAACTGGCCTGGCAGGACTGGCTGGGCACCGCCGGCTTCGACCGCCCCGAGGACCACTGGCCCCGCCGCTGGGCCGAGGCCTACGTGGACTTCGCCGCGGGCGAGAAGCGCTCCTGGCTCCGTGCCCAGGGGCTGCGGCTGTTCCCCGTCGTGGGCTGGGCCGAACGGGGCGGCTACGACGCCACCGGCCACGGCAACTCGGTACCGCGCTTCCACGTCACCTGGGGCACCGGCCCCGGAGTCGTCGAACCCTTCGCGCGCCGGGTCCGCCAGGGCGTCGCCCGGGGCCGCGTCGACCTGCGGTTCCGCCACCGCGTCACCAAACTGGCCCGCACCGCCGGGGTCCTGGACACCGTCAGCGGCGAGGTCCTGGTGCCCTCCGCCGCACCCCGCGGCACCCCCAGCAGCCGTGAGGTGGCCGGCGCCTTCGAACTGCGGGCGCAGGCGGTGATCGTCACCTCCGGGGGCATCGGCGGCAACCAGGACCTGGTGCGCGCCAACTGGCCCGAGCGGCTGGGCACGCCGCCGAAGCACATGGTCACCGGCGTCCCGGCCCACGTGGACGGCCACATGCTGGGCGTCGCCGAGTCCGCCGGCGCGCACCTGATCAACCGCGACCGCATGTGGCACTACACCGAGGGCCTGCACAACTGGGACCCCATCTGGCCCGGACACGGCATCCGCATCCTCTCCGGTCCCTCCCCGCTCTGGCTGGACGCCCGCGGCAAGCGCCTGCCCGTGCCGCTCTTCCCCGGCTTCGACACCCTCGGCACGCTGGAGCACATCACCCGCAGCGGACACGACCACACGTGGTTCGTCCTCACCCGCAAGATCATCGAGAAGGAGTTCACCCTCTCCGGCTCCGAGCAGAACCCCGACCTGACCGGCCGCAGCATCCGCGACGTCCTGAGCCGCGCCCGCGGCGGTGCCCCGGGCCCGGTGCAGGCGTTCATGGACCACGGCGAGGACTTCGTCGTCGAACGCTCCCTGGGCGACCTGGTGCGCCGGATGAACAAGCTGGTCGGCGAACCGCTCATCGACGAGACCGAGCTGCGCCGCGAACTGGTGGCCAGGGACCGCGAGGTGCACCACACCTTCACCAAGGACCTCCAGGTCACCGCCATGCGCGGTGCCCGGCGCTACCTCGGCGACCGGCTGATCCGCACCGCGGCGCCGCACCGGCTGCTGGACCCCGGGGCCGGGCCCCTCATCGCGGTACGGCTGAGCATCCTGACCCGCAAGACCCTGGGCGGCCTGGAGACCGACCTCTCCTCGCGCGTCCTGACCGAGGGCGGCGAGCCGCTGCCCGGGCTCTACGCGGCGGGCGAGGCGGCCGGATTCGGCGGCGGCGGCGTGCACGGCTACCGCTCCCTGGAGGGCACCTTCCTGGGCGGCTGCATCTTCTCCGGACGCACCGCGGGCCGCGCCGCCGCCAGGGCCGTCGCATGACGCGCCCACGGCCGGCCTGATCCGCGGCCGGCTGCCGCGGCGCCCCGGCGGGAGGGCGGCAGCCGGCCCGGGGCCCCGCACCTCAGAAGTGGTCCAGCAGCTCCCCGAACCGGTTCAGCCGCAGCACCCCGGGGTCGGCCGGGTCCAGCGCGGCCTCCTCCCACGCCCAGGTCCGCTGGTGCGGGATGAACACCGCGTTCCAGCCCGCGGCCCGGGCCGGGACGATGTCCGAGCGCGGCGAGTTGCCCACCATCCACGTCCGTCCTGCCGGGAACCCGTGCGTGCGCCCCAGTTCCCGGTAGACCGCCACGTCCTTCTCCGGCACGATCCGCACGTCCCGGAAGTGCCGTTCCAGACCGGAGGCCGCCACCTTGGCGCGCTGTTCCACCAGGTCGCCCTTGGTCAGCATCAGCAGTGTGTGGCGCCCCGCCAGCTCCGCCAGCGTCCCCGCCACCTCCGGGAGCAGCTCCGCGCCGCACCGCTCGAAAGCCGCGGCCCACTCGGCCACCCTCGCCAGCTCCGGGCCGGTGGCGGGCCGGCCGCGCAGCCGTTCCAGAGTGTCGCCCAGGCTGCGCAGGAAGGGCCGCATCCCGTAGCCGTGGACCGGGATGTTGGCGGCCTCCACCTCGTCCAGCACGGCCCGCACCCCGTCGCGGGCGAGCTCGGGAGTGGAGACCCAGTCCAGGAACTCCTCGACGACCCGCTCGAAGACGATGTTGTTCTCCCACAAGGTGTCGTCCGCGTCGAACACCAGCACCTGCCGCTCGCCCGCCACCCGGCCCCTCCTCACTCGGCGCCCCGCACCGTCGGGCACCCGCACCGGCGGCGGGCCCGCCGCAGCGTAGGGCGGAGCGCTCCGGTCGCGCACCCGCATTCGGCTCGGGGGCGGGGAGCGCGGGACGTGACCGGGGAGGCCGGAACCGCCGCATCGGCCCCAAACGCAGAAAAACCCCAGTGGAACTGGGGTTTTCACCTGCTGGTGTCCGAGGGGGGACTTGAACCCCCACGCCCGATAAAGGGCACTAGCACCTCAAGCTAGCGCGTCTGCCATTCCGCCACCCGGACGGGGTGTGTGCCGGGGCGGCCCCTGGGCCGTCGCGACGTGGAAAACCATAGCAAACATCGGGAGGGTCCCGCGCACCCCGCCGGATCGGCCGGGCCCCCCGCCCGCGACCGGCCTCCGGTGCCGGCCGGACACCTTTGGGTGGCCGGCCGGCGGAGAGGGAGGATGGTGGGGTCAAGCGCCGTGGCCCCCCCCCCGCGGTCCGGCGCCGTCGAGCACGAGGAGGCAGTGTGAGTGAGGCGAAGCGTGCCCCGGGTCCGGGTGCCGAGAGCGAGGTGGTCGACCTCTGCCGCGACCTGATCCGCATCGACACGAGCAACTACGGCGACCACTCGGGGCCCGGCGAGCGGGTGGCGGCCGAGTACGTCGCCGAGAAGCTCGCGGAGGTCGGGCTGGAGCCGCAGATCTTCGAGTCGCACAAGGGGCGGGCCTCCACGGTGGCACGCATAGAGGGCGAGGACCCGTCCAGGCCCGCGCTGCTCATCCACGGCCACACCGACGTGGTGCCGGCCAACGCCGCGGACTGGACCTACGACCCCTTCTCCGGCGAGATCGCCGACGGCTGCGTCTGGGGCCGGGGCGCGGTGGACATGAAGGACATGGACGCCATGACGCTCGCGGTCGTCCGCGACCGCATGCGCAGCGGCCGCAAGCCCCCGCGGGACATCGTGCTGGCCTTCCTGGCCGACGAGGAGGCCGGCGGCACCTACGGCGCCCGCCACCTGGTGGACAACCACCCCGAACTCTTCGAGGGCGTCACCGAGGCCATCGGCGAGGTCGGCGGCTTCTCCTTCACCGTCAACGACGACCTGCGGCTCTACCTCGTCGAGACGGCGGAGAAGGGCATGCACTGGATGAAGCTCACCGTGGACGGCACCGCCGGTCACGGCTCGATGACCAACAACGACAACGCGGTCACCGAACTCGCCGAGGCCGTCGGCCGGTTGGGCCGCTACCAGTGGCCGGTGCGGGTGACCGACACCGTGCGGGCCTTCCTCGACGAGCTCTCCCGGGCCTTCGGCAGGCGCCTGGACCCGGAGAACCCCAAGGACATGGAGGAGGCGCTGGCCCGGCTCGGCGGCGTCTCCAAGCTGATCGGGGCGACCCTGCGCAACAGCGCGGCCCCCACCCAACTGGACGCCGGCTACAAGGTGAACGTCATCCCGGGCCAGGCCACCGCCCGCGTCGACGGCCGCTTCCTGCCCGGTACCGAGGAGGAGTTCCTCGCCACGCTCGACAAGATCCTGGGGCCGCGGGTGAAGCGTGAGGACATCCACGCCGACATCGCGGTGGAGACCACGTTCGACGGGCCGCTGGTGGACGCCATGCAGACGGCACTGCGCGCCGAGGACCCCGCCGCGCAGACCGTGCCGTACATGCTCTCCGGCGGCACCGACGCCAAGTCCTTCGAGCGCCTGGGCATCCGGTGCTTCGGCTTCGCGCCGCTGAAGCTGCCCCCGGAGCTGGACTTCGCGGGAATGTTCCACGGGGTGGACGAGCGGGTGCCGGTGGAGGGCCTGAAGTTCGGCGCGCGGGTCCTGGACAGGTTCATCGACCAGGTGTGAGCCGGCGGTCCGCCGCGGGGACGCAGCGGCTCCGCCCGGGGGCCGTCCGCCGTCCCCCCCGGCCCGTGCCGCGCCCGGGGCCCGCGTACGGCCCGCGGGCCGGACCGCGACGTCCCGGTGCACCGGTCGGGGACGGATCGGCGACCGCCCGTCGTGCGGACACGGCGGGGAGCGGGTCAACGGTTGCGCAGCCGTGCGTACTTAACTGAAAAGAGTGAAAGACACCATCCCGTTCGTAGCTTGAATCACCCACCCTCGTTGAGTCGTGTGCGGTCCCCACTGGGGCCGCACCGCGAACGAGGAGGGAACCTCATGATCAAGAAGATCGTCGCTTCCGTGGCCGTCGCCGGTGGAATCGTGCTGGCCGGTGCCGGCCTGGCCACCGCCGACTCCGGTGCGCAGGGCGCGGCCCTGAACTCCCCCGGGGTCGTCTCGGGCAACACCATCCAGGTGCCCGTCCACGTGCCGGTGAACGTCTGCGGCAACTCGATCTCCGTGATCGGTCTGCTCAACCCGGTCTTCGGCAACGCCTGCGTCAACCGCTGACGACAACCTCTCCCACAGGGCGCGGGAATGACGCCCCGGAGCGCGCACCACGCGCTCCGGGGCGTTGCCCGAGGGAGCACGGCGGAGCGGCGCAGGCCGTACCCGCCATCCGGAAGAGCAATGGCAGGGGAGACATAGCTATGCGACAGGTTGCGAGAAAGAGCCTGCTCACAGTGGCGGCCGCGGGAGGGATGCTGGTCGCGGGGGGCGGATACGCCCACGCGGACTCCGGAGCCCTCGGCGGAACCACGCACTCGCCGGGCGTCCTGTCCGGCAACACCGTCCAGGCCCCGGTCCACGTGCCGGTGAACCTGTGCGGCAACACCGTGAACGTGGTGGGGCTGCTGAACCCCGCGACGGGCAACCGCTGCGCCACGGCGGCGAGCGGCTCGCGCGGCTCGACGGGCGGTGCGCAGGCCCACGGGGGATCCCGGCACTCGCCGGGCGTGGGCTCGGGCAACACCGTGCAGATCCCGGTCGACGTACCGGTGAACGTATGCGGCAACAGCGTCTCCGTGGTGGGACTCGGCAACGCCGTCACGGGCAACAAGTGCACCGACGAGCAGAACCCGGGCAAGCCCGGACATCCAGGCCATCCGGGCAAGCCTGGACACCCGGGGCACCCCGGTAAGCCCGGACACCCCGGCCATCCGGGCAAGCCTGGACACCCAGGCCACCCCGGTAAGCCCGGGCACCCGGGTCACCCCGGACACCCGGGCAAGCCTGGGCACCCGGGTCACCCCGGCAAGCCGGGCGAGCCCGGCACCCCCGGGAAGCCGGGCCAGCCCGGGAAGCCGGGTACGCCTGGTAACCCCGGCACCCCGGGCAAGCCCGGTGTCCCGTCGACCCCGAGTTCTCCCGCCCCGGGCCACGTGGTGACCCCCGCGACGCACCAGGTGCTGGGGACCTCGCAGGTGAACCAGGGTTCCGGGCAGCTCGCCCACACCGGTACCGAGGGCACCGTGGGGGCGCTGGCTCCCGCCGCGGCCGCCCTGCTTCTCGGTGGCACGGTGCTCTACCGGCGGGGCCGGGCCGCGCGTCGCTGACCCGCCCGGTGGCCGGGGCGGGATGCCCCGGCCACCGCGGCACCGCGGCGGGCTCCCGTTCGGGGCCCGCCGCACGCGCTCACGGGCACCGGACGAGGCCGGCCCCGCGGTACGGGTCGGCCCTCACCAGGTGGCGCGCACCTGGCGGATGATCCGGCGCCGCAACCGCACGCGTCGACTGCCGTCCGGGAAGAGCCGAAGGCGGTCCAACTCCCAGTGGCCGTACTCCGCGTGTTCGGTCAGGAGGCGCGTGGCGTTCTTCCGGGAGACACCCCGCGGCACGTACACATCACGAAATTCGTATTCCGGCATCGCATCTATTGTGCGGGACTACCCCGGGTACGGATAGCGTCTGCACTATGTCTGATGCTGCGCAGCCTTCCGCTGCCGAGGTACGTGCGGCCGCCGAGGCGGTCAAATCTGCGCTGGACCGTCACCTCGCCGCCATCGAAGGCCGCTCCGGAAGCGACGATCCGGCGGTCTACGCCGCCTTCGACGAACTCGCCGCGGCGGCCGAGGCCTACGACGAACTGCTGTACGACACCTACGACGAGGTCACTCCCTTCGAGATCCCCGGCAGCGACAACCTGCCCGCCTACGCCGGTCCGGCGGAGCCGAGCGCGTTGAGCGTGCTGATCAGACGGGACTACACGGTCGCCGACCCACAGCGGCTGCTGTCGCAGGCCGAGCGGGCCGCCGAACTGGGTACCGCGCCCTTCGACGGAGCGCGCGAGGCCGCCGGCGGGGGCGGGGGTGTCCATGCGGCTCTGGGGGCGCTCTTCGGCGAGTACGAGCCGGACGAGATCGCTTCCCGGCACCAGGAGTTCGGCCTTGAGGAGGGCGACTCCACGCTCTGGGTGTGCGCCGTGGACGAGCCGGCCGAACCGGGGGAGTGGCTCTCGGCGCCGTTCGACCAGGCCGACCCGCAGCAGGTCGTCTGCCGCTTCGACGTCAGCTCCCTCTTCGACGAGGAACTCGACTCCGACGACCGCGACGACGAACCGCTGGGAGCCCTCCGCCGGGAGAGGTGACCGGCTGACCGGCCGCACGGCTGTCCCGGAGGCGAACGCCGCCCGGGGCAGCCGTGCGCTGCTTCCCGCGCCCTACCGGGGCCGGTGCACCTCCGCACCGGCCGCCGCGGTCTGGAGGTGCAGCAGCGTGCGCAACCGGGTGGTGCGTTCCCCGGGCGTCACCTCGGCGACCACCTTGGCGAGCTGCGCCGCGTCCCCGCCCTGGACGACGGACAGATGGCGCTCACCCCGGCCGAAGGCCGTGTAGACCCAGTCGCGGGACAGCCCCGCCGCAGCGTCTCCCGGCACCACGACGACCACCGCCGGCCACCGGCAACCCGCCGCCTGGTGCGCGGTGAGCGCCCAGCCGTGCCGCAGCGCGCCGGAGGCCACCTCCGGCTGCGAGACCACCACCGGGGACGCCCCGCAGTCCAGGTGCAGGCCGGCCGCGTCGGCGCCGCGCACCAGTCCGGTCACGGTGTGCCCCACCGCCGGGGCGTAGGCCACCACGTCACCCGGGTCGAAGCCGCCGAACCGGCCAGGGCCCGGGTTGAGGCGTTCCTTGAGGGCCGCGTTGAGGGCCCGCGTACCGACCGGGCCGCCGTGACCCGCGGTGATCACCCGCGTCTCCTCGCTGGGAATGCCCAGGGCCCGCGGGACGGAGTCCGCCACCAGCTGCACGGCCCGGTGCACGGCCTCGCCCGGGTCCCGCACCGGGACCACGACGACCTCCCGGCCCGGCGCCGCCACCTCGTTCAGTTCCCCGACCGAGACGCCCGAGACGAGCTCCCCGATCGGCCCGGGGTCGGGCGTGCGGGAGGCGACCACCGGGCAGCAGCGTGCCGCGGCGACGTCCCCGAAGAGCCGCCCCGCCCCCGCCGGGCCCAGCTCGTGCGGGTCGCCGCTGAGCACCAGCCGCGCTCCGTCCGGCAGCGACTCCACCAGCTGTGCCGCCGCCTCCAGATCGAGCCGCGCGGCGTCCACCACCACCAGGACGTCCACCGGAAGGGTGCCCTCTGCGTCGGGTTCCGGGCCCTCCGCGTGCGCCAGCAGGCCCGGGACGGTGACGACGTCCCCTTCCGCCGGAGCCGGGGCGCTGCCGCCGGCGGCCTCGGCCAGCGCCCGGGCGGCGGCGTCGACCTGCTCGGCCAGACGCCGGCGCCCGTCGGCGGTGTGGGCGGCGCCCACCGCTCGCAGTCCCAGGGCGCGGGCCGCCGCGAGCACCGCCGCGGGTTCCGCCCGTGCCGCCTCGCCACCGGTGTGGACGACCAGCCCGCTGCCCGCCACGGCACGGACCAGCTCGCCCGCCGAGCGGGCCGTGAGGGCGGGGGAGCGCTCCAGGACGGCTGCGGTCTCCTGCCAGGCGGCGAGAGCGGGGGCGACCGGTGCGGGCTCCGCGACGTCCTCGGCGTCCGCCCCGCCCCGCGCTGCTCCGGCGGCCGTCCCTCCCGGCGGGTACTCCCGCTCCTCCGCCCCGCTCGGGGCCTCTGCCGCCGCGGTGTCCTCGTCCGCGCCTGCGCCGTCACCCGGAGCCGGGGCGCCGGTCGATGGTGCCTGCTCGCCCGGAGGCGGCGAGAAGGTGGTGAGCAGGCGCGCCAGACCGTCGGCGGCACCCTCCTCGGCCATGGCGTGGCGTTCCAGACCCAGCAGGACGCGGACCGGCGTCTCCGCCTCGGCGTCCTGCGGCGCTGCCGCACCGGGAGCGGTGACCGCGTCCTGGAAGACCAGGACGACGCCTTCCGCGATGGCGGTCTGGAGCGCGGCGTCCGGGTCGGGGACCTGGCGCCGGCCCAGTGCCTCGCGCACCGCGTCCGCCTCCAGGGCCGTATGACCGGTTGCCGCGGCCTGCTCCAGCAGCCACACCACCAGCGCAGCCGCCCGCCGTTCGTCCTCGGGGCGGCAGTCGGGGCCCAGCAGCGCCCGGGCGAAGCCGTCGGCCTGCTCCGGCCGCACGCCGCGCACCGAGAGGAGCAGCCACGGATCGTCCCGCAGGGGCGCCGCCGCACCCTCGCCGAGGGCCTCGAGGACCGGGCCCACGAGCGACGCCGGGGCGCCGCCCGCCGCCAGCACCTGTGCCACGTCGTCCGGGGCCCCGGCCTGCGGCTCCCGGCCGGCCGTGGGCCGCGCCCCCGCCGCGGCGCCTCGCGCCGCTGCCTGCGCGCCGGGGCCGGGCCCCGCCGCGGGACGTGCCGGCTCCCGCGGCGCGGCGCCAGGGGGCGGCGGGGGGCGGACCCAGTCAAATAAAAAAATCAACGGGG
>NZ_JBHWGP010000046.1:0-45844 GCF_042733155.1 Streptomyces sp. NPDC059740 | reverse complement strand
GCTGGAGCGGATGATGCGGGACGCGAAGATCACCCAGATCTACGAGGGCACCAACCAGGTCCAGCGCATCGTCATGGCCCGCAACCTGCCGTAGCACCGAAGGCACCGCGGCAGCGGGTGCGGCCGGCAGCACGGGTGCGGCCGGCCGCACCCGTCTACGGCCCGGCGTCCCCGGCCGCCGTCCCCGCCCCCGCTGCCGCGGGCCGTCCCCCGGCCGGAGCCGCCGTGCGCCCCGCCAGCCACCGCGTCGTCGCGTACGAGACCACCACCGCCACGATCACCAGCGGTGTCAGCCGCAGCGCGCCGTGCCCCAGCAACAAGGTGGCCAGGAGTACCGAGGTCATCGGCAGCCCCAGCATCGCCACCGCCATGGCCCCGAGCCCCGTCGCGAACCCGGCCACCAGGGAGAGCCCCGGCAGGTGGGAGAGGGCCAGACCACCGGCCGCACCCAGGTACAGCGCGGGGAAGATCGGGCCGCCGCGCAGGCAGGCCAGGCAGGCGGCGTACGCGAGCCCCTTGCAGACCAGCAGCAGGAGCAGCTCGCCCACCGGGCGGGACTCCCCGTGGTCCAGCAGCGGGCCGAGCGCGGACTGACCGGAGTAGAGGACGTCCTCGAACGCCCCGCCCGACCCGGCCGTGTACAGCACCGCCAGCAGGCCCACCCCCACCGCGAGCAGCACGGTCGCCGGCACCCGGCGCGGCACCGTCCACGCCTGCGCCCGCAGCGCACACCACCTCACGCCCGCCCCCACCAGCGCACCCGCCAACCCCACCACCACCGCCCAGCCCAGCTCGGCCGCCGTCGGCGCACCCACCTTCGGCACGTCGTGCAGCGTCAGCGAGTAGGTGCCCAGGCCCGTCCACGAGCCCAGCCCGGTGAAGACCAGCGAGCCCACGCCCGCCGCCAGCAATCCGGGGACCAGCACCGCCCCCAGCGTGGCCCCGCCCACCCCGGCCACCTCCATCAGCAGGAACGCGCCCAGCAGCGGGGAGCCCAGCAGCGCGCTGATGGCCGCGAACGAACCGGCCGCCCCCACCAGTGCCCCCGCCTGCTCCGGCACCGGCCTCGGGGACAGCCGCAGCGAGGCCGCCGCCAGCCCACCGCCCAGCGCGATGAGCGGCGCCTCGGGACCGAGCACGGCGCCGAACACCAGCGTGGCCAGTGCCGCCGCCACCACCCCGGGCAGCGCGGCAGGCGACGGCGCCGTCCCGGCCGTGAACCCTGCCGTCGGCTCGTGGCCGCCGGTCCCCGGCAGGTACCGCACCGCGAGAGCCGTGAGCAGTCCGCCGACGGCCAGCAGCGGAACCGGCCACCACAGCGGAGTGGCACCGAAGCCCAGCGCCCGCGGCACGTCCTTGGCCAACCAGGGCTGCGCCTCGCCGACCAGGGCGAGGAACCCGTAGGCGACCGCGCTCACCGGAGCCCCGATCACGGCGGCCAGCACCAGCAACGCCAGGTAGCGGCGGCTCCCCACCAGCTCCGCCACCTCCGCGCCGCCGGCCGGGGCCGGTCCCGTCCCCTGTGCCATCGCCGCCTCCCGAACCGCGCCCTGACGGGCACACCGGCCGGTGCGCCCCGCGGGCACCCGTACCAGGGAGCGCGGCGGGTGATGCGCTGTGCGCGGCAGGTTCAGCAGGGCGGCGGCAGTCAGGACGGTGCAGAGGGGAGGAGCCGCACCTGCGGCGGGCGGGCACTCCTCACCGCGACGGCCACTGGGTGAGCGAGAAGTCCAGCAACGAGTCGTAACTCCTGGCGTCGGCCTTCGTCACCTCGGCGCGCACCAGCATCCCCTTGTCGGTGAGGACGCACAGGGAGGCCCCCTTCTCCATGCCTCCGTCGGGGGTCCCGCGACGACCGCGGGGCACCCCCTCGCCGGAGGTGCACCCGTGGTCACGGCGACGGTGGTTGGGCGACAGTGCACCGACCAGGCGTGCGACTGAGGGCTGTCCGGTCGATCATGTGACTGGTTCGCTCGTGGCTCGTTGCTCCCAGCATGGGGCGGGCCTGCGTGGTGATCTGTCGGATGCCGAGTGGGAACGGCTGCGGCCGTTCCTGTCGGTGAGCAACGGTCGTCGCGGTCTGTAGCGGGACCACCGGGAGGCGATCGACGGGAATCTGCACCGGGTGCGGACCGGGGCGCAGCGGCGGGTTCTACCGGAGCTGTTCGGGTCGTGGAAGACGGTCTACGAGCGCCGCCGGTTGTGGTCGGCGGACGGCACGTGAGAGAGCCTGCTGCAGCGTGTCCAGGCCGCAGCGGACGGGGCGGGTGACCTCGGCTGGGACGTCTCCGTCGATTCGACCAGTGTGCGCGCTCATCGGCAGGCGGCGGGGGCCCGCAAGGAACCACCATCTGCCCTGTCCTTCTCACTAGGGGGTAGGCGGCGGAACACCAGGCCGAACCTCCGTGGCAGAGCCTGGTCGCCCGCCTGGCGGAGGTGGTGCGGGAGGCGAGGGACCGGGCCGCTCGCGGGGCGGTTTCACCAGCAAGATCCACCTGAGTGCCGACGGATACTGCCGTCCGCTCTCCTTGCTGGTCACTGCCGGACGGCGGGGTGACTGGCCCCAGTTCAGGCCGGTGCTGGAGAAGATCCGCGTCCCTCGCCTCGGACCGGGTAGGCCCGGCAAGAAGCCCGACAGCGTCGCTGAGGACAAGGCGTACAGCAACCGTCCCTGCCGCGAATACCTGCGATGTCGGGGCATCCCGCACACGGTCCCGGAGAAGACCGCCAGCCAGGCCGCCCGCCTGCGCCAAGGCTCACACGGCGGACGGCCACCCGGCTTCGACGAAGACCGCTACAAGAGACGCAACACCGTCGAACGGGCCATCAACAAGCTCAAGAATCACCGAGCCGTGGCCCCCGCTACGACAAACGTGGCTGCGTCTTCCTCGGCACCGTCACCGCTGCAAGCCTCGTCATCTGGCTCCGCACATGATCGACCGGACAGCTCCTAGCGCAACGGGCGTACCGTCTTCAGCGCTGCAATGGCGGCTCGAACCGGTAGAAGGTGATAACTAGACACGCAATGGCGTATACGCTGAACGCGAAACAAGCACTCAGGAATACCCAGAGCGCTATCCTTGCTCCCCTATTGATGATCAGATCGCTTTCTGCTTGCGCGTCGAGACGCTGGGTCGCCCGGTCATAGCGTGGTGGTCGTCTGTTTAGATTTCCCTTGGACGTCGAAGTCGCGGGCAAGCCCAACAGTGTTGAGGTGCGCCAGGTCTGCTTGCTCCAAAGTGATCCCGAAGGGTCCGATTGCCTGCGACTGCGTCGTTCTGTGCTCGCTGGGTACACCCCAGTCGTAGCGTTTCTTGATCTCTGTGTGATAGGTGACTTTGTTTCCGTGCTTCTCTCCTACCATGCGATACTGAAAGTGATTCAGGGCGTAGTAATAATCGAGGCTTTTACCTCCGTCAGCCCTGTTGGGTGCCGTGCTTTGCCATTTGGTCGCGAATGGCCCGTCAGGGCGGTTTTTCACGTCTTCCTGGAGAGTTTTATCGGAGTCTCGTCTGAACTGTGGCACGTCCTGCAGCAAAACTTCCGGATCTATCTCGACAGGTTTACCCGTTCCATCCAAGTAGTGCTGCACGAGGTAAGCCGTATTCACCCACCCCCTTGCATTGGCGGCAGCCCCAACGGTACTTAGTTTATTGGCCGCCTTGCGGTCTTTTTCGTCAGGCTGGGCCGTGCCGAACTTTCGGTTCTCCGACTCGAAGTTGTGGGTGGTGCCAAATATCACCTTCAGGTTCTGTGTCATCCACTGGTCTTCTTCGTCCGCCTCCCGAATTACGCCTCTAGCGCGACGTTGCAGCTCCTCCGCCTTTTTCTTCATCATTTGGGCGTTGCGTCTGGATTCGGGATCGTCAGGGTCATACATGGTGGCCCATTGGACGGATCCATCGTCGTCGACGCGCATCCCGGATTCCACTGCTTCCTGCTGTATTTCGCGGGCCTTGGTTTGAATAGCACGGAAACTGGCGGCCCCAGACGCCCCGTTCACTTCTTCGTCGATGAACTTCCTCAGGCCCTTGACTTCTGCATTGAGCGCTTCGATGTCCATACTGATGCGATCGCAACATTGCCGCGCAGAAGTCGCGGCCTGCCCTCTCCACTTCTCCTCATGCAGGTCGGTCACGACTAGGTCGTGAAACATTTCTCCCACCATTTCTATACGGGAGTGAACGTCCTGCCAGCGCTTGGAGAAGAGGTCGAGACCATCGACATCGAGCGTCAGGATATGTGCGAACGTAACCATCTTCCCTCTTCAGCGAACGATAGATGTGAAGTCGGATTGAACGGTGGTCTCGTTCATCTCATATTCGTTAGCGCATTTACGGAAGTTGGTTGCAGCATTTTCTATGCGCTCACTGATGATTTTATTGAGTGCATCCCAGCGTCTCTGCATGTCATGGATGCCGCCCGCGAAGGACCATGCGCCATCTGCTTTGGCTACTGCTTCGTCAGCGCTGTGCCCTGCTGACCGTGCTGCGTGCAGGGCGTCTGAGCATGTCTCGCAAGACTCCGCCATAGCGCGGAGATGGTTGGGGCTGACCTCGACATCAGCGGCTGTGGAGGTAGTGGCATCGGGTAGAGCGACAGGTCTCACTGCTGGCTGCTCCAAAGGCAGCGGCCTCGACGTGTGCGCAAGTGGCAGACCAGTCGAGTCCGTTTCTCGGTCCTGCGATATCTCGGTTGCATCGACCACGGGCCGTGCGTAAGCGATCCTGGGATCAGGTCCCGTCATGTAGTCCCCCTACCCGTCTGTTGCACCGAGTGGCGCTTACGGTGATCTGAGCCGAATTGTCCGTCACCGTCTCCTCTAGGTCTCCCATCACCTTTCCATAAGGCCACCGCGGCCCTCACCCAGCCCGGGCGTATGCGACCTCGTGAAGCAGGCTCGAACCGGCGTCACCTTGTGCCATCGACTTTTTCGGCTGAACGGCAGCGGAGACGGGGCCGAAGCTGGCAAGCCCCTACGCTCCTGTCCCCTGCTGGGTCCTCACCACGGAAAGTGGTGCCGACCCAGCCGCTTTCATCGCCCTCCAGCCACACCCGGCCCCCCGCTGCGCGCTGCTGCCACCGGTGGACCACCCGTAGCCCGGCGGATGCTTGAGTCAGGTGCGCCCTCGGCGGGGCGGAGAGGTTGTGGCAGCCAAGCCAACCTGGTGCGCATCAAACAGCCAGCCGGGGGCTATCGGCACGCGTTCGAAACCACCACTTCAACCAGCGTCTCGCGGACATGCCAGGCCACCGCGCTCAGGCTGCCTCGAAGAGGCCTGGCCGGGTGGGCCCTGGCGCTCACCGCCGTTGATCGCGAGGCCTGAACCACTCCTGTGCAGCTAGCGGAATGCGGTGCGTTACCTGCCCGTGAGGCCGTGGTCGAACTGGAGTCGGCCGGAAGCGTCTGGAGCACGGCTGGTGGAGAGACCGCCCCGTCTGCTCCGGATGCGCGGCGACCTCACGCCCGAGATGCTCACCGGCACCGGATGACGGTCCCTTTCGAAAGGTTCAGCCCAGGACTCCGAGGAGGGTGTCGGGGCGGCACTGCGGGGCAGGTAAGCGCGCCCTGGGTCAGGGCGTGGAGCGCGCCGGTGCGGTCGATGCCGCACGAGCGCTTGCCACGGGTAAAGCAGTCGCCCGCGTGGATGCGGGAGGGGCGGTCGACCAGGTCGCTCTCGACCAGCCAGTCCGGTGCCGGCGGCCGGGCCGCCTCGCCGCGAGCCCCTTCGACCTGCCGCCGCTCCTCCTCGGCTGTCCAGTTGTCGAGTTGGGCCAGGTGCTGCTGGGTCAGGCGGCGGGGGAAGTGCAGCATCTCCAGGTGTGCGGGCGGGCGCTCGGCTGCAGGCTTCACGGCAGACCCCGGCTGGGCAGGGCGCGGTCGGGGCGGCAGGTCGGGCACAGTGCGGTGTCCGGGTCGGTGAGCGCGTCCACGGCCTGATGGCCGGTTAGCCAGGTCGGGAAGGTGTCGGCGGCGGCGCAGTCGCTGCGGTGGAGAAGGAGACGGCCTTCGGTGTCGCGGGCCAGGCCCAGCGGCTGCGCTCGGCCGGCGGGGCGTCGAGGAGGCTGTAGTCCTGGTTCGGTGGGGGCTGCACTAGCGGCCGGACGGCGGGGTGACTGGCCCCAGTTCAGGCCGGTGCTGGAGAAGATCCGCGTCCCTCGCCTCGGACCGGGTAGGCCCGGCAAGAAGCCCGACAGCGTCGCTGCGGACAAGGCGTACAGCAACCGTCCCTGTCGCGAATACCTGCGATGTCGGGGCATCCCGCACACGGTCCCGGAGAAGACCGCCAGCCAGGCCGCCCGCCTGCGCCAAGGCTCACACGGCGGACGGCCACCCGGCTTCGACGAAGACCGCTACAAGAGACGCAACACCGTCGAACGGGCCATCAACAAGCTCAAGAATCACCGAGCCGTGGCCCCCGCTACGACAAACGCGGCTGCGTCTTCCTCGGCACCGTCACCGCTGCAAGCCTCGTCATCTGGCTCCGCACATGATCGACCAGACAGCTCCTAGTTTCCGTAGCCGCCCTTCATCGTCACCTTCTGGTCGTTGTTGAGCTCGTTGACCAGCTCCTTGACCTTCGGCTTGTCCCAGTTCAGCGAGTTCTGGGGGGCCGGGGTCGTGGTCAGCGGCATGTTCATGGAGTGGCCGTCGCCGCCCATGACGCCCTTCATCGCGAAGAACATCTTCCCGAGGTCGAACAGGCTCATGTCCTTGTCGACCACGAGGGTGTCCAGACCGGCGCTCATCGTCGGGTACAGCTTGAACGGGTTGAGCACGGTGCTGGGGGTCGCCGTCTGCGAGGCGAGGGCCCCGAGGAACTTCTGCTGGTTCTTCGTGCGGTCCAGGTCGCTGCCGGGCAGCGCGTAGCGGGTACGGACGAAGGCGAGCGCCTGGGTGCCGTTCAGGGTCTGGGTGCCCGCCTTGAAGTCGGCGCCGGACTTCTCGTCGTGGAAGGCCTTGGGGATGTCCATCTCGACGCCGCCGACCGCGTCCACGATGCCCGCGAAGCCGGCGAAGCCGATCTCCACGTAGTGGTCGATGTGCAGACCGGTGTTGTACTCGATGGTCCGCGTCAGCAGCTCGGGGCCGTCCGTCGCGTACGAGGCGTTCAGCTTGGACCCGCCGGGGGACTGGTACATCTTCCCCGACTCCGAGCCCCGGAAGGACGGGATGGTCACCCAGGAGTCACGCGGCAGCGAGACGAGGGTGGGACCGTTGGAACCGTCGTGCAAGATCATCATCGAGTCGGTGCGCTTGCCCTCGGCCGACCCGGTGTGCAGGCTCTTCTTCTCCGCGGCGGACATGCCCTCGCGGCTGTCGGAACCGACGATGAGGTAGTTCGTGCCGTCGCCGGACGCCGGGCGGTCGATGACCTTGCTCAGGTCCACCTCGCGGCGCAGCTTGCCGTCGGCCCAGAAGTAGGTGCCCACGGAAGCGGCCACGACCACCACGATCAGCGCGATGACGATGAACTTGATCCGCCGGCCCCAGTTCGGCCTCGACCGCGGACCGCCACCGCCCCGTCCGCCGCCGTAGACCTCACCGGTGTTGTAACCGTCGCCCCCGCCGTCGTACCCCGGGGGCGGCGCCTGCGGCGGCACCGAGGGATGCCGGCGCGGGGAGAGGGAGGGCGGCAGCGGCGGCTCGGCGTAGGGCTCACCGGAACGCTGGGCCCCCGGTCCGGCGGGCCGCGTCACGTGCGGCATGGCACGCGCGCCCTCCGGTTCGGCGCCACTGCCGCGCCCGTACCGGTTCCTGTCGTCGGGGGACCATCCGTCCGGCCACTGAGTCATAAGGGGAAGTGTGCCTGCCGCCGCCTGCCGGGCGGTATGGGAGCGACAGGATCGCGGCGGGCCTGTTGCAGAGCTGATGCACAGCGCCGGGCCTGGTCGCGGGCGTGTGACGGGCCCGCGGGGGTCCCTTGGCCGGGCCTGACCGGAACCTTCACACTGTGGTCAAGGTCGCACGCGGCGCCGGGCCGCGACGTCCCGCCGGCCGGGTCGCCGCAGGTGGCGGCGGTGGCCCGCGGGAGCGCCGGAGACCGGGCACATAAGCTGGACGCATGAGCCAGCAACCGTCCGCAGCCGACCTTCTGCCGGGGAAGCCGACCAGCGCCTCCCGCACCACGCTGAGCCACATCATGACGGGCAACGACACCAACCTGCTCGGCACCGTCCACGGCGGCGTGATCATGAAGCTGGTCGACGACGCGGCCGGCGCCGTCGCCGGACGGCACTCCGGCGGCCCCGCGGTCACCGCGTCCATGGACGAGATGGCCTTCCTCGAACCCGTCCGGGTCGGCGACCTCGTCCATGTGAAGGCACAGGTCAACTGGACCGGGCGGTCCTCCATGGAGATCGGCGTCCGCGTGCTGGCCGAGCGCTGGAACGAGTCCACCCCCGCCACCCAGGTCGGCTCCGCCTACCTCGTCTTCGCCGCGGTCGACGCCGACGGCAAGCCCCGCCAGGTGCCCCCCGTCATCCCCGAGACCGACCGCGACCGCCGCCGCTACGAGGAGGCCCAGATCCGCCGCACCCACCGGCTGGCACGGCGCCGGGCGATCAAGGAGCTGCGGGAGCGGGGCCGGGCCGGCGAGGGGCGCGAGACCGAGGACTGACCGCGGCACCGGCGACTGACCGCGGGGTCAGCCTGCCGTCTCCGTCCGCAGCCAGGCCAGGTAGGCGTCGCTGCCCGCGGTGACGGGCGTCGCGATGACCTCGGGGGTCTCGTAGGTGTGGACGGAGCGCAGGTGCGCCTCCAGGGCCGGGTAGCGCGCGGCCGTGGTCTTGTAGAGAACCCGCCACTCGGTGTCGGTCTCGACGGTGCCCTCCCAGCGGTAGACGCTGGTGACCGGGCCGTCGACCTGCGCGCAGGCGGCCAGACGCCGCTCCACGGCGTCCGCGGCGAGCCGGCGGGCGGCCTCCTCGCTGTCGGTGGTGGTCAGTACGGCGAGGAACTCGGCGTCGGCCACGTCCCACCCCTTCCGCCCCGCAGGGCCGGCGTCGCTCACGTCCGTCTGTCGGTCCGACGGTACCGGCCCCCGGCGACGCCCGGCCCCGCCCCCGCCTGCCTGAGGAGCCGCGCCGGAGCCGGGAGCCCGGCGCCCGAGGGGGCCCGCAGCCGGGAGTCAGGAGCAGGACACCTGGTCGCCCGTGACGGCCTGTGCGTGGCCGGGGGCCGGCTGGTTGCCGCGGACCGGGTGGACGGCGGTGAAGTCCTGCCCCACCGTCACCCGGATCGCCGCGCCCAGCCCCGGCACGGCCTGCAACCGGGCGCCGGGGAAGGCGGCGGCCACGCTGCGCACCGACCGGTCCCAGCGCGGGTCGTAGCGGACGACGGTGTGGGCGCTGTGGGGGAGCGGTGCGGTGCCGGGCGGGCCGTCGAGGGTGAAGCCGGTGGCCCGCAGGCCGTCCGCCACACGGGCGCCCAGGCCGCTGCGCGAGGTGCCGTTGTCGACGTGGACCCGTACCTGGTCCGGCGGGATCTCCACCGTGGTCGGGCGCGGGCCGCGGCCGGCCGGGCCCGGTGCGCCCGCAGCAGGGGTGGAGGCCGGCGCCGGGGAGGTGGCGGAACCCTTCGGCGCGGCCCCGTCGCCGGCGGGTCCGGTCCGCGGCACGAGCGGCCGGTCCTCGCGGACCGCCTGGAACAGGGCACGTGCCCGCTCCTCGTCCCACTTCACGGTCAGACCCACGTACGGCACCCGGTAGTTGACGTCGGCGACGGGCACCGAGGCGAACTCCGAGGAGCCGGGCTGGAAGCCGTGCATGGCCCGGCCCAGGTCCAGCATGTCGTCGGTGCCGAAGCCCTTGTCCGCCCGGACCGAGCCGAGCAGCGAGCCGGTGACGTCCCGCAGCCGCGTCGGGTCGGTGAGCACCCCGGAGCTGGTGACCTTGCGGATGAGGGCCGCCATGAAGCGCTGCTGCCGCCGCATCCGGCTGAGGTCGGCCGCGCCGTCGACGTGCCGGGAGCGGACGTACTGGAGCGCCTGGCCGCCGGTGAGCTCGTGCATTCCCGCGGGCAGGTCCAGGCCGGTGTAGGAGTCCTTCATGGCCCGGTCGGTGCAGATCCGCACCCCGCCCACGGCGTCCACGGTCCGCATGAAGCTCTGGAAGTCGACCTCCAGGTAGTGGTCGATGTGGACGCCGGTCATGTGCTCCACCGTGCGCACCGTCAGGGAGGGCCCGCCCTCGGCATACGCGGCGTTCAGCTTCAGGGGGTGGGCCCGGTGCCGCTTCCCGGTGGCGGGGTCGGTGTGCTCGGGCACCTGGGCGTAGGAGTCCCGGGGCAGGCTGACCACGCTGACGTGGTCCCGGCCGGGCGAGAGGCGCACCAGCATGATCGTGTCGGTGCAGTGACAGGGCTCACCGCCCAGGTGGTAGGCGCGGCGGTCGCGGCGGCTGAGCCGGCCGCGGCCGTCGGTGCCGACCAGGAGGATCGTCATGCCGCTGCGGGCCCGGTCGTCGGCCGGCGGACGGTCGCTCATGCCCTGGAAGGCGTCGACGCGGGCGATCTGGTCGGAGACGCCGGCGACCACCGCGTGACCGGTGCCGCCGGCGGCCAGGACCAGCGCGGAGAGACCGGTGGTGGCCCACACCCCCCAGCGCAGTCGCCGGGGCCTGCGGTGCTGTGCGCGGCGCGCTCTACGGCGTCGGGCGGGGGACGGCCTGGTCACGGGCGGGGACCTCCGCGGCGGGGGAAGGGGCGGGCGCGGCAACGGAAGGTGAGCGTTCGAAATGCACCGGAACCTACCGAAAGCACGGTAGGCCGATACGATCGGCGGGAAAGCGCCACACGCCGGGGCCCGGCCCGGGGGCCACCCGGCTGCCTGCGCCCGCATCGCCCGAACGCGGTAACGTGCAGGGGGTGCCGCGCCGTCCCGGCGGTGCCCGCGTCGCCGACCCAGGAGTCCCAAGGCGGCGGTCCCAGCCCACCGGGCCAGGCCACGGTGAACCTCCGGCCGTCCCGCGCCGGAGCGGCGGACAGGCGACGGAGGACCACCACCGTGCCGCCCGCGCCGCGAGCCCTCACCGTGCCCCGTAGCCCCCGTAAGCCCCGAGGAACCATGCCGCAGCAGCAGCCCCCGGCCGTCTCCGTGATCATGCCGGTGCTCAACGAGGAACGTCACCTGCGGGCCTCCGTCCGGCACATCCTGCAGCAGGAGTACGCCGGCGAGATGGAGGTGGTGATCGCGCTCGGCCCGTCCACGGACCGCACGGACGAGATCGCCGCCGAGCTGGTGGCCGAGGACCCGCGCGTCCACACCGTGCCCAACCCCACCGGCCGCACCCCCGCTGCCCTGAACGCCGCGATCCAGGCCTCCCACCACCCCGTCGTCGTCCGCGTCGACGGACACGGCATGCTCTCGCCGAACTACATCGCCACGGCCGTGCGGCTGCTGGAGGAGACCGGCGCGCAGAACGTGGGCGGCATCATGCACGCCGAGGGCGAGAACGCCTGGGAGGAGGCCGTCGCCGCGGCGATGACCTCCCGGATCGGCGTGGGCAACGCCGCCTTTCACACCGGCGGCGCGGCCGGACCGGCGGAGACCGTCTTCCTCGGCGTCTTCCGCCGCGAGGTGCTGGAACAGCAGGGCGGCTACAACGTGGAGTTCATCCGCGCCCAGGACTGGGAGCTGAACTTCCGCATCCGCGAGGCCGGCGGACTGGTCTGGTTCTCGCCCGAGCTGCGCGTCCAGTACCGGCCGCGGCCCTCGGTGAAGGCGCTGGCCAAGCAGTACAAGGACTACGGCCGCTGGCGGCACGTCGTCGCCCGCTACCACTCCGGCTCCATCAACGCGCGCTACCTCGCGCCGCCGACCGCCCTGTGCGCCATCGCCGCGGGCGTGGTGGTGGGCGTCGCCGTCACGCCGTGGGCCTTCCTGGTGCCCGCCGCCTACGCCGCCGCGATCACCGCGGGCTCGGTGCCCGCCGGCAAGGGCCTCTCGGCGAAGGCACGGGTGCAGATCCCGCTGGCGCTGGCCACCATGCACATGTCCTGGGGGTGGGGCTTCCTGACCAGCCCGCGCTCCCTGGCCCGCCGTGTCATCGCCAGCCGTCGCCCCGCCGTCCAGGCCGACGAGGCCGGCGCGCAGGTGTGACCCCTGGTGGCCGCCGCGGCTCCCGCGGCGGCCACCGCGCACCCCCGCCTACCAGGTGTAGTGCGGGTTGACCTCCATGCACGCGCCGGTGTCGTCGCCCATCAGCGGGTGGGCGCTGCTCGGCACCTTGCCGTGGCCCGGTGCCCGGGAGCCCTTCGGGTAGGACGTGCCGGTGCGCCAGTCGTCACCGATCACCAGCCGCAGCGTCCCCGGGCTGCCCGAGGCGGACGCTGAGGACGAGGCCGGGGCGGAGGGGGACGTGGCGGTGGACGACGAGGGCGAGCCGGTGCCCGTGGGGGACGCCGGGGTGCCGGCCGGGGCGGTGTCGTCCCCGGGTTCGGCGGCGCGCACCGCGTCCGAGGGCAGCTTCAGCGCTTTGGCCAGTGCCAGCGCGTCGCCCCGCAGGTCGGGCGTCGGGTAGGTCAGCGTGGTCTCGGGGACGCTGCTGAGCGTGTCCAGGGCCTTGGCGCGGGACCAGCCGAGCCCCGCCAGCCGGTCCCGGATCACGCTCGCCCGCCCCGGGGCGGCCTGCACGGCTGTGGCGCCCGTACCGTTCGCCACCTCCACGCGCAGCTCCGACCGCTCGGTGGAGGGCGGCGGCGCGGCCGTGGCCTTCTTCTTGTCCTTGCCGTCCAGGGCCCGGTCGTCCCGGATGAGGGCGAAGGTCTGCTCGGCGTCCTCCGGCCGAGGCAGCACGTACGCCAGTCCGGGGCCGTAGACCCACGGCATGGTGATGCTGGTGATCCGGGCGGCCGGCACCTTCTTCAGCTCGCCCGCCAGGTGGTACAGGGCGGTCACCGACCCCAGGTCGTCGTCGACGGTGAGCGCGCTGGTGGCGGCCTCCGCCAGGGCCTGCAGCTCGACGGGGTCGGAGAGCCGGGTGCTGGACTTCAACTCCCGGGCCAGGGAGTTCATGTACATGTGCTGGGCCTTGGTCCGGCCGATGTCGGAGTTGTCCTCGAAGCCGTAGCGGGTCCGCAGCCACTGGAGCGCCTGCACGCCCTTGACCGCGTGCGTTCCCTTGGTGAGCTTCAGGCCGCTGCCGTGGCCCTGCGCGTCGTGCGACCAGACGTCGGCGTCGACGCAGACCGGGACGCCGCCCACCGCGTCGGCCATGGCGACCACGCCCGCGAAGTCGACCATCATGAAGTGGTCGATGTAGATGCCGGTCAGCGCCTTCCAGGTGGCGACCGTGCAGCCCGGACCGCCGTGCTGGAGCGACTGGTTGATGGCGGCGACCGTCGAGGGGTAGACCGTGCCGGTCTCCGGGTCGGTGCACTTCGGGATGGTCACGCGGGTGTCGCGCGGTATCGACATCACCGACATGTTGCTGCGGTCCGCCGAGACGTGGACGAGCATCTGCACGTCGGCGAGCGGCTTGCGGCCGACGTCCGCGCGGGCCCCGCCGAGCCGGACGTCCTCCGCGGTGTTCCGGCTGTCGGAGCCTATGAGCAGGATGTTCAGCGGGGTCTGGCCGGCCTCGTTCGGCGTGGGCCGGGGCAGCGGATGCGGGGTGACACCGATGTCGAGGTGGTCCCGGTGCAGGTTGCCTTCGAGGTGCCGGTAGTAGAGGTAGGCGGCGCCCGCCGTGCCGAGCACCAGCAGCGCCAAGGCCGCGGCACCCCACCGCAGCAGCAGCCGGCCCCGCCGCCGGGGACGCCCGCCGCCGGAAACCCGGTCCGCCCCGGGGCCTCCGGGACCGCCTGCTCCGGCGGCGGCCTCCTGCGGCGGGGAGTCGTCGGCGGGTGCGTCGGCTGAGGCGGCGTCGGCGGTGGGGACGTCATCGGTGGGGACGTCGTAGGTGGGAGCGGCCTTCCCGGCGGCCGGGGGACGGGCGTCCTCGGCCTGCCGGGGGCCGGGTGTCCGGGCGCTCGCGGCGTCCCGTTCCGTGCCGGCCGCGTCGCCCGGCGAGTCCTCGTCCGCAGCCTCCGGGGCGGGGCCGTCAGACGACCGCTCCCCGTCCACCGCCTCGGGCTTCACCGCCTCGGGCTTCGCCGACGGCTCGGTCCCCGGCGGCCGGCCGTCGTGCCGGTCCGGTTCCCCGGCCCCGGGTGGCTGCGCTCCCGCGTCCTCGCCCCGTACCCCGCTCACCCGCATCGGGCCCCTCCCCCTCACTTCTGGTGCGCTCGGCGCCGAAGGACGGGGCATCGGTGCGGCGTGACGCGGGCGCCCCCGGAAGGGGCGCCCGTTCACAGCTACTGCACGACGCGACTACTTGGCGCAGACGTTCTTGTCGTCCGCATTGACGTTCTGCACCCCGTCAGGGGTTGTAGTCGGCGCCTCGATCGGTTCTCCCGCGCCGGAGTAGTCCTTGCCCAGGGTGAGCTTCATCGGCTCCCGCGCCCCGGCGTTCGAGCCCGACTTCTTCATCGCGCTCTTCGGCAGGCCCATCCAGTCCGCCAACGTGGCAGCCTGGTCAGCCTGGTTGGGAGCGTACTCGAGGACCGTCTTGTCGACCGTCGCGGGTGCGTTGCCGGCGTTGGTGGACAACTTGGCGCCCTTGTTGTTCTGCAGCCACTCGACGGTGTCCTGCGCCGCGCCGATCGGGCCGCCGCCGTTGGAGACGTCCACCCGCACCTCGGCGGCCGGGGCCTTCTTCACCGGCGCGGTCTTCTTGTCGTCGCCGCCCTTGGACTTGGTCTTGGTCAGTGAGTGGTCGGCCTGCACCATCTTGAACAGCGGCTCGGCCTTGGCCTTGTCCAGGATCACGGTGGCGGCGTCGTCCGGGTTGTCCAGGACCGGGACGGTGACGAAGGTGATGTTCTTGACGTTCACCCCGCTGAGGTCCTTGGCGAGGTCCACCAGCTTCGAGGCGGAGCCGATGCCGGTGTCGACGGTGAGCGCCTTCGTCGCCGCGTCGCTCAGCTTGTACAGCTTGCTGGGGCTGGTGAGGGTGTCGCCCGACTTCATCTTGCGCAGCAGCGAGCTGAGGAACTGCTGCTGGAGCTGGATGCGGCTCAGGTCGCTGCCGAAGCCGACGGTGTGCCGGGTGCGGACGAACGCCAGCGCCTGGTCGCCCTCGACGACGTGCCGGCCGGCCTTGAGGTGCAGGTGCGACTTGGGGTCGTCGATGTCGTGCGCCGCGCACACCTCGACACCGCCCACCGCCGTCGAGAGCTCCTTGATGGCGTTGAAGTCCGCCATCATGAAGTGCGTGGGCGTCAGCCCCGTCAGCTCCTTGACCGTCTTCCAGGTGCAGCCGGGGTCGCGCCCCTCCTGGCCGAGGCTGGTGTTGAACCGGACGCCCTGCTGGCCGGGGATCGTCTTCTTGGTCCCGTTCTCCTGCTTGACGGTGCAGGAGGGTATGTCGGTGATCAGGTCGCGGGGGATGGACAGCGCCGTGGCGTTGGAGCGGTCCGCGGAGATGTGCAGCAGGATCGTGGTGTCGGCGTGGCCCACGCTGCCGCTGTCGCCGTAACCGCTGTTGCCCTTGCCCTCACGCGAGTCGGTGCCCAGCAGCAGGATGTTGACGGGCCCCTTGACGACCGCTTTGTTGTTGACGCCGACGTCCACCTTCTTGATGTTGTTGTTCAGGTGGTTGTACAGGTACACGCCGAAGCCACCGGCGACGACCAGCACGAAACCCATCGAACCGGCCGTCCAGTACAGGGCCTTGCGCTTCCCGGACCGCTTCCCCGTCCGCGGCCCCTTGCCCTTGCGGCGACCGCCGCCGCCCTGGGCCGCGGCGGCCCGCCGGGCCGCCGCCCGCCCGCCGCCCTCGCCGGAACCCTCACCGCGCCGGTCGCGCTGGGTCGGCAGCTCCCGGGTCTCGCTGTCCCGTTCGGCTCCCGCGGCCGGACCGCTGCGCGAGCCCTCACCCCGTGCGCCCTCGCGCGGGCCGCCGGGCCGGGGAACTCCGGTGGGGGAGCCGCCCTGCGGCCCGGTGCGCGCGGCCCCCGCTCCCTGGGTGCCGCCGCCGTGCGTGGTGGCGCCCCGTGGCGGGCCGCCCTGGGCCGGTCCGCCCTGAGAGGGGCCGAACTGGCGGGGGCCGCCCTGGCGCGGGGTGCGGTTCGCGGGGCCCGATGCGGAACCGGGTCTGCGGGGTGAAGGGGGGGAGGGCGCGTCGGAGGCCGGGTCGAGCCTCAGTTCATAGGTGCCGGTGCTCGGATTGAACACCCACTGGTCGGCGGGGTCGATGTCGTCCCCCCGCCCACGGCCTTGCGCGTCCACGGTGCCTCAAGTCCTCCGTCGTGCCACGCGGCGCCCGTCCCCACGAGGCGCTCGGTCGGTCGATTGTGCGGTGCGCGGTCAGCCGGCAGTGCGGACCGGAGCGCTCACACTATCCGGCCGGTTCGGCGTCAAGCGACGTCGGTGACGATTTCCTCACCCCTACAACTGGGCAATCCGTGCATTATCTGCGCCGGGTTGGCGCGACCTTTGCAACCGTTTTAGGAGCAGACACCCCGGTCCGCGGTGGTTCCGTGGAAAGTGGGGGCGCCGTCCGGGGAGGTGAGGGAGGCGTCGGGGGTGGACGAGGGGGCGCTCGCACCGGGGGAGGCGCTGCCGCCAGTGGCGGCGCCGGAGGCCTCGGGGGTCCCCGGCGAGCTGCTCGACGAGGGCTGCACGGACACCGGAAGGTCCTTCCGCAACCTCCTGAACAGCTCTTTCGCGTCCGGCTCGGCCAGTTCGTCGCGGTTGGGGTCCAGGCGGTACGGGCGGCGCGGCACGGTCAGGAAGCGGATCTTCCCCGGGGTGATGTCGCGGGTGGAGCGGACCAGCCCGTAGAGGCCGCGCAGCGAAGCCAGTCCCTCGTCGGTGGTCAGTGCGCGGGTGGCCGCGTCCATCACCGGGTACAGCTTCGTCGGGTTGAGCAGCACCCCGTTGCTCCGCACCTTCTTCACCAAAGCCGCCAGAAACCGTTGCTGCCGGCCCATCCGCTGGGTGTCGCTGCCGTCGCCCAGCCCCTTGCGCACCCGGACGTAGCCGAGGGCCTGCTCACCGTCGAGGAGATGGCGGCCGGCGGGCAGGGCGAGATGGGCCTCCTTGTCGTGCACCGCGTGCGGCAGGCAGACCTCGACGCCGTCGACCGCGTCCACCATGCGCTTGAACCCGTTGAAGTCGACGCTGACGTAGTGGTCGACGCGGATGCCCGTCATGGCCTCCACGGTGCGGATGGTGCAGGCCGCGCCGCCCACCTGGAAGGCGGCGTTGAACTGCGTGGAGCGCGCCGCCGCGGGCCGGCCGCCCGCACCGGTGCACTCGGGCCGGTGCACCACGAGGTCCCGCGGGATGCTCACCGCGGTCGCGCTGCGGTGGTCCGCCGGCAGGTGCAGCAGGATGGTGGTGTCCGAGCGCCGCCCCTTCTCCCGGCCGTAGCCGGCGTTGGCGCCGCTGCGGTCGTCCGAGCCGATGAGCAGGACGTTCTGGGTGCCGCGGGCGCCGGCCGGCGGGCGCTGCGACTCGTACTTCTCCAACTGCCGGCGCACCGCGGGGTCGGTGTGGATGTTGCCCTCCAGTCGGTCGTAGACCACGTACCCGGCTCCGCCCGCGGCCAGGACCAGCAGGGACACCCCGACGGCGGTCCACCGCAGCCAGTGCCGGCGGCGCCTGGGCCCGCCCGGGCCCTCCCGGCCGGGCCCGGAGGAGGAGCCCTCAGGACCGCCCGCACCGCCTGGCCCCCCGGTTCCCCCCGGCCCGTCCGGCCCGCCGGCCCCGTCCGGTGGCTCCCCGCCGCGTCCGAAGCCGCCGGCTCCGGAGCCGCCGGAGCCCGTCCCGCCGGAGCCCGCCCCGCCGGACCCCGATCCGCCGGGGCCGCCCGCCCCGCCCGGAACCGAGCCGCCGGAGGCGTCCTCGGGCTGCGTTCCGGCGGCGAACGGACCGAAGGGGCCCGAGGGGCCGAACGGGCCGGTGGGCAGGCCCGGACGTCCCGGGCCGGGGTCCGAGGGCCGCCCGCGGCGGGCGGCCCGTCCCGCCCGGCCGGGACGGGGGCGCCGGGTCGGACGGGAGAGGCGGCGTGCGCTGCGGGACGGGCGCGGGGCGCTGCCGTCACCCGGCACCGTGGCGTCCGCGCCGGCAGTCCCGGCCCCTGCCTGTTCCTCCGGTCCCACGGTCACAGTGCGCCCCCTCGCGGAGTCGGCTCGTGCACCCGTGCGGCGTTCGCGCCGGCCGGCCCCACCGGGCACGGTCGGCGCGGCGTCCGGGCCCCGGACCGGCGCGGGAGGCGACGGGCCGACGGCACGAAGCCGCGCGTGCGTATCCCCCGATCATGGCGCGGGCCCGGCGGACCGGCGCGTGGGCGGGCGCCGGACTGCTCCGTCCGGGGGACGCCGGGCCTCGCGCGCCCCGCCGGGAAGGGAGCGGTGCGTCCCCCGACCGTCCGCACGACCGGGTGACGCCGGCCCGGGGGCGTGAGGGCCGGAGCGCCGCCCGGTCGTGCGGACGTCAGTGGCCGGGGTGACGCCGCAGGGGGCGAGGGGGCCGGGGTGAGGTCCAGGCGGGACGGACCGGGTGGCCGGGTGCCGCAGCCGTCGTCAGCTCGCGGAGTGGGTGACGCGCTCGTCGGTGCGCCTGCGCTCCAGGGCCTCGGCGTCGAGGTGCTCGGCGTGGCGGACCAGGACGACCGAGCCGCCCGTCGTCAGCGGTGCCAGGAGGCCCGCGGAGAGCCCCTCCCAGGAGTCGTAGGGCCGGGTCGACAGCAGGCGTGACCCGGCGGTCAGGCCCAGCCGGCCGGCGTCCGCCCGCGCCTCCTGCACCACCTGCGCGCCGGTCAGCTCCCGACCGGCCACCCGCAGTGCGGGCTCGTCCGGGTCGACCGGGGCCAGCGCGGTGAAGCGGTCGCCGTGTCCCGGCACCTCCGCGGCGTAGTCGGCGAACCCCTGCGGCGGCTGCGGGAAGCGGCCCCCCAGCGGGCGCAGCGAGAGGGCGACCCGTTCGCCCTTGCAGGTGCGTGCCCGCTCCAGCTCGTCGGGGCCGGTCACCACGAGGTCGGCGCCGGCGGGGTCGCCGGCCACGTCCGCGACGACACCCACCGACGAACAGGCCAGCAGCCACACGGCGGTCAGCCAGTGGGCGGGCAGCAGCAGCGAGGCGGTGTCGCCCGGCTCCGCGGCGAGGTCGGACTGGAGGTAGTTGGCGGTCTTGGCCACCCAGTTGTCGAAGGTGGCCACCGACAACTCCACCCGTTCACCGGTGGCGTCGTCGTAGAAGGTGAGCAGGGGGCGGGCGGGGTCCGCGGCGAGGGCGGACCGCAGGGTCGCGGCGGGGGTGCGGTCAGTGGCGTTCATGGTGGGGCCACTGTAGGACGCCGCCGCGGGCCGTCCACCGTGCCCCGTGGGGTCGGCGGCCGGTCGGCGGCGGCGGGGGCCGGGGCGCCCGTCAGCGGAAGGGTGGTCGGGGTGGCCCGGTCAGCCGAATCGATCGACACTCCGTCAGATAAGCATGACGGCGCAGTGGCAGATGCTCAGGATGTCCGCTATGCGTACCCTTCTCGCCGCATCGCTGGGCGCCGCCTGCTCCGCCGCCCTGAGCCTTCCCCTCGTCCCCGCGGCGAGCGCGGCGTGGTCCGCCCCGGCAGACGTCACCGCGGGCAGCCGGCCCCTCGCCGCAGGCAGCACCCAGTCGCTGCCGCTCGCCCGGCTCGGCGGGGGAGGGGACCGCGCGCTGCGCCCCGGCCCGGCGGCCGCCGACGGCGCGCAGGGGCTGCCGGCCCGCACGGTCCGGCCGTTCTCCCTGCTCGGCGTGGTCTGGGACGACCCCGGGGCCGAACTGGGCGGGCGCGCACAGGTCCGCACCCGCGCCCTCGGCAGCGGCAGGTGGTCGCCGTGGCAGGACCTGCAGGCCCACGACGAGGACGCCCCCGACCTCGACGCGGCCGAGCGCCGCGGTGAGGCCCCGCGCGGTGCCACCGCGCCCCTGTGGGTGGGTGCCTCCGACGCGGTGCGGCTGCGCGTCGTCCCCACCACCCGCCACCGCCCGTCCGAGCCCCCGCGGCTGCACCGCACCGCACTCCACCCGGGCAGCACGGCACGCACCCCCGTCCTCGCCCCGACCCCCAGCCGCAAGCCGCGTGGCGGCCGGCCCGACCCGCGCGGCGCCCGCACCACCACCCACCGGCCGCTGCCCAAGGGGCTGCGCCTCGAACTCGTCGATCCGGGGCCGGAGAAGACGACCGCCCGCCCCGCGAAGCAGAGCGGCACCACCCCGGCCCGGGACGAGGCCTCGGCCGCCAACGCCCCCCTGGTCAAGGCGGGGGCGCGCGCGATCCCGGCGGCCGGCAGGGCCGCGGCCCGGCGGGACGTGCGGCTCACCGGCGACCGGCCGCCCGCACACCCCCGCACCGGTCCCCGCCCCCGCATCGTCACCCGCGCGGGCTGGCAGGCCGACGAGAGCCTGCGCCGGCCCGGATTCGCCTACACCGGCCCGGTACGCGCGGTCTTCGTGCACCACAGCGCCACCGGCAACCACTACACCTGCCAGCAGGCACCGGCCGTCATCCGCGCCGTCTACCGCTACCACGTCAAGTCCAGCCACTGGCGCGACCTCGGCTACAACTTCCTGGTCGACAAGTGCGGCACCGTCTACGAGGGCCGTGCCGGGGGCGTCGCCCGGCCGGTGCGCGGCGCCCACACCCTGGGCTTCAACGAGAACACCACCGGCGTCGCGGTGCTCGGGAGCTACGACCGCACCGCCCCGCCGAAGGCCGTCACCGCCGCCCTGGCCCGGCTGGCGGCGTGGAAGCTCGGGCTCTCCGGCGCCGACCCGTCCGCCACCACCCGTCTCGTCTCCCGCGGCGGCGACCGGTACCCCAAGGGAACCCGGGTGGGCCTGAAGGCCATCTCAGGCCACCGGGACGGTTTCACCACGACCTGCCCGGGTGACCGCCTCTACGAGAAGTTGGGCGGGATCCGCACTTCCTCGGCCCACCTCCAGGGCCGTTGAACCACAGCCCCCGGCGGAGGGTGACATTCCCCTCCCGCCGAGGTGTACAACCTGGCGGGACCAGGACAATCCCCGCCACCCCGTCTGCCTACACTGGTCCGCCGATCCGGCCGACCCCAGCAGGAAGCAGAGAGAACAAGGTGACTGAAGCGATCCTCCTGGTCGGCGGCAAGGGCACCCGACTGCGCCCGCTGACGGTGCACACACCCAAACCCATGGTCCCCGCGGCCGGGGTGCCGTTCCTGACCCACCAGCTCGCCCGCGCCCGCGCGGCCGGCGTCGAACACATCGTCATGGCCACCTCCTACCTGGCCGAGGTCTTCGAACCGCACTTCGGCGACGGCTCCTCGATGGGCCTGCACCTGGAGTACGTCACCGAGGACGAGCCGCTGGGCACCGGCGGCGCCATCCGCAACGTCGCCCCCCGGCTCACCTCCGCCCCCGGCGAACCCGTGCTGATCTTCAACGGCGACATCCTCACCGGGCTGGACATCCCCGCCCTGGTCGCCACCCACCGCGAGGCCGGCGCCGACGTCTCCCTGCACCTGACCCGGGTGGAGGACCCCCGCGCCTTCGGTCTGGTCCCCACCGACCCCGACGGGCGCGTCACCGCCTTCCTGGAGAAGCCGCAGACGCCCGAGGAGATCGTCACCGACCAGGTCAACGCCGGCGCCTACGTCTTCAACCGCGAGGTCATCGACACCATCCCGGCCGGCCGCCCGGTCTCCGTCGAGCGCGAGACCTTCCCCGGCCTCCTCGCCGCCGGCGCCCACCTCCAGGGCATGGTCGACTCCACCTACTGGCTCGACCTCGGCACACCCCAGGCCTTCGTGCGGGGCTCCGCCGACCTGGTGCTCGGCCGTGCACCCTCGCCGGCGGTCCCGGGCCGCTGCGGTGAACGCCTGGTGCTGGAGAGCGCCACGGTCGCACCGGACGCCAAGCTGTCGGGCGGCACCGTCGTCGGCGCCCGCGCCCGGGTGGGGGCGGGCGCCAGCATCGAGGGCAGCACGGTGCTGGCCGGCGCCGTCATCGAGGAGGGCGCCCGCGTCCAGGACTCGCTGATCGGTGCCGGGGCGCGCATCGGGGCCCGTACGGTGCTGCACGGCGCGGTCATCGGGGACGGCGCCGACATCGGCACGGACAACGAGCTGCGCGACGGCGTACGGGTGTGGTGCGACGCGCACATCCCGGACGGGGCGGTCCGCTTCTCCTCGGACCAGTAGCCGGGACGGCCCGCGCCACCAGCAGTGATCCCGCGCACCCGCTGCCCGGGACGCGCAGACGGCGCCGGCCGGTCGCCGCCCGTTAGGCTCGAAGACGCCCCCCAGCGTCAGGAAGCACGTGGAACCCTCCGCCGACCCCCTCACCACCGCCGCCACCCCCGGCGGTGGCGGTCACCCCGCGCCGGGCGCGGCCCATGGGCAGCGGCCGGACGGGGCGGCGAGCGGTGCCGCGGCGCCGGACGGCGGCGGCATCCCCCCGGCCCGCGCCGGCGAGGCGCTCGACGCCGCCACCGTCCGCACCGGGCCTGCCGGGCTCCCCGAACCCGCCGCGCAGGCGCCCGCCGGCCGGGCTCCGCGCCCGGCGCCCGGCGCCGAGGAGCCCCGGGTCCGCCGCTGGACCCCGACCGGGCCGCTCCACCTCGGTCTCGTCCTCGGCCCGCTGCGGCGCGGCCCCGGCGACCCGGCGTTCCGCACCACCCCCGACGGCGCCGTGTGGCGTGCCAGCCGCACCCCGCAGGGGCCCGGCACCCTCCGCGTCGCCGCGGCCGGCGGGGCGGTCGAGGCCCAGGCGTGGGGGCCCGGCGCCGAGTGGCTCCTGGAGACACTGCCCGACCTGCTCGGCGACCGCGACGACCCGTCCGCCCTCACCCCGCGCCACCGCGTCGTCCACGAGGCGCACCGCCGCAACCCCGGACTGCGGCTGGGACGTTCGGGGCTGGTGCTGGAGGCGCTGATCCCCACCGTCCTGGAGCAGAAGGTCACCTCCGACGAGGCGTACCGGGCCTGGCGGCTGCTGCTGCAACGCTTCGGCGAGCCCGCGCCGGGGCCCCTGGAGCGGCTGCGGGTCATGCCGGACGTCCGCACCTGGCGGCTGATCCCCTCCTGGGAGTGGCACCGGGCCGGCGTCGACGCCAAGCGCTCCGACACCATCGCGCGGGCCCTGCGCGTCGCGCCCCGGCTGGAGGAGGCCGCGCAGCTGACGCCCGCCGAGGCCGAGCGGCGGCTGCGCCTGGTCCCCGGCATCGGCCAGTGGACCGCGGCCGAGACCCTCCAGCGGGCCCTCGGCGCCCCCGACGCCCTCACCCTCGGCGACCTGCACCTGCCCCGCATCGTCGGCTACGCACTGACCGGACGGCTCGGCGGCACCGACGAGGAGATGGTGGAGCTGCTCCGCCCCTACGAGGGCCAGCGCCACCGCGCGGCCCGGCTCGTGCTGCTCTCCGGCCGGGTGCCGCCGCGCCGCGCGCCCCGGTTCCCGGTGGGCGACATCCGGGGCCTGTGACCGCCCGGCACTGGCCGGAAGAAGGACCTCCGAAGCCGCCCGCCCCCAACCGGGTGCGGGCGGCACCCCGGAGCCTCAGCGCACCGCGGTGAAGTCGGCCCCCGACCGCGGCGGGCGGGGCCGGGGCGGGCCGGCGGGGTGGCCGACCGCGACCGCGCCCATCGGGTCCCAGTCGGCGGGCAGCTCCAGCACCTCGCGCACCACGTCCCGGCAGAACATCGTCGAGGACACCCAGGCCGAGCCGAGGCGCTCACCGGCCAGCGCCACCAGCAGGTTCTGCACCGCCGCGCCGGCCGCCACGACGAACATCTCGCGTTCGGCGGCGCTGCGCCGCGGGTCGGGGTAGGTGTGCGCGCCGTCCGCGACCAGGCAGGGGACGACCAGGTAGGGGGCGTTGCGGAGCACGTCGCCGCGGCGCACCCGGCGGGCGACGGACTCCTCGCTCTTCCCGTCGGCCCGCAGGTCGGCGATCCACTGCTCGCGCATCGCGTCCAGCAGCCGGGTGCGGGAGGCAGCCGACTCCAGCAGGACGAACCGCCAGGGCGTGGTGTGGTGCGGGGCGGGAGCGGTGACCGCGGCGTCGACGGCCCGGCGCACCGCCTGCCCGTCGACCGGCTCGTCGGTGAACTCCCGCACCGTGCGGCGCAGTGTGACCGCCTCGCGCACCGCCTCGGAGGTGCCCAGGCGGAACATGTCGTCCCGGGCGACCCGCACCAACTGCCAGGCGCCCACCGGACGCTCCTCGTCCGCCGCCTGCTCCCCACCCGCCGGACGCTGCCGGCCGGCCGGCTCGCCGGCGCCCTCCTGCGCGGCGGCCCCGGTCACCGCGGGCAGGCCGCGGACCACCGCCACCGGCAGGCCGGCCGCCTTCCCCTTGACCAGGTCGGCCGCGGCGGCCAGCTCGTCGGCGGTGGCGACCACCGTTGCCGAGAGCGGGTTGCCGTGCGCGTCGGTGCCGCCCCGCAGGTCGTCCAGGACCCGCACGCCCGCCGCGCCGATCGCCACGTCGGTGAGGCCGTTGCGCCAGGGCCGGCCGAAGGTGTCGGTGACCAGCACCCCGACGTCCACGCCGAGGGTGTCGCGCAGCCCCTGCCGCAGGGCGCGCGCCGAGGCGTCCGCATCCTCGGGCAGCAGCAGTATCGTGCCGGGCTCGGTGTTGGAGGCGTCGACCCCGGCGGCGGCCATGACCAGTCCCTGCCGGTTCTCCACGATCCGCAGCGGCCCGCGGCGGGCCACCACCCTCACCGTCTCGGCGTCGATGGCCGCCTCCCGGTCCTCGGCCCGGACGATCCGGCCCTCCGCCTTGGAGACGATCTTGGAGGTGACCACGACGACGTCCCCGTCGACCAGGCCGGGCACCCCGGGCTGTGTCGCGGCGGCGGCCACCAGCTTCACCAGGTCCTCGCCCGGCCGCACCTCCGGCAGGCCCGGCAGCGCCCACACCCGGAAGGCGGGCGCCTCCTCGGTGTGCGGGGTCACGGGCGGACCTCCTCGGCCAGCGCGAGCGCCTGCCGCGCCATCTCCGTCGTCGCCGCCAGGTCGCTCATCATCAGCGGCACCGCGCGGCAGACGATGCCCGCCGCCTCGACCCGCTCCACCACGCCCGCGTCGACGGTGTCCACCAGCCAGCCGTCCAGCAGTCCGCTGCCGTAGTGCTCGGCGACCGCCGCCGCGCTGGACTCCACGCCCACCGCGGCGAGCACCTTGTCGGCCATGCCGCGCACCGGGGCGTCACCCACGATCGGCGAGAGCCCCACCACCGGCACGCCCGCCTCCGCGATCGCCTCGCGGATGCCGGGCACCGCAAGGATGGTGCCGACGCTGACCACCGGGTTGGACGGCGGGAAGAGCACCACGTCGGCCGCGGCGATCGCCTCCAGCACCCCGGGCGCCGGCTTGGCCTGGTCCGCGCCGACCGGGACCACGGCCTCCGCGGGCACCGAGGCCCGCAGCCGCACCCAGTACTCCTGGAAGTGGACCGCCCGGCGCGTGGCCTCCGCCTCGCCCGCGGCCTGCGGGTCGTCCGGCGGCAGCGTCACCGCCACGTGCGTCTCCACCCGGTCGTCGGTCATCGGCAGCAGCCGCACCCCCGGTTTCCACCGCGCGCACAGCGCCTCGGTCACCGCGCTCAGCGGGTAGCCGGCGCCCAGCATCTGGGTGCGGACGATGTGCGTGGCGAAGTCGCGGTCGCCGAGCCCGAACCACTCCGGGCCGACGCCGTACGCCGCCAGCTCCTCCTTGACCCGGAAGGTCTCCTCGGCCCGCCCCCAGCCCTGCTCCTCGTTGATGCCGCCGCCGAGCGTGTACATCACGGTGTCCAGGTCAGGGCAGACCTTCAGCCCGAAGAGGTGGATGTCGTCACCGGTGTTCCCGATGACGGTGATGTCCGCGTCCGCCGCCGCCGCTTTCAGGCCCCGCAGGAAGCGGGCGCCGCCGATACCACCGGCCAGAACCACAATGCGCATGCCCACAGTCTCGCAGTGCCGGCCGCGCCCGGTGTGCCGGAGTGCCGGACCCGCCGCCGGGGCCGGGGCGCGCGCACCGCTCAGGCGTCGGCGACGGGGACGGCTGCGCACCGGGGGAGGGCGGCGGCCGGGGCGAGCGAGCCCTCCCGCATCGGCATCTCCGTCAGCCCCGGGTGGTAGACGTGCAGGCTCACCGCGGGCGTCAGCGCGTGGTTGACCACCTCGTGGACGTACCCGGGCGCGAAGGCCCGCTGCGCGCCCGGCCCCAGGGCCCGCTCGCCGCCCGCGGTGTGCTCGGTCAGGGTGCCGGTCAGGACGGTCAGCAGGCCGTGGGAGGCGCCGTGGCCGTGCGTCCCGCTGCCCTGTCCCGGCAACCAGCTCAGCAGCCACACCTCGTACCCGGGGCCGGTACGCAGCCGGTGGTACCAGCGCGTCGTGGCGTCGTAGCGCACCAGCGGCTCCCAGGCCGGGCGGTCCGCGGCGATCCGGCGGGCGAGCCCGGCGAACTGCGCCACCGTGGACGGGTGGGCGGGGACGGGCGGCAGGAGGTGGGGGAGGGCGAGCGGGTCGCCGGCGATCTGGATGTCGCTGTTCATGCCGGTGGATTCCTCGGGAGGGGCGCGGGCGCCGAAGGCGCGCCCGGTGTGCGGGCGGGAGGACGTGCTGTTCAGGTGCGTGCTGCGGGGAGGGCGTGCTGCGGTGCCGGTGGCCGCGGGGGGCGGGGTCCGACGCCGTGCGGCGGTGCGGAGCCGTCAGGACCCGCACGGTGCGCGGCGGGACGTCAGGAGGGTGCGCCGGGCCCCGGCGCACCGGCTACCGGACGCGGGGCGCGGCAGCGCGTGGACAGGGCGGCGGTGGGCCGGGGGCGTCGCGCGGGGCGCGGACACGGTGGAACCGGGCGGGGCCGAGGGGCGTCAGGCGCCGTCAGCAGCCGGCGGGGCGGCGACAGCGGCCGCAACAGGCACAGCGCGCGCGACACCGGTGGCACGTCACGGAGACGCGCTGGGCTCCCGCGGTGCGGGCCGGTTGACGGCGTGAAGTCGCTGGCATGCCGTCAACCACAGCGGGTACACGGGCTGAAGTCAACTGCGTGTCGGGTATGGGGGAAATGATTCACCTCATCCGGTTACTGTGCCTGGCGAAAGGTTTGTGCGTGTGAGCGGGCGGAGAAGTGGCCCAGCAGTCGTAGCGCGAAACGTCGTTGTGCTCCTGTGATCTGATCGTGATCAAGATCTCTTCGGGTGGGCGGCGGGGGCGGTGCAACGCTCGCGTCCGTCCCGGCGTCCTCCCCAGAGGTGGAGACACCACCGGACCGGCGCGTCGAGCGGTGGAGTGCCCAGGGCCATCCCTATTTGCGCACTTTTCCTCTCGCCTTGGTTCCGCAGGGTGAATAAGGGGCCTAATAGCAGATCTCGGCTTGACTGCCCGGGAGCACACACTTGTAATTTCACTCGTGTCGTTCAGCCGTGGAAGATCACGGCAGCATCACGGGGACGCCAGACAGACGAGGGGCGCACATGACCGAGCTGTTCCAGGAATTGCTGGTCGAGGAGGCGGACGAGGAACTCGGCTGGCAGGAGCGCGCGCTGTGCGCCCAGACCGATCCCGAGTCCTTCTTCCCGGAGAAGGGAGGCTCGACGAGAGAGGCCAAGAAGGTCTGCCTGGCCTGCGAGGTCCGCTCGGAGTGCCTGGAGTACGCCCTCGCCAACGACGAGCGCTTCGGCATCTGGGGCGGACTGTCCGAACGCGAACGCCGACGCCTGAAGAAGGCCGCGGTCTGACCCACCGCCACCCCCGCCGGCACCGCGCAACCACCGCCGCGCCGACACCGGGACGCCCGGGCCGGACCGACCACCCGGCCACCGGCGCCCCGCGCCCGACCACCCCGCTCCCCGCGCCGCAGGCCGCCGAGCCGGGCCACCGACCCCACCCCGGCATGGCCGCGCCGCGCACTGACCACCCGTGCCGGCCCGCCCCCGCGCGACCCACCGCACCGGTGACGGCTCCGCACCCACCGCCCTCCCGCCCCCACCGGCCGGGAGGGCGGCGCCGCGCCCGGGCGCGCCGGGCCCCTCCCGGAGACGAAGCGGCGGCCGACCCCCACCCGCGCAACCATTAGTGTGGTGTGCCGACCGAGACGCGCCGACGCCCCACCGGGGCGCGCGTCCACCGCCGCCGACACCTCAGCGCACCGCGCTGTACCGGGGAGAGCACCCCGCCGCCCCCGGGGAGGGCCCGCACCTCGATGACCGTGCACAGCCAGCCGGCCGCGCAGGCCGCCCAAGCAAGCGCCGCACCGGAGTTCCCCCGCCACGTCGTCACCGCCGTGATCGTCAGCCATGACGGCGCGCGCTGGCTGCCCGACGCGCTGGGCGGCCTGCTCGGCCAGACCCGGCCGGTCCAGAACGTCATCGGGGCCGACACCGGAAGCGCCGACGACTCCGCACGCCTGCTCACCGAAGCCCTCGGCGACGACCGCGTCCTCCACCTCGCGCGGCGCACCGGCTTCGGCACCGCCGTCGACGAGGCCCACCGCAGCGCCCCCGTCCTCAGCCCCGAGGACCTGCCCTACCTCCGGCGCCCCAGCAGCTGGGACCCCGTCAGCCGCACCTGGCGCGACGAGGCCTACGAGATGCCGGAGCTGCCCCACGGCGAACCCGTCCAGTGGCTGTGGCTCCTCCACGACGACTGCGCCCCCGAACCCGAGGCCCTCGCCGAACTGCTGCGCGTCGCCGACGCCAGCCCCGCAACCGCAGTCGTCGGCCCCAAACTCCGCAGCTGGTACGACCGCCGCCAGCTCCTGGAGGTCGGCGTCAGCATCGCCCGCAGCGGGCGCCGCTGGACCGGACTGGACCGCCGCGAGCAGGACCAGGGCCAGCACGACCAGATCCGCCCCGTCCTCTCCGTCTCCAGCGCCGGCATGCTCGTCCGCCGCGACGTCTACGAACAACTCGGCGGCTTCGACCGCCGGCTGCCGCTGATGCGCGACGACGTCGACCTGTGCTGGCGCGTCCAGGCCGCCGGCCACCAGGTCCTCGTCGCACCCGACGCCGTCCTGCGCCACGCCGAGGCCGCCTCCCGCGAACGCCGCCCCATCGACTGCGTCGGCCGCGCCGGCCGCACCACCACCGCCGACGCCAAACGCTTCAGCCTTCGCGGCTCCGCACCCCACCGCGTCGACAAGGCCGGCGCCGTCTACACCCTCCTGGCCAACACCCCCGGCAAGGTCCTGCCGTACGTGGTGGTGCGCCTCGTCCTCGGCACCCTGCTGCGGATGATCGGCTACCTCGTCGGCAAGGTCCCCGGCCAGGCGCTCGACGAACTGAGCGGCCTGCTCGGCACCCTGCTGCGCCCCGGCGCCCTCCTCGCCGCGCGCCGCCGCCGCGGCAAACCCGCCGTCCCCGCCGCCGAACTGCGCCCGCTCTTCCCACCCGTCGGCGCCACCGTCCGCGCCACCGTGGAACAGGTCGTCGGCGACCTCGCCGGCCGCACCACCACCGAGACCTCCTCCGTCGGCCGCCACGGCGCGGTGGAGAGCGGACCCGGCGACGACGACGCCGAGTTCCTGGAGATCGAGCAGTTCGCCCGCCTCAAGCGCATCGCCCGCGCCCCGGCGCCCGTGCTCTTCCTCGTCCTGCTGCTGGTCTCCCTCATCGCCTGCCGCTCCCTGCTGGGCTCGGGCTCGCTCGCCGGCGGCGCACTGCTGCCCGCCCCCGCCGGCGTCGGCGACCTGTGGGCCTCCTACCTGCAGAGCTGGCACACCGTGGGTGTCGGCTCCACCGCCTCCGCCCCGCCCTACCTCGCCGTCCTCGCACTCGTGGCCACCCTCTGCGGCGGCTCCACCGCGCTCGCCCTGACGCTGCTGATGGTCTTCTCGGTGCCGCTGGCCGGGCTCACCGCCTACTTCGCCTCCCGGCCCCTGGTCACCTCCCGGCTGCTGCGCGCCTGGGCCAGCGTCGTCTACGCCTTCCTGCCCGCCGCCACCGGCGCCCTCGCCGGCGGCCGGCTGGGCACCGCCGTCCTGGCCATCCTCGCCCCGCTCATGGCCCGCGCCGCCGTCGCCGCCGCCGGCCTCCGGCTGCCGACCGGCGCGCGCCCGAGCTGGCGGGCCACCTGGGCCTACACCCTGCTGGCCACCTTCACCACGGCGTTCACCCCCGTCATCTGGCCCCTCACCCTCCTCCTCGGCCTCGCCCTGCTGGTCCGCAGGCTCCTCGACGGCAGCCGGGCCCAGCTCCCCGGCTACGCCCTGCGCACGGCCGCAGCCGTCCTCACCCCGCTGGTCGTCCTCGCCCCCTGGTCGCTGTCGCTGCTCAGCCACCCCTCCCACCTGCTGACCCAGGCCGGCCTGCCGGACACCGCGGGCCAGGCGAGCCCGACCGGCCTGCTGCTGGAGCTGAGCCCCGGCGGCCCCGCGACCGCCGGCGGACTGCTGCTGGTCGGCGTGGTGCTGGCCGCCGTGGCCGCCACCCTGCGCGCCGAGCGCCACACCGCCATCCGCACCGCCTGGGCCGTGGCGGCACTCGCCCTGCTGACCGCAGCCGTCACCAACGGCTCGGCCTGGGCCGGCCCCTCGATGCTTCTCGCCGGACTCGCACTGCTGAGCGCCGCCGCCCTCGGCACCGAGGGCATCAGGACCCGCATGACCGCACGCGGCCTGGGATGGCAGCAGCCGGTCGCCGTCCTGATCGCCGCCTGCTGCGCCCTCGCCCCGGTGTACGCCGCGGTCACCTGGATGATCGGCGGCGCCGACGGCCCGGTGGAGCGCCGCGACGCCACGCAGGTACCCGCGTTCGTCGCCGAGGAGGCCCGCACCTCCGACCAGCCCCGCACCCTCGTCCTGGACGGCACCGCCGACCACGTCCGCTACGCCCTCGTCCGCGGCTCCGGCGCGCGCCTGGGCGACGCCGACCTGGCGCGCACGGCCGGGCGCGACACCCGCCTCGACGGCGTCGTCGCCCACCTCGTCGCGGGCTCGGGCGCCGACCAGACCAGCCGCCTCGGCCAGTACGCCGTCCGCTACGTCCTGGCCGGCAAGGACGCCGACCGCGGTATCAGCCGGGTCCTGAACACCACCCCCGGACTCACCCGCCTCAGCCAGGAGGGCGGCCAGGCACTGTGGCGCGTGGACCAGCGCGTCTCCCGGGTCAGCGTCGTGGACGGCAAGGCCGCGGCCGGCCAGGAGCAGACGCCCGTCCCGGTGGCGGCCGGGCCGGTGGAGGTCCACACCACGCTCCGCTCCGGCGCCGCGGGCCGCGTACTGCGCCTGGCCGACGCGGCCGACGACGGCTGGGAGGCGACCCTCGACGGCCAGCCCCTCACCCCCGTCACCCTCGACGGCTGGGCCCAGGGCTTCAAGCTGCCCACCACGGGCGGCACCCTGGACGTCACCCACTCCTCCCCGCTGGGCCACATCCTGTGGACCACCGCACAGGGCCTGCTCGCCCTCGTCCTGGTCGTCCTGGCCCTGCCGGGGCGGCGCCGCGACATCGACGACGACCTGCCCGAGGAGCCGCTGCCCGCCACCGCCACGGCCGCCGACGGCCCGCTCCCGGGCGAGGGCCGCCGGGCCCGCCGCCTGCGCGCCGCACAGTCCGCCGGGGACACCCCCGAAGCCCCCGCCGCCCCGCAGTCCGCGCCGGGCGGGCCCGGCGCGGCCGACGAGGTCTTCGCCGCGACCGACCCCGCCACGGGCGCCCCCCTGCCCGAGGGCGCCATCCCCCACCAGGGCGCCGCGCCCGACCCGTTCCACCCCGGGAGCACCGACCCGGACACCGGTTCCCTGCCGCCGTACGACCCCGCACAGCCCGGCCCCTACGGCGAGGTGCCGCACCCGCAGCCCTACGGCGAGGTGCCGCACCAGCAGCCCTACGGTGACCAGGACGGCTACGCACACCAGACGTACCAGGAGTGGCAGGGCGGCCAGTACTACCCGGCCGACGCCCCACCCGGTGCGGAGCAGTGGCAGTACCAGGGGGCCTACGAGGACGGGACGCACGGCGGCACGCCCTACGGCGCCGACCCCTACGCCTACCCGCAGGCGCCGGCCCACCCAGCGCAGGACCCGTACGGCAACCCCTACCCGGCAGCCGGGTACCAGGGGGCGGACCACCCCGGCGACCAGTACCCGGGTGCCGAGCCCTACCCCCCGGTGGACCGCTACGCCCAGCACACCGCACCGGGCGGCTACCCGGACGACGGGACCTACGGCGTGCCCCAGCACCACGACGTCCAGCACCACGACGTCCAGGACCATGACCCGCAGGACCCCGGCCGGCCGCCCTACGGCGACCCGCCCTACCCGGGCTACCCGGCCCCGCCCGAGGAACCGCGCCGCGACGGGAGTGACCAGCAGTGAACCGGACCACCCTCTCCCTGGCAGGCGCGGTCGTCGCGCTCGCCGCCGTGACCGGCGTGGCCTCACTGACCGCCCCGGACGGCACCTCCCAGGCACGCCCCGCCGGTGCCGCGGGCCTGCCGGTGCAGCAGTCCACGCTGCTGTGCCCCACCCCGTCCTCCTCCGACCTCGGCGAGACCGACTACACCTCCTTCACCCCGCTCGGCTCCGGCTCCAAGGGCGGCACCGCCCGGCTGACGCCCGCCGCCGCGGCGAACCCCGACGGGGGCGAGGACAAGAGCAGCGGCAAGAGCGGCAAGGGCGGGAAGAGCAGCAAGAAGGACGCGGACGGCAAGACCGCGACCGAGCCGCTGCTCACCGCCGACACGGCCGGCAAGCCCCGGACGGCCACGGCCGACGGCAGCGACGCCACCGCACTGACCGGCACGGCGGACGGCGCGCTCGCCCCCGGCTGGACGGTCCAGCAGACCACGACGGTCAGCGCCGGCAGCGGACGCGGCCTGCTCGGCACGGCCTGCTCGGCGCCCGACACCGACTTCTGGTTCGCCGGCGCCAGCACCGCCAAGGGCCGCCAGGACTACGTCCACCTCACCAACCCCGACGCCACCCCCGCCGTCGTCGACGTCGAGCTGCGCGGCGCGGACGGCCGCATCGACGCCCCCACGGGGGAGAACCTGACCGTCCCCGCCCACGCCTCGCTGCCCGTGCTGCTCTCCACTTTGACCGGGGCGCAGACCGACGGCCTCGGCGTGCACGTGGTCGCCCGGGAGGGCCGGGTGGGCGCCCAGCTCCAGGCCACCGACGACACCACGGGCGGCGACTGGCTGCCGGCCTCCGCCGAGCCCGCCGCCTCCGCGGTCCTGCCCGGAGTCCCCTCGGACGCCGGCGACGTGCAGCTGACGGCCGTCGCCACCGGCAGCGCCGACGTCGACCTGAAGGTGCAACTCGCCACCCCCACCGGCCTGATCACCCCGGCCGGCACCGAGGACCTGCACGTCAAAGGCGGCATGACCCAGAGCGTCGACCTCAAGAAGCTCACCCAGGGCGAGGCCGGCTCACTCGTCCTGACCCCGGCCGACTCCGGTGACCGGGCGGCCTTCGCCGCGGCGCTGCGCGTCACCCGGGGCTCCGGCTCGAACCGGGAGATGGCGTTCATCCCCGCCACCGCCCCGCTGGAGCGGGAGGCCACCGCGGCCGACAACCGCGCCAAGGGCTCCACCCTCTCGCTGGTGGCCCCGCGCAAGGGGGAGGACGCCCGGGTGAAGGTCACCGCCTCACCCGGCGACGGCGGCGGCACCGCGGTGTCCAAGACCTACACCGTCAAGGGCGGCACCACGCTCGCCGTCCACCCGCCCGTCCCCAGCGGCCTCAAGGGCTCCTACGCCCTCACCGTGCACAGGGAGGGCGGCGGCCCGCTGTACGCGGCACGCACCCTCGCCCTCCCGCAGGACGACGTGCCGGCCTTCACCGTCCAGACCCTGCCCGACGACGGCGGCGTGGTGCGGGTCCCGAGCGCCGAGGGCGACCTCTCCCTGCTGACCCGGTGACCGGCCCGGCGCCGGCCCGGTGCGCCGCCCACGCGGATGGCCCGCCGGGCGCGGGCCGGCGGCGTCCGAGCCGGGGGTGGCTTCAGTCCTCGCCGTACCGCGGGTCGACGGACTCCGGCGCCAGCCCGAGGAACTCGGCGACCTGCTCGACGACGACCTCGTGCACCAGCAGCGCCCGCTCGTCGAGGTTGCGGGTGCGGATCTCCACCGGACGCCGGTAGACCACCACCCGGTCCTCCGCGCCGTCCGCGGCGCGCAGCAGGGCGCCCAGCGGCACCGTCTCCTCGTCCAGCAGGCCCAGGCCCTCCCCCTCGGGGGTGGCCGGCGGCACCTCCCGCACCAGGAACTCGACGTCCGCGAGTTGCGGGAAGCGGCGCTCCAGCCGCTCCACCGAGTCGTGCACGAGGTCGATGAAGGCGTCGGCGCGGCTCACGGCGAGCGGTACCTGAGGGGGCGCGATCGGCCCGCGCATCCCTCGGCCGTGCCGGTCTCGGCGGCGCGGACGGGCTTCCGGCGCTCTGGGGGGAACGGGCGTGTCCATCCCCACCAGACTAGCCCTCGGCAGCCGCCCGGACCCGGTGAGCGGGACGATCCCGGCCACTTCCCCCCACCACACCCGCCCCGGCCCGCGGTGGCGCGGAGGCCGCCGGCCCTTGCCCACCGATGACCGGAACACGCCGACCCGGGTGCAATTCCAGAAAGATCGCGATCATTTCTGTAGTGGGTGCCGACTCGTCCGTGACCTGTCCTGACCAGCACGCTTGCCGTGGCCCCCTCGCCACAGCGGTCGCCCCCGCAGGTCACCCCCGACGCCGCAGGTCGTGACGGTTCGGACGAACCCGGACGACACGGTCGGGTGAGGTCGGGGAGAGTCGTCGCGGCCCGCTCAAGAGTGCGGTACCGTCCAACGTCGTGAGCCTTGTACGTCGCTGTTCGCGTACCGCGTGCGGCCGCCCCGCCGTCGCAACGCTGACGTACGTCTACGCGGACTCCACCGCAGTCCTCGGACCCCTCGCCACGTTCGCCGAACCGCACTGCTACGACCTGTGCGCCGAACACTCCGAGCGGCTGACCGCCCCCCGCGGCTGGGAGGTGGTGCGCCTCGCCACCGACTCGGGCCCGGCCCGGCCCAGCGGCGACGACCTCGAAGCGCTCGCCAACGCCGTCCGCGAGGCCGCCCGCCCCCAGGAACGCGCCGCGGGCACCACCGGCGGCCACCGCGGCTCCGCCGGGCGTGAGGCCGACCCGATGGAGGTCGCCCGCCGCGGACACCTCCGCGTGCTGCGCTCACCCGACTCCTGACCCGGGCCGGGCCCCTCCCACGGCACCCGGGCCCACGCCCGCCCCCACGGCTCGTCAGCCCGTGCCCGGCCCCACCAAAACACCCGCCACTCGGCTTTGTCATGACCATTGACGCGGTACCGCACGGCCGCGAGCATTCCTCCCCCGGCAAGATCAGCTCTCTGCGGGAGGCACCGTGCCCAACGCCGCAAGCTTCGTCCAGCCCCTCCACCCGGTCGCCGACTCCCTCGCCCTGTCCGCCCTCGTCTCCGCCCTGCCACTGCTCACCGTCATGGTGCTGCTCGGCGCGGTACGGATGCGGGCCCACTGGGCGGGCCTCGCGGGCCTCGCCGTCGCCTTCGCCACCGCCTGGTGGGCCCAGTCGATGCCGCTGGACCAGAGCCTCTCCGCCGCCGCGCAGGGAGCCGTCTTCGGGCTCTTCCCCATCCTGTGGATCGTCGTCAACGCCCTGTGGGTCCACCGCCTCACCGTCCGCACCCGCCACTTCGACGTCCTGCGCCGCTCCTTCTCCCGCCTCTCCGACGACCCCTGCATCCAGGCCCTGGTCGTCGCCTTCTGCTTCGGCGCACTGCTGGAGGCCCTCGCCGGCTTCGGCGCCCCCGTGGCGATCTGCTCGGTCATGCTCGTCGCCCTCGGCTTCGACCCCGTCAAGGCCGCCGTGGTCGCCCTCGTCGCCAACACCGCCCCCGTCGCCTTCGGCGCCATGGGCACCCCCGTGGTCACCCTCGCGCAGGTCGCCGACCTGCCCCTGGCCGACGTCGCCCGCGTCGTGGGACGCCAGACCCCGCTGCTCGCCCTCCTGGTCCCCCTGCTGCTGGTGGCGCTGGTGGACGGCCGCCGCGGCCTGCGCCAGACCTGGGCCCCCGCCCTCGTCTGCGGAGCCGCCTTCGCCGCCGCCCAGTTCGCCTTCGCCAACTTCGTCTCCGCCCAGCTCGCCGACATCGCCGCCGCCCTCGTCGGCGCCGCCGTCCTCGTCGCCCTGCCCCGCGCCCGCCGCCCCGCCGACGCCACCGTCCGCGCCACCGTCCTGACCGGCGTCCGCAGCGAGGACCTCGACCAGGCCGACCCCCGACGCGAAGTGGTCCGCGCCTACGCCCCCTACCTCCTGATCATCGTCGTCTTCTCGCTCGCCCAGGCCGGCCCCCTCAAGGACCTCCTCGCCCGCGCCACCTGGACCTTCCACTGGCCCCTCCTGGACGTCGCAGGCCCCGGCGGCCGGCCCGTCGGCGGCAACGTCTTCTCCCTCCCGCTGCTCGCCACCGGCGGCACCCTCGTCCTCCTCGCCGGCGTCCTCAGCGTCCCCCTGCTCGGCGTGCGCCCCGCCACCGCGCTGCGCGAATGGGGCGCCACCGTGCGGGAACTGCGCACCGCCATCGCCACCGTGACCGCCGTCCTCGCCCTCGCCTACCTCATGAACCTCTCCGGACAGGCCGCGATCATCGGCCACGCCGTCGCCGCGGCCGGCGCCGCCCTCGCGCTCCTCTCACCCGTCCTCGGCTGGTTCGGTGTCGCCGTCTCCGGCTCCGACACCTCCGCCAACGCCCTCTTCGGCGCCCTCCAGGTCACCGCCGCCCGCCAGTCCGGCCTCTCACCCGCACTGCTGGCCGCCGCCAACAGCTCCGGCGGCGTCCTCGGCAAGATGATCTCCCCGCAGAACCTCACCATCGCCTGCGCCGCCGTCGGCCTCGCCGGCCGCGAGGGCGACCTGCTGCGCCGCGTCCTGCCCTGGAGCGCCGCCCTGCTCGCCGTGATGTGCCTGATCGTCCTCGGCCAGAGCACCCCCGTCCTCGGCTGGATGCTGTCCTGACGCCCCCTCAGGGCCCGCCGCCCGCCCGGGCCTCGGCCCGCCCCACCGCCACACGGCCGAAATCCGTGCCTGAACTGCGGAAAGACGACGCCTTCCTCCCGGTCTGCGCGCCACTGTTCCGGGTAGGTTGACCCCACCGCTTGAGGACACCAGGAGGCAGGCTGTGGCCGATCTGTCGCAGATCGTGAAGGCGTACGACGTACGCGGTGTGGTTCCCGACCAGTGGGACGAGCCGATGGCCGAACTGTTCGGCGCGGCCTTCGTCCAGGTCACCGGCGTCGACGCGATCGTCGTCGGGCACGACATGCGCCCCTCCTCACCCGGCCTGTCCCGGGCCTTCGGACGCGGCGCCGCCGCCCAGGGAGCCGACGTCACCGAGATCGGCCTGTGCTCCACCGACCAGCTCTACTACGCCTCCGGCGCCATGGGCCTGGCCGGTGCGATGTTCACCGCCTCCCACAACCCCGCCAAGTACAACGGCATCAAGATGTGCCGCCCCGGCGCCGCCCCCGTCGGCCAGGAGACCGGCCTCGCCGACATCCGCGCCCTGGTCGAGCAGTGGATGGACGCCGGCGCCCCCGAGCCCGCCGAGAAGCCCGGCACCCTCACCCGCCGCGACACCCTCACCGACTACGCCGCCTACCTGCGCGACCTCGTCGACCTCAGCGCCATCCGGCCCCTGAAGGTCGTCGTCGACGCCGGCAACGGCATGGGCGGCCACACCGTCCCCACCGTCTTCGACGGCCTCCCCCTCGAACTCGACGCCATGTACTTCGAGCTCGACGGCACCTTCCCCAACCACGAGGCCAACCCCCTCGACCCGAAGAACATCGTCGACCTCCAGGCCCGGGTCCGCGAGGTCGGCGCCGACATCGGCCTCGCCTTCGACGGCGACGCCGACCGCTGCTTCGTCGTCGACGGCAACGGCGACCCCGTCTCGCCCTCCGCCATCACCGCCCTCGTCGCCTCCCGCGAACTGGCCAAGCACGGCGGAGGCACCGTCATCCACAACTGCATCACCTCCTGGTCGGTGCCCGAGGTCGTCAAGGAGTGCGGCGGCACCCCCGTGCGCACCCGCGTCGGCCACTCCTTCATCAAGGCCGAGATGGCCCGCACCGGCGCCATCTTCGGCGGCGAGCACTCCGCCCACTACTACTTCCGCGACTTCTGGAACGCCGACACCGGCATGCTCGCCGCCCTCCACGTCCTCGCCGCCCTCGGCGGACAACAGGGCCCGCTCTCCGACCTCGTCGCCCAGTACGACCGCTACGCCGCCTCCGGCGAGATCAACTCCACCGTCGACGACCAGGCCGGCCGCCTCGCCGCCGTCAAGAGCACCTACTCCGGCCGCGACGGCGTCGACATCGACGAACTCGACGGCCTCACCGTCACCGCCGACGACTGGTGGTTCAACCTGCGGCCCTCCAACACCGAGCCGCTGCTGCGCCTCAACGTCGAGGCCCGCACCACCGCCACCTGCGACAAGGTCCGCGACGAGGTCCTCGCCCTGGTCCGCGGCTGACCACCGCCCACGCCCCCGGGCGGCGGGGCGGACGACGGGCACGCACACCTCACGCGCGCCCCCACGCCCCGCCGCCCGCACCGGGCTCCCGGCCCCCACGGCGGTAGGCTGGCACCGCCGGAACGTTCCGGCGCGACGACGGAACGGGCCCGCCCCGACCGACGTGCGCACCGGCACCCCGCACCCCCGGGCACCGCCCGGCCCGCGGCCCCGGCCGCACCACCACACAGCCGCACCCGCGCCCCAGCCACAGACGAAGAGGGAAGCCCCATGCCGGTCGAAGCCAGTCTCCTGGACATCCTCGCCTGCCCGGCGTGCCACGCCCCGCTCCAGGACCGCACCGAGGCCGACCCGGCCGAACTGGTCTGCACCGGCGGCGAGTGCGGCCTGGCCTACCCGGTCCGCGACGGCATCCCCGTCCTCCTCGTCGACGAGGCCCGCCGCCCCGCCTGACACCCCGGGCCGCCGCCGACCGGACCCGCCCCCGACGACCCCGGCGGGCCACCCCGGCAACGGGCGGCGGCCGGCCGAACCCCCACCGGCGACCGGAGGCAGCGCCCACCATGCTCGACGAGACACTCCTCGACGACCCCGAAGCCCTCGCCCGCACCGACCGGGGCGGACTGCTGCGCGGCGTGGCCGACTCCGGCGCCCGCGTCCGCACCGCCGCCCGCAACGCCACCGAGGCCGGTATCCCCGGCCTCCAGCCCGACGGCCGGCCCCGGAGCGTCCTGGTCGCAGGCCCCGGCCCCGCCGCCGCCTGCGTCGCCGACCTCTTCGGCGCACTCGGCGGCGGCAACTGCCCCGTCACCCTCCTGCGCCCCACCGGCGTCGCCCCCGAACCCGGCGCCCTGCGCTGGAACCTGCCCGGCTGGGCCGGCGGACTGGACCTCCTCCTGATCGCCGCCCCCGACGGCACCGACCCGGGCCTGGCCGCCCTGGTCGAGCAGGCCTACCGGCGCGGCTGCTCCCTCGTCGGCATCGCCCCCGCCGCCTCCCCGCTCGCCGGCGCCGTCCAGCAGGCCCGCGGCCTCGCCGTGCCGCTGGCCACCACCCCGCACGACGCCGAGTTCACCGCACAGGGCGCGCCCCCCGCCGCCCCCGGCCTGCTCTGGGCGCTCCTGGTCCCCCTCCTCGCCCTCGCCGACCGCATCGGACTGCTCAGCGCCCCAGCCGCCACCCTCACCGGCCTCGCCGACCGCCTCGACCAGGTCGCCGAGCGCTGCGGCCCCGCCGTCGCCACCCACGCCAACCCGGCCAAGACACTCGCCGCCGAGGTCGCCGACTCCCTCCCGCTGATCTGGACCGAAGGCCTGGTCGCCGGCGCGGTGGGCCGCCACTTCGCCACCGCCGTCACCGCCCTCGCCGGCCGCCCCGCCCTCACCGCCCAGCTCCCCGAAGCCGTCCTGGACCACCGCACGCTGCTGGCCGGCACCTTCGCCGCCGCCGCCGACCCCGACGACTTCTTCCGCGACCGCGTCGAACAGCCCGAACCGCTGCACGCCCGCGTCATCCTGCTGCGCGAATCCGCCCCCGGCGCACTCTCCGCCGCCCCCGCCGCCCGCAACGCCGCACTGGAGCACGCCACCCCCGTCAGCGAGCTCGAACCCGAAGCCGGCAACCCCCTGGAAGCCGCCGCCGAGCTCCTGGCCACCACCGACTTCGCCGCCGCCTACCTCGCGCTCGCCGGCACCGGCTCCTGACACAGCCGCACCACCCACAGGTCCAGGCCCCCGGCCCACCACCGGCCCGCCCCCGCAGCACACCCCCACACCGACCGAAGGGAACCAGGAACCCCCGCCATGGACCGCCTCACCAACACCGTGCGCCCCTACGCCTGGGGCTCGACCACCGCCATCCCCGAACTCCTCGGCGTCGAGCCCACCGGCGAACCCCAGGCCGAGATGTGGATGGGCGCCCACACCGGAGCCCCCTCCCACCTCACCCGCGACGGCGCACAGGTCTCCCTGGCCCAGGCCCTCGCCGCCGACCCCGAGCGCGAACTCGGCCCCGCCGCCACCGCCCGCTTCGGCCCCCGCCTGCCGTTCCTGCTCAAGCTGCTGGCCGCCGGCTCCCCGCTCTCCCTCCAGGTCCACCCCGACCGCGCCCAGGCCCAGGCCGGCTTCGCCGACGAGGAGGCCCGGGGCGTCCCCCTCGACGCCCCCCACCGCAACTACAAGGACGATAACCACAAGCCGGAACTCATCTGCGCCCTCACCCCCTTCGACGGGCTCTGCGGCTTCCGCCGGCCCGAGGAGGCGGCCGAACTCCTCGACGGCCTCGGCGTGGACGCGCTCAAGCCCTACGTCGACATCCTGCGGGCCAGCCCCGAGACCGACGCGCTGCGCGAGGTCCTCACCGCCGTCCTCAGCGCCGAGCCCGCCGCCATGGCCGAGGCCGTCGAAGCCGCCACCGCCGCCGCCGGACGCCTCGGCGCGGGCGACGGCCCCCACTCCGACGCCTACGCCGCCTACGCCGCCATCGCCCACCACTACCCCGGCGACCCCGGCGTCATCGCCGCGATGCTGCTCCACCACGTCCGCCTCCAGCCCGGCGAGGCCCTCTACCTCGGCGCCGGCATCCCGCACGCCTACCTCAGCGGCCTGGGCGTGGAGCTGATGGCCAACTCCGACAACGTGCTGCGCTGCGGCCTCACCCCCAAACACGTCGACGTGCCCGAACTGCTGCGCGTCGTACGGTTCGAGGCCGGCGACCCGGGCGTGCTGCGCCCCGAGGCGACCAAGGGCGAGGAGGTCTACGAGACGCCCATCGACGAGTTCCGCCTCTCGCGCTTCCTGCTGGCCCCCGACGCCGACGCCCGCCCGCTGCCCGCCGGCGCCCCGCAGATCGTGCTCTGCACCGCCGGCTCCGTGGCACTGCGCAGGACGGGGGAGGGCACCGGCCGCGGCGCCGACGAACTCACCCTCGCACCGGGCGAGTCCGCCTTCGTCCCCGCCGACGAGTCGGTACTGCTCACCGGCGACGGCACCGCCTTCCGCGCGACGGTCGCCCTCACCACCCGCTGACCGGCCACCGCTCGGCGCCCACCGGCCCGGGCGGTCGGCCGGCGCGAGGCCCCGCCACCGGACGTCCGCCCAGGTCACGCCGGGGGTCCGCAGTCCCCGACCGCCGGGCCGGGGGCAGATGCCCGGGTCCCTGAACACGGCGGGTCGGACCCTGCGACAATGTCGCCTCAGCTAAAGGACTCGCAAAACGAAGAGGTGGCGGCGGTTCGCGCGGCGCCACCCGCCGGTCGCCGGACCGGTCGAGGGAAGGGACCCGGCACCTATGAGCGCATCAGGCGGAACGAAGGCGATCGTCGCGGCGCTGGGCTCCAACCTGGCGATCGCTGTCTCCAAGTTCGTGGCCTTCGCCCTCAGCGGTTCCTCGTCCATGCTGGCCGAGGGGGTGCACTCCGTCGCCGACTCCGGCAACCAGTTCCTGCTGCTGCTCGGCGGCAAGCGCGCCAAGCGCGCCGCCACCGAGGAACACCCCTTCGGCTACGGCCGGGAACGCTACGTCTACGGCTTCCTCGTCTCCATCGTCCTGTTCACCGTCGGCGGCGTCTTCGCCCTCTACGAGGGCTACGAGAAGATCAGCCACCCGCACCCGCTGGAGAACTGGTACTGGCCCGTCGGCGTGCTGGTCTTCGCCGTCCTCGCCGAGGGCTTCTCCTTCCGCACCGCCATCAAGGAGTCCAACGAGCTGCGGGGCAGGCACTCCTGGGTGCAGTTCGTACGCCGCGCCAAGGCACCCGAACTCCCCGTCGTGCTCCTGGAGGACTTCGGCGCCCTGATCGGCCTGGTCCTCGCCCTGCTCGGCGTCGGCCTCACCCTCGCCACCGGCGACAGCGTCTGGGACGGCGTCGGCACCATGTGCATCGGCGCCCTCCTCGTCGTCATCGCCCTCGTCCTGGCCGCCGAGACCAAGTCCCTCCTCCTCGGCGAGTCGGCGGGCCCCGAGCAGGTCGCGAAGATCCGCTCGGTCGTGGTGGACGGTGAGACCGTCACCCGCGTCATCCACATGCGCACCCTCCACCTCGGCCCCGAGGAGCTGCTGGTCGCCGCCAAGATCGCGGTGCCCGGGGACACCACCGCCCAGCAGGTGGCCGAGGCCATCGACGCCGCCGAGGTCCGCATCCGCGAGGCGGTCCCGATCGCCCGCGTCATCTACCTGGAGCCGGACGTCTACCGCGAGAGCGCGGCCGCCGCCGGCCCCGACCCGGACGCGACCCCCGGCGGCCGCTGACACCACCGGGGGACGGGTCGACATGTCGCCGCAGCAGGCGTGCGTCCTGTCACACCCCACCGGCCCGGCCCACCGGCCGCACCGCGCCGTCCACCCAGGTCACCCCGGCCCCACCACGCCCCGCCCCCGCCCCCGCACTGCTCGGCAGGCCGGACGGACACCCCGCGGGTCCCCCCGTCCCCTGGGGCCGGGGGAGCCCTCAGGTGTAGATTCGTGACCCAGAGCCAGACGTCGCTGCTGATGGCGGTCGGGCGGTCCGCACCGCGGACGGCCCGAGGGAGAGAGGGCCTCCGACGGACTGCGCCGCGGCCGGGAGAAGGCCATGCCTGCCTCGCGTAGGCTCGACCTGCCTGCCGCGCCGCGGACTGCCAGCCGAAACGACCCTCCACCCTGCGAGGAGCAGCATTCCGATGACCACAGCAGCCACCGGCCAGGACTTCAAGGTCGCCGACCTCTCGCTCGCCGAGTTCGGGCGCAAGGAGATCAGCCTCGCCGAGCACGAGATGCCCGGCCTCATGGCGATCCGCGCCGAGTACGCCGAGGCACAGCCGCTCGCCGGCGCCCGCATCACCGGCTCCCTGCACATGACCGTGCAGACCGCCGTCCTCATCGAGACCCTCGTGGCCCTCGGCGCCGACGTGCGCTGGGCCTCCTGCAACATCTTCTCCACCCAGGACCACGCCGCCGCGGCCATCGCCGTCGGCCCGAACGGCACCCCCGAGGACCCCAAGGGCGTCCCCGTCTTCGCCTGGAAGGGCGAGACGCTGGAGGAGTACTGGTGGTGCACCGAGCAGGCGCTGACCTGGCCCGGCACACCCACCGGCGGCCCGAACATGATCCTCGACGACGGTGGTGACGCCACCCTCCTCGTCCACAAGGGCGTCGAGTACGAGAAGGCCGGCGCGGCCCCCGCCGTCGAGAGTGCCGAGAACGAGGAGCACGCGGCGATCCTGACGCTGCTGAACCGCACCCTCGCCGAGGCCCCGCAGAAGTGGACCCGCCTCGCCTCGGAGATCCGCGGCGTGACGGAGGAGACCACCACCGGTGTCCACCGCCTGTACGAGATGCACCGCGACGGCACGCTGCTGTTCCCGGCCATCAACGTCAACGACTCCGTGACGAAGTCCAAGTTCGACAACAAGTACGGCTGCCGCCACTCCCTCGTCGACGGCATCAACCGCGCCACCGACGTCCTCATCGGCGGCAAGACCGCCGTGGTCTGCGGCTACGGCGACGTCGGCAAGGGCTGCGCGGAGTCGCTGCGCGGCCAGGGCGCCCGCGTGATCATCACCGAGATCGACCCGATCTGCGCGCTCCAGGCCGCCATGGACGGCTACCAGGTCGCCACCCTGGACGACGTCGTCGAGACCGCCGACATCTTCGTCACCACGACGGGCAACAAGGACATCATCATGGCCTCGGACATGGCCCGGATGAAGCACCAGGCCATCGTCGGCAACATCGGCCACTTCGACAACGAGATCGACATGGCCGGCCTCGCGAAGATCCCCGGCATCGTCAAGGACGAGGTCAAGCCCCAGGTCCACACCTGGACCTTCACCGACGGCAAGAAGATCATCGTGCTGTCCGAGGGCCGCCTCCTCAACCTCGGCAACGCCACCGGCCACCCCTCCTTCGTGATGTCCAACTCCTTCGCGGACCAGACCCTGGCCCAGATCGAGCTGTTCACCAAGCCGCAGGAGTACCCGACCGACGTCTACGTGCTCCCCAAGCACCTCGACGAGAAGGTCGCCCGCCTCCACCTCGACGCGCTCGGCGTGAAGCTCACCAAGCTCCGCCCCGAGCAGGCCGCCTACATCGGCGTCCCGGTCGAGGGCCCCTTCAAGTCGGACCACTACCGCTACTGAGCGGCCGGGGGCGGGCCGAGGACTCCCCGGCCCGCCCCCCCGGTACGTCCCGCGGGCCGGCCCCAGCACCACCGGGGCCGGCCCGTGGCACTGAGCCCCCGCACCTCCCCGCCGAAGGACGCCATGCCCCGCGGCCGTTACTCCCTCCACGACCCCCACGACCACACCCCGCTCGGCGAGGAGCGCTTCCACTGCGCCACCGGCCCCTCGGGATGGCGCTACGTCTCCCAGATCACCGACCCCGCCGGTGAGCACGCAGGCTCCGTGGACCTCACTCTCGACGACCTCGGCCGCCCCCTGCGCCTGGAACTCCACTCGGCCTCCTGGCGGGTCCGCGCAGCCGCCGTCGAAGGCGTCTCCTGGGTCCGCTCCGATCCGAGCGGCGCCCACGCCACCGACGGGAACGCCCCGGCACACGCCTTCACCGGCGCCTCCCCGGCCTTCCTGGTCGCCACCGCCCGCCTGCTGCGCCCGGCCGAGGGCGGCACGCCGGTACGGGGCCGCCTCGTCGAGTTCGCGCCGCCCGTCCTCGCACCGCGCACCCTCGACCAGGCGTGGGCCCGCCTCGCCGACACCGAACACCCCACCGACACCGGTCCGTTGACGGTGACCGAGTACCGCGTAGACGACCTGGACACCGGCGAGCGGCGGTCCGTGCACCTCGCCGGGGACGTCGTCCTCGCCGCGCCGGGCGTCGAACTGGAGGACCTGGAGAACCCGCCCTCGGTCTTCCCCTGACGTGCCGGGCCGCCCGGCCGGAGAGCGGATGTGCACCGGGCCCCCGGCGGCTGCTAGTCTCCTTCCCTCGCCAGAAAACCGTTGACGCGGTCATCCTGACGAGGTAGATTCGAACGGTTGCCGTCGAGCTGGACAGCTCGCGAGGCAGCCACTAGGGTCTTCAAGCCCGCACCGACCCGTCTGGGATCTCTCCCGGATAAACGGCGCAGGGAATTCGGAACCACTTCAGCCCGATCATCGCTTTCGAGCGGCTGATCATCGTCTGATAGAGTTTCGAAAGTCGAAAGACAAACCCCCTCCGACGGGGAATCGGAAACACCTTCCGAGTTCGGAACGGCCAAGCGGCCGGGACGGAAACGGAAAACGGATCTGATAGAGTCGGAAACGCCGAAAGGGAAAGCCCGGAAGGGCCGGACCGGAAAGCGAACCCCGCTCCGACAGGGGGCCGGAACCGGAAAACGGATCTGGTAAGGTTGGAAACACCGAAGGGAAGCGCCCGGAGGGCC